>CAZUWK010000012.1:0-7493 GCA_964624185.1 uncultured Gammaproteobacteria bacterium | reverse complement strand
GCCTGGGCTCATGGTTCCTCGACTGAAACTTCTGATTTTGGCCCCACCAGAAACCCTCACGATACCAGCCGGACTCCGGGCGGTTCCTCGGGCGGCTCAGCCGCCGCTGTCGCCGCTGATATGGCCCCAGCCGCTATTGGCTCCGAAACGGCTGGCTCCATCAGACAACCAGCCGCTTGGTGCGGTGTCGTTGGCTTAAAACCTACTTATGGCCGAGTTAGCCGCTGGGGAGTAATTGCCATGGCCTCATCCTTGGATTGTCCTGGACCAATTACTAAGACAGTCGCCGATGCCGCTTTAATTTACAATCTTCTCGCCGGCCCCGATGATCAGGATGCCACAACCATTAAATCCCCAGCCCAAAATCTTCCCACTAAAAAAATTCTCCCGGAAAAAAAATTAACTATTGGCCTGCCTAAAGAATATTTTTCTCTAGCAGAGAAGGCCATTAATCAAAAGATAATAGCCATTACTAATCAGTTAAAAAAATCGGGCCACCAAATAAAGGAAATTTCTCTTTTAGATCCGAAAATTAGCATTGCTGTTTATACTATTTTGCAAAGAGCCGAGGTTTCTTCCAACCTGGCCCGTTATGATGGCATTCGCTACGGCCAAAACCGGACCTTCTTCGGCTTAGAAGCCCTACGGCGAATTATGCTGGGTACCTTTGTTCTTTCAGCCGGCTATTTTGATCAATACTATCTTAAGGCCCAAAAGGCCCGGACTAAAATTATTAACGATTTTGCCAACACCTTTGAAAAGGTGGATCTAATTTTGGCTCCCACTACCCCCACCACCGCTCTTGAGGTCGGGGCCTGGAAAAAAAGCGCTATGTTTGGCGAAATGCAAGATGTTTTAGTTGAAGGAAGCGCCCTGGCGGGATTACCCGCTATTAACCTTCCTTGCGGCCTTGACCAAAAGGGCCTGCCAATGGGCCTGCAGATAGTTGGCCCTCAAAAGCAAGAAGATCAAATTATCAGACTGGCCTATCAAATTGAAACCCTAATCCATGAAGAAAATTAATCTACCGGAAATTTTTCACAATAAAAATTTTTGTCTGCTTTTGTTTTCTCAACTATGCTCTAATGTAGCGGCGGCAATCACTCTCTTTTCAATTATTAATATCGTTTTTTTGGAGGTTGGCTCATCATCGGTTATCGCCCTAATCACCATCCTTTACTACTTACCGGGGACCTTATTGGGAATTTTGGCCGGCACCATTGTCGATAAAGTTAATAAAAGAAAGGTTTTTTTTATCAGCAATCTATCTCAAGCCGTAATTGCGTTATTTTTTTTAACTATTAAAAACCAAATTTTTTTGGCTTTTCCTTTAGTGCTTTTTTATTCTCTCTTCGATGAACTTTTTAATCCAGCCATGGAGGCAATTTTGCCTAACGTCGTCAAAAAAGAAAACCTGGGTATGGCCAACACCCTCTGGCTCTTTGCCGCTCAAGGCTCTATCATTTTAGGATCGCTAATTTCGGGGCTAGTTCTTAGTCTAGTACCAAACTATCAATTAGTCTTTCCTCTAGTCTCTTTAATGCTTATCGGGGGAGCTGGCGCCATCGCCTTAGTCCCCGAAAAACTCCTTAACCATAAAAAAACGCTTAAGAGAGCCTGGGAAGATTTTAATCCGGAAGAGTTCCTCTCTGATATTAGAAACAGCCTATTTTTCTTAAAAAAGAATCGACTGGTTTTGTTCCCCGTTCTCTTCTTGGCCCTGGTACAAGCCTTTATTGGCGCCGCCATTATCATTGCCCCGGTTTTGGCTCAAACTCTTAATGTTCCTATCACTGGCGCCTCTTTATCTATTGTCACTCCCGGTCTTATCGGCGCCATTATCGGCGGAGCCTGGGCTAGCAAGATCATCAAAAACGGTCAATTAAGAAAAAAATCTTTAATCATTAACGGCTTGTTCTTTTCCGGGGTCAGCCTTATCTTCATTTTTTTAGCCAGCCTGTCTTCACTGGCTCCCTATCTGGTTTGGGTGTTGTTAGTCGGCCTGGGCCTATCTTTTATCCTCACCGTTATCCCCGCCAAAACACTAATTCAAGAACACGCCCCCTTTGAAATCCGCGGTCGCATTTACGGCATCTTAAATATGTTGATTTCTTTGGCCGGGATGTTACCATTACTGCTGATTGCCTCCTTAGTAGACTTAATCGGAGTTAGAGTGGTGATCATTATTGCCGGCTTAACTCTAATTAGCCTAAGCCTGATCTTTCATCGGCGCCAGAATCTTATTTTCCAAAAAATTAACCAAACATGACCAAAGTAAAATTTTTTCCTGTTATCGGCCTGGAAATTCATATTGAGCTAACCACTGTCAGAAAAATGTTTTGTAATTGTCCGGCCGACCACTTTGGCAAAGAACCCAATACCCAAACTTGCCCAGTCTGTTTAGGCTTACCCGGGGCCCTGCCGGTACCCAACCAGGAGGCGATCAGAAGAACCCTGCTTTTGGCTTTGGCCTTGAAATGCCAAATTAATCAGAAAACCTGGTTTGACCGAAAAAACTATTTTTATCCTGATTTACCAAAGGGCTACCAAATTAGCCAATTTTTCCGACCAATGGGGGTTGGCGGCCAGGTAAACCTTGACACCGGCCAAAAAATCAACATTAGAGAAATTCACCTGGAAGAAGATACCGCCAAATCATTAATGAGGGGTAAAAAGCGATTACTTGATTTTAATAAGTCTGGTGTTCCTTTAATTGAGGTGGTTTCTTGCCCCGACTTAACCGGCCCCCAAGAAGCCAAAGATTATGCTCAAAAAATCCATCAGCTGGTCCGAACCCTAAAAATATCATCGGCCGATATGGAAAAGGGTCAAATGAGACTAGAGGCTAATATTTCCTTAAAAAAAGACCCCAAAGACCCCCTGCCAAATTACAAGGTGGAAATAAAAAATATTAACTCCTTCCGTTATCTTCATGATGCCATTGTTTATGAAATCGACCGGCAAAGCCAATTGCTATCGGCTAACAAAAAAATCGTTCAAGAAACCAGGGGTTATAACCCGCGTCAAAAAATCACCTTTTCTCAAAGAACTAAAGAAGAAGCCTATGAATACCGCTATTTCCCGGAACCTGATATTCCCCCTCTTGACTTAAAAAAACTTTTCCACCTAGACGAATTAAAAAAATCCTTACCCGAACTTCCTAAAGAAATAGCCGCTCGGCTAATTAGCCAATATCATCTTAGTCCCTATCAGGCCGATATCTTGGTCAGAAAATATCCCGACCGGGCAGAAAAAACCCTAGCAATTGCCGTCAAGGAAAAAATCGCTATTAACAAAATCGTTAACGCTATTATTAATCGTGATTATCCTCTGGAAAAAACCACCCCGGAAGAGTTCATCGACAAAATAAAATCGGCCCAAGAGTCGGTATTAATATCCGGAGACGACTTAAAGACTATTGTTAACCAGGTTGTCAAAAAAAACCCAAAAGCCCTCGACGATTATCGAGCCGGTAAGAGGGCCGCTTTAGGCTTCCTAATTGGCCAAGTTCAACAAAAAACCAAAGGAAGAGCCGATATTGCCAAAACTAAAACCCTGTTAATTAAAATCTTAAATCGTGGCTAAAAAAGACTTTGTCCACCTCCATGTTCACAGCGACTATTCTTTGCTGGATGGTTTAGCCAAAGCAAAAGAAATCGCCCCTAAGGCTAAAAGTTTAGGTATGAAATCAATCGCCCTAACCGATCATGGAGTGATGTATGGGGCCATTAAATTTTACAATAGCTGTCGCCAGGTCGGCATCAAGCCCATTATCGGCTGTGAAATGTATCTTGCTCCCGGGCCTATGACTGAAAAAGCCGGCGGCCCAAACTTAATGCCCCACCATTTGGTTTTACTGGCCAAAGACTTCACCGGCTACCAAAATTTAATGACCTTAGTAACAAAAGCTCACCTTGAAGGCTTTTATTATAAGCCTCGGATTGATATTGACTTGCTAAAAAAACATTCTCGGGGTCTAGTGGCTCTAAGTGCCTGTCTTCATGGTCTGATTCCAGCCTTATTATTAGAAGAAAGAGACAACGAAGCGACCCAAAAGGCCAAAGAGCTCTATGAAATTTTTAATGGCGATTTTTATCTTGAGCTTCAACACCACCCAAAAATTGCCGACCAGGACCGAGCCAATAAAAAACTAATTACGCTTTCCCGTCTTTTGGGTATTCCCTTAGTGGCCACCAACGATGCCCACTATTTAGAAAGTGACGATGCCGAAGCCCAAGACGCCTTAATGGCCATTGGGATGCAAAAAACCATTAACGACCCTAATCGTTTAAGCCTGCTCGACTCACCCGATTTTTACCTTAAGGGGCCAGAAGAAATGTGGCGTGATTTTGCCGATTTTCCTGACGCTCTTAACAACACCTTAAAAATCGCCGAGGCCTGCCAATTAACAATCCCCCTAGGCCGAGCCGTTTATCCCTCTTTTCCCTTACCTAAAGGTGAAACCAATTCAGCCCTTTACTTGAAGAAATTTACTTTTCAGCAGGCTAAAATTCGTTATCCCAAAATAACTAAAGAAATCAAGGATCGAATTGATTACGAATTAAAAATTATTATCGATATGGGCTATGCTGACTATTTCTTAATTGTCCAAGATTATGTTAATTGGGCTAAAAAACAAGGCATTAGGGTTGGCCCGGGCCGAGGCAGTGGGGCCGGTTCGATTGTGGCCTATGCCTTAAGAATTACCTCGGTTGATCCTCTTTTTCATGTTTTACCCTTTGAGCGCTTCTTAAACCCGGAAAGAAAATCGACGCCTGATTTTGATATTGATTTCTCTGATGATCGCCGCGACGAGGTTATCAACTATGTTAGAGACAAATATGGTCAAGAACATGTGGCCAACATTATCACCTTTGGCACCATTGAGTCGCGAATGGCGGTTCGAGATATTGCCCGGGTCTTAGATTTCCCTTATTCTACTGGCGACAGGATTGCCAAAATGATTCCCGCCGAGGCAGGCAAAAAAATTTCTATTGATGAAGCGCTAAAAATCAACCCGGAGCTAAAAATCGCCTACGAAACTGAAACCGAAACAAAAAAAATTTTAGATTTAGCCAAAAAAATTGTTGGTGTCGCCCGCCATGCTTCTACTCACGCAGCGGGAGTAGTTTTAGCCGATAAGCCCTTAGTCAACTACACCCCGCTGCAACTAGAATCTAAAGGCGATCGCGTTACCACCCAATACGATATGTATTCTCTGGATCTTAATATCGACGATGATGCGGTGGGCTTACTAAAAATGGATTTTTTAGGATTGCGAAATTTAACTATTTTAGAGCGGGCCATTGATTTTGTGGCTCAGACCGAAAAAAAACGGGTTGATGTTTCTGAAATCCCTCTTGATGATAAAAAAGTTTACCAGATGATTTCTCGCGGTGAGACTACCGGTGTCTTCCAGCTGGAAAGTGAGGGCATGAGACGACTAGCCAAAAAGCTCCAGCCTAACCGTTTTTCCGATCTTTCCGCCATGGTAGCTCTTTTCCGACCCGGACCAATGCAATTTATTGACGATTTTGTTAACCGAAAAAAAAATCCTCGCCTGGTCGACTACCCCGACGTTAAATTACGATCTATCTTAGAAGAAACTTACGGCATTATTGTCTACCAAGAGCAAATCATGCAAATTGCCCACTTGATGGCTGGTTTTTCCCTGGGCCGAGCCGATCTTCTCCGCCGGGCCATCGGCAAGAAAAAACTTTCGATCATGAAAAGTGAGAAAAAGGATTTTATTTCCGGTTGCCTTGACAATGGCTATCCAAAACAGGTAGCCGAAACTGTCTTTGCCATGATCGAAAAATTCGCCAGTTATGGCTTCAATAAGGCCCATTCGGCTTCTTATGCCATGATTGCCTATCAAACCGCCTGGATGAAAACCCACTATCCGGTCGAGTTCACAGCCGCAGTTTTATCGGCTGAAAGCGGCCGTTCCGAGCGTGGCCGGTTGATTTTAGCTATTGACGAGTGTCGTCGCATGGGCATTGATGTCTTACCACCGGATATTAATGTTTCCAAAAAGAATTTTACTATCGAAAAAGAAAAGGGTTCACTGGAAAACAAGGCCATCCGGCTGGGACTATCGGTCGTTAAAAATGTTGGTGAAGCCGCCATTGTGGCTATTATTGCCGAAAGAAAAAACGGCTCTTTTGCCTCTTTGTCCGATTTTTGTCTCCGAGTCGATAGTCAAAAAGCTAACAAAAAAGTTATTGAAAGCCTAATAAAAGTAGGGGCCATGGATAGTTTTGGCAAACGGTCAAGTTTGTTGGCAGGATTGGAAAATATTCGCGCCGCTTGCGAAAAAGAACAAAAAAACCGGCTTTTAGGCCAAACCAGCCTCTTTGGCCAACAAGAAAAAAAACAAATCAGAACAGACCGTTTGCCAACTATGGCCGAATTTCCCAAACAAGAACTCCAAAACTTCGAGAACGAACTATTAGGTTTTTCTCTTAACAGCCAGCCCCTTTGGGATCAAGAGCTAGCTAACAATTTTGATCACAAAAATAATAGCGTCGAAGACTTGCCCACCAACAGTCGAGTCAAACTCTTGGGCATTATCAACAATATTCGAGTCGTCTTTACTAAAAGAAATAACGAAGAAATGGCCTTTTTAAACCTTGAAGATGAAACCGGGACTAGCAATATTGTCGTTTTCCCCAAAGTTTACAAAGACAACAAGGAAAAACTAGTCAACGGTAACGCTATTGTTGTTATTGGTAAAATTGATAAAAGGGAAGAGGAGAAATCGGTTTTAGCTGACGAAATCTATACTGTCTCTGAGGCCAAGGAAATCTATAATCACCAGTCAGACCGAATCTATCAAGCCGAAAACAAGAATAAGCCTGTCAACCAAGACAAAGAGGCCGACTTTATTGTTACTATCCCCAAAAATACCAGCCCACAAAAGCTGATGACTGTAAACCAGCTTCTTCACGACTCTCCCGGTGACCAAAAGGGGGCTCTTTTCTTTAAATATAACGGCGACGGCAAAATTTTACGGCTAAGTTTTGGTGTCAACTTTACTAAAAAACTGGAAAAAGAAATCAAAAAGGTTTTGACCGAATAAAATAAATTAAACCAACTTAATAGATTCCCGCGGGCAAAGTCTGTGGTCTTGGCCCTATCTTGAAACAAGATAGAAATTACTAATTTACAATTTTCAATAAATAACCAATGTTTTAATTTACAATGAAAATTTAATAATTTGAAAATTCATTGAAAAATTGGTCGGTTGAAAATTCGAAAATTGATTCCGCCGTGGTTTTGGCCCTATCTTGAAATAAAATTGGGCAGTTTTTAGTTTTAAGTTATCGCTTTGAACTTTGAGTTTTGAGTTTATCTCGTGCTATAATCATTTCCAGTTATGGTAGAAGTTAAGGAAAAAACCACTGCCGACAAAAAAACCGACCAAACTCAAAAACCAAAGGCAAAAAAAATCGCTAAATTCGGAATTGGCGATCGAGTCCGGGTTTATTTTG
>CAZUWK010000011.1:0-18639 GCA_964624185.1 uncultured Gammaproteobacteria bacterium | reverse complement strand
CGTCATCCTGAGGCCGCTTCAAGCGGGCGAAGGATCTCATTATTCCCAACGGGATTCTTCGGGAGCACCCTCAGAATGACAGCCATTTCACCGTCATCCCGGCGAAAGCCGGGATCTGATTTTAAATTCTAAAATCCAAACAGCTTGATATTTGTAATTTAGCGTTTGGAATTTGTTTAGGGTTTCGGATTTAGCGCTTAGAATTTGATTAAAAATTAATAATTGTTATATTGCTAATATAGTTAGATTGTTTTTTTTAGTTTGTTTTCATCTCAAGAGCAAAATAGCAGTTTAGCAATGTAGCAATCTAACAGTTGAGCAATTTTTTTCTTCTTGCTCCAACAGCTTTTTTTTGCTTTAATTAGGTTGGAAAGATTAATCTTCCTATTATATGTTTAAGCAAAAATCGGCTTTAGGGATATTTTTCGTCCTTTTTTTCTTGGTCGGTTGTTTTGGGCCGGATTTTCCTGTCTTTGCCAGCTATAAAGAATCGGCCGAGCCGGAGGTGATTGTCCCCAAACCGGGTATTGCCAGTACCGACTTTGAAATTGAATACAAAGAAAAAAAAGAAGAACCACCAAGTGTTTCTTTTTTTGATTTTCTTACCCCCCCCGAAGAAAAGACAGAAGAAAAAACCAATTATAAAAATCGTGATCTTAGAGAAAAATTAATTTGGCAGCAATATAATTATCCCGACTTTTCCATTATGGCCAAAATCATGGCCCTATCTTCTCAAAAACTGCTTCCTCAAGAATTAGGGGAAAATTTGACCATCCGGGGGGGGGAAAATCTCTCCGGCCAAGCCAAGCACCACGTCTTCGGCCGGCATGAGATAGAAACAGAGGAAGGACCACCGGTCATGATTGAAGATCCCGCGCCACCGGAAACTCCGACCGAGCAAGTTACTGTGCCGACAGAATGGCCGCAAATAATTGGCCAAAGCAAAATACTGGGGGGGCTCTTGGGTGCTTTTGAAGCCCCTAAAAGCGTTATTATCGACATCGTTAATCCGGTCAATACCAATGCTCCGCCCCGAAAAACCGGCCACACCAAAAGCCAAATAACGGTTGATTCGTCGCCGGCAAACACTTATCCAGAAAAAGAAGGGTCAGAAGAAAAAAATTCTTTTGCTACTAAAGCATTGTTAACAGAAAACACCAAAACCACCACTAAGGCTATTCAGGATTTTTTTGAACAAGTTCTGGGATGGTTCAAAAAAGAAACTAAAGAAACATTGGCTACCAGTCAAGATCGAAAAGGGGGCTTGACCTTGGCCAACAAAACCCGGGCTACCGTTCCCGGCCTGGAAACAATTAACGAGCAATCAAGTCTGTTCGCTGCTTTTTTACCAGCCGATTTAGTCAAAGATAAAGACGGAAAAGTCAGCGCCCCTCTGGCCGTCAAGGCCCAATACGAAGTTTCCGAAAAATATTCTCTTAAAGAAGGCTCAGACGAAACCGTTTTCCAAAACTTGGGCAAAACGGTCAAAAACTATTGCTTGGCTCTTTGCTCTCAATACCCGGCCGATTATCCGATTAATCGGATCGACCCCCTGTGTACTTCATGTGATCCCGGCGATTATGAGATGACCGGCTATGGTGATGTTCTTTTAAACAAAGAAGGCCTTTGCCAATTCGAAGAAGGAGTCGGCTGTCATTATTACGAGCCCTCAGATAACGCCAGTCAAGGCTGTGGTCCAGGAAAAGATCCGGTTTGTGAAGGTAAAGATGAAAAAGACAAGTTCAAGTGCAACCCCTATGAAATCGGCCTGGATGGCGATTATGATGCTTGCGGCGGGCCGCCCCATGGTAGTTGTGTTGATAGCTCCGTCTGTTATGTAATGACCTTTGCCCCTAATCCCGCCGGTGGATATGGCGAATGCCAATACGCCAACTCCAATGTTTGCGTTCGCGCCGATCGCATCCAGGTAGGGGAATGCGCCGCCGTCTGTAACTGGGGTTGTTGCGCTTGGCAGAAATATTAAAAATTGCAAGGCAAAATTTTTTATGCTATGTTAACAATAATGACGAATAGAAAAATTGTTCTATTTTTAGTTCTGCTTTCGCTAGGTTTGTTATGGGGAGGGAAAAAATCAAATGCTTATTCTGACTCTACAATCAATATCTTAGATTTTGAAAAAAGTGTTTTTGAGGATAAAAAATTTAACAACCCCAGTCACGCTTATGGCAACATTGGCAATATTTCTAACTCACTGTCAAATATGATCATGGGGTGCGCCAGCCAATCTTGCCAGGAGAAACTAGGCGTTGATGCCGGTGGAGCTGTAGGCAATATTAATAATCTTATTGCTTCTCTTTATGCTACTCCTCCTGCTTCTAGCGCTTATTATTTAGCCGACTTAGGTCAAAGACTTAACATTGCTCAGCCTGTTTACGCGCAGGGGGTCGGCTTTTCGGGCCTACAGCCTCTTCTTCCCCTGTGGCGAGCCGCCCGCAACATTGCTTATACTTTCTTCGTTCTTATTTTTATTATCACCGGCTTTGCGATAATCTTTCGGGCCAAAATCAGTCCTCAAGCGGTAGTTACCATTCAATCGGCTATTCCCAAAGCAATAATGGCTCTTATTTTAGTGACCTTTTCCTACGCCATTGCCGGACTAATGATCGACTTGATGTATCTGTTAATCGGAATAATTTTTAGTATTATTCCTGCTGAGTTTATCGCCTCTCTTCCTCACGACAATGTTTCTTACTATTACACAGGAGGTTTTGGTGAAATCATCCATAATGTTTGGAATGCCGGTTGGGGGGCTTTTAAGGGAATTTTAAACTTGGGCGGTGGCGCGATTATCTTAGGCGGCGCAATGGGTATCGGCGCTATCGTGGGAGCAATTATTGCCGGACCTGTGGGACTTTTTGGGAGTATTGCTGTTGGCGGAATATTTCTTCTAATTGTCGCTCTAATTCTTCTTTTTATAACCGTCAAAATTTTTTTTGCTCTTTTAACTGCTTATCTTGGCATTGTTGTTAGCATTTTAATCGCCCCTATTCAATTAATGCTTTCTGCTATTCCCGGGCAAAACACTTTCGGATCTTGGATAAGCAATCTCCTAAAAAACATCCTTGTTTTCCCTGCAACTGTAGGAATGTTTCTTTTGGCTTTTATCATGTCCGATCTTTCTAGCACTAGCGGCGGACAAGGCCTTTGGGCACCACCCCTTTTAGGTTTTTGGGGTGAAAAAGCAGGTCAAGCGATTGGGGCATTGCTCGGGTTTGGTATTATTTTGATGATCCCCAAAGTAACTGATATAATTAAAGGCATGTTTGAGAAAAAGCCGTTTGAATATGGAGGGGCCTTAGGACAAGCTCTTGGTCCGGCTAAGGGGATAGGAAAAACCGCCTATATGGCAGGGGGAAGCTTTCTTGTTACTCGCGCTCAAAGAAGAGGCCAAGACCTTAAAGCCGGACTTTTATCTACCCTAACCGGAGCAAGAGGAGAAGGAAGACCACTAGACCCAGAAAAAAACAAAGAGCAAAAGTCAGCAGTCTAAATGCCCTCTTTAATATCAAGTCAAGGGCAAAAGAAGCAGAAAATTATTTGTCTTTTAGACTATATCTTTTATAACTAGTCGTTCTTTCTGGCCCAAATAGCGATTTTGAGGCTTTCTTAATATATACTCCCTATCTGAAAGATCTATTTTTGACCCTATCCTAATTCGAGCGTCTGAAAATGGATCAGTGGGCTTTTTGTCTTGAGGCCTGCCCACTCCTCCAAACGGGGCAAAATAAGCCCAAACTTTTAAGTTTTGAAAATGTACTGACCCCAAACGCGTCCCTTTATCTATATCCCCCCCAGAAAGGCTGGTATAGTATTTTATTAGCTCTCTCTTTGTGCCTAGCCTAACAAAGATATCTAATAAATCCTTTGTCCAGCCAGGTTTTCCTTCCCCATCTTTAAAAACAGAAAAAAGCCCTATTGCTTTAGGAAGCCTTACTGTTAAGTAATTAGTCTTCCATAAATCAGAACCCACCGTAGACCAATTAATGGCTCCACCTTCACCTGCCTCTAAAAAGTGTTCAAAGAAGAGTTTTTCTTCTTCTCTCTCATTTTTACACTTATAATTTTCAGTTTCCAAAAAACTCTTCATTGTCGTGATTGGGTAACATTCTGGTACCAGAATTTCAACTTCTCCCTCTTTTCTGCCTGAGGCTTGCCAAAAATCCCTACGAAACCTTGCTGGTTTAAAAACAGTGTTTTCTTCTTTCCTTTTACCAAACTCATCCGTTATAAAATCTAGTTGCATCTTTCCCCATACCCCATAGCACCCCCATTCTTGTTTTCCCAAGCATTTATTCTCAAATTTTTCTTGGGGATGAAAAACCGCCCTTAAATCATCAGAGCAAATAGCTGGAGCTAATTCGCTGTGCCTTTTCCTTAATTTTTTGTCTCCTAAGAGACTATACCTTGAATCAACTGACTCTACTAGGTTAGAGGCCCAAATAAAGTTCCAAGCAATCGCGTCTGCGCTTTTTATCCTAGTTCTTAAATCTCTTAATTTTTCTTCTGCATCTTTGTCTCCCTCTTTTTCTCTTTTGATCCAGTCTTCCTCCTGCTCCCTGGTAACACCAGCAACTTTCCTTTTTAGGGAGTACTGCAAGTTTTTTCTAAATTCTTCAAATTCTCGACCACTTTTACATTCTACTAGGGATTTTTTCTCAGAATTACCTGTGGGTTCTCCTGACTCCTCATCCCAACTTTTATAAATATCAATTTTTCCTAATATTCCTCTTGTATACCACCTCAATCCTTCTCTTACTCCTTCAATATTATAAAGCACCTCCATTTGCTCTGTGGTAAGTTCAATTAAATCTTGGTTTTTAGACAAGTCTTCTGGTCGAGCAGAATAAATCTTCTTCCAAAAAGCCGCCCTGGCCAACTGCCAGCGAGCATCCCACTCTCTTCTTTCACTTGACTCAAGCTTAGTGTAAAACTTAGGCTCATTGTTTGGAACAAAGCGAGTATAGAAATCTTGCTGAAGCTCAACATCAACCCAACGTTCTTTTTCTTCTTCTGGCGGAAGATGAGAGTAGGCTTCCCTCATGGTTTCAGTATAACCAATGAAAGCCTGCATTAACCTCTCGGAGTTTTCTCTGGCTACACGATTCGACTCTATTACCCCTTCTTGCATCATTACAACTCTATCCAACAAGCCGTTTAATTCTGACAAATTAGCCTCTATTGGTTCAGAAGATGGGGAAGACGGCGTCTCTCTCTTAACTTTTTCAGTTTCTTGAGCCTGTCGGTAAAACTCTCTGGAAAGAGAGTCGCTCAATAGAAAAGCCTGGTTTTCTAGTTGAGAATATTCTGCCTCGCTTAATTTTCCTTCCTCAACTAGTTTAGCCTTTTCGGCAAGCCAATCACTGATTCTGTCTGTTTCCGAAGCTAAATTATCAACTCTTGGATTGCGAATAACTCTTTCAGCAAGTTTTCTAAGGTAAAAGTTTTGAACCTGGGCTGGTTGTTCTACCTCTTGGCCATGAGAATCAATTTCATTCTGGGGTTCGATTAATCTTCGAATATTACCCTCAAAAATATCTTGGGGTTTTGGGGTGGTTTGTTCCGGCCCTTTTTCTGGCCTTTGTTCCGGACTTGGCATATTTTGTTCTCCCTCTGACATATTCACTCCTCCTTAAAGTTTATTATTACAAAAGGAAAGGGGGATAGTCAACTAAAATTAATAATATTCAGTATTATAGGACAAAGAGGGTGTTTTATCAACCGTTTGATGTCGGTAAATCGTAATCAGTAACTTGTAACAGGTAATTGGTAAACCGTAATCCGTAATTAGTAAATATATAGAATATAGCGGAGTGGGGTTTTTCTCTGTCATCCTGAGCCACTCCTCTCCGTCATCCTGAGGCCAAGGGCCGAAGGATCTCATCATTCCCGACGGGATTCTTCGGGAGTACCCTCAGAATGACACCCCTTCATCGTCATCCTGAGGGCGAAGCCCGAAGGATCTCTTGGGATTCTTGCGCCAGGTTTTGGTTTATTGTAAGCTGGAAAAAGAAATTGTTAAATTGCTGAATTGTTGAATTGTTATGAAAAAATATTTACAGCTAAATGACATAAAAGCTTACCAAATCGCTTTTCATTTATCTAATTATGTTTGGAATCTTGTTATAAAATGGGGGCATTTTGAAAAAAATACTATTGGAAGCCAATTCACAAGATCGATTGATTCTATTTCTGCTAACATCGCCGAGGGTTTTGGTAGGTATTCTAAGCGAGATAAAATTAAATTTTATTATTATAGTCAAGGATCGGTTAAAGAATCTTTAGATTGGAATGAAAAAGCCAAAATAAGAAAGCTTCTTAAGAAAGATGAATACCAACATATTCTGGAAGAATTATCTAAACTGCCAAAAGAACTAAACTACTTAATAGGCTTCACTAATAAAAAGCTAACAATATAACAATTTAACAATCTAACAATTTTATTTTATGGACCAGCACCCCATCCCACAACATATTTCTTCCTATCAGTTTCGACTGATAGGGGAGATGACTCTAGAACAGTTTGGCAAACTAGCCGGGGGCTGTATTATCGCTTTGGTTTTTTACGCCCTGCCCTTACCGGGCTTAATAAAGTGGTTTTTTATTATTATTTCCGCCTCGGCCGGAGCCTTGTTTGCCTTTGTCCCCTTTGAGGGCCGACCCCTGGAGACCTGGATTATTTCCTTTATTAAATCAATTTATGCCCCAACCGAATATGTTTGGCAAAAGTCACCCGTTGATTTTCCTTTTATTAAAACTGAAGAAGGTTCTTCCCAAAAAGAGCACCTCCCTCAAAAAGAAATCACTCGATCGCTATCAGTAAAGGAGCTGGCCCTCATTCAGGCGCTATCTGAAGATAGAGATCTTTATAGCCAAGAAGAGCTAGATCAAGCCCAAAACTTATTAAAGTTATTTCAGCAAGTCGGAAAAATAGATCAACAAAACCAAGACCAGCCTCTTTCGCCGGAAATTCCTCAAAAAGAAGCTAAATTTAGCCAAGATTTACCTTTCCCAAAACCGCCGGATCAACCCAACATTCTGGTTGGTATGGTGATTAACAAAGATAATAAAATTGTTGAGGGGGCAATTATAGAAATTAAAGATGGTAATGGCGACACGGTCCGAGCCATGAGAACTAACAGGCTGGGCCAATTCCGAACTGTTTCCCCCCTTCCTGATGGCCAATATCAAATCAGCATCGAAAAGGCCGGCCTTAACTTTGATATAATGAAAGTCCAGTTGAATGGTGAAATCATGTCACCAATTGAGATTAGGGAAGCGCAAAAATTAAATTAACCTAATTATTCTAAACAAATCCTAAATCCTAATATCTAAATTCTAAACAAATTTTAAATTCTAAAACCCAAACAGTTTGATATTTGTAATTTAGTGTTTGGAGTTTGTTTAGGGTTTCGGATTTAGCGCTTAGAATTTGATTAAAAAATAAAATAAGAACTTGTAAATTGGAGTTTGAAAATTGAAAATTTAATAAGGTATGCCTGCCACACCAATTCGCTCATCAACTCAAGAGGCTCTGCCGATTGAGGATATCCGCGATGATCTAGTTATTTTAAAAGACGGTTCGGCCGCCCTAATCCTTCAGGTTAACGCCATTAATTTTAGCCTCTTATCAGAAAAAGAGCAGGACGCCATCATTTATGCCTACGCCGGACTATTAAACTCTCTCAACTTTTCGATTCAAATCATGATTCGGTCTCAAAAGAAGGATATTACCGGCTATTTATCCTTGTTGGAAAAGGCCAAAACCAGCCAAAACAATCCTTTACTAAAAGACTTAATTAATAAATATCAAGCCTTTATTCGAGAAACGGTTACCCAAGCCGAGATCTTAGATAAAAAATTCTATTTAGTTATCCCATTTTCGGCCCTTGAGATGGGAGCCGGTCAAGTTGCCTCAAGCGTTTTAGACCAGTTCTTACCCAAAAGTAAAAAAAACCAAAAAAGCCTTGACGTCGACCGGGTAGTCGAAAAGGCCAAAACCAGCCTAGAGCCCAAAAGAGATCATCTGGTCCGCCTCTTGGGAAGAATTGGCTTAGTGGCCAAACAACTTAAAACTAACGAGCTTATTCGGCTCTTTTTCAGAATCTATAATCCCGATGCCAAAATTGTTGACAATGCTCTTACCAAGGAATATGTTAGCCCAATCATCAAAGACAATCGCAGTGAAATTAAAAAATGATTAAAATTAAGGCCTTGGTTAAAAAAAACCAACCAAAAAAAAGTCCGCCTTCCCAAAACCAGGAACAGCGTAATTTTGCCAGCGGAGTACCAACGGTTAAGGATCTGCTGGCTCCATCAGCGATTGAGGTTGATTTTAATCACTTGCGAATCGACAATAAATATTTTCGCTCGTTGTTTGTGGCCGGTTATCCTCGTTTCGTTAACGCTAATTGGCTATCCCCTCTAATTAACTTTGACCATACCCTAGATACGGCCATGTTTATTTATCCGGTCGAAATTAAGGGCACCCTAGACGATCTAAGAAGAAAAATTGCCGAAATGGAAGCCGAAATTGCCACCGATATTCAACGGGGCAAGGTGGTTGACCCTTCAACCAAGGCAAAACTAGAAGATGCTCTGGGACTTCAGGAACAACTTACCAAAGGAGTGGAACGGTTCTTCCAGTTCGGGCTTTATCTAACCATCCCTGGCAACAGTGTCAAAGAGCTAGATGAGGCCACTAAAGAGATTAAATCTACTCTGGGTTCATTAATGATTATTGCCAAAGACGCTACTTTGCAAATGGAAGAAGCCTTTCAAACCACTCTGCCAATTGGTAACAGCCGCCTCAACGTCACCAGAAATATGGACACGACCTCGCTGGCAACCACTTTTCCTTTTACTTCATCTGAACTAACGGCCAACGAAGGCATTTTATACGGCGTCAATCAACACAATGGTTCTTTAGTAATATTTGACCGATTTAACTTAGAAAACGCTAATTCGGTTGTTTTTGGTAAGTCAGGCTCCGGTAAAAGCTATATGATCAAACTCGAGGCTCTGCGATCATTAATGATGGGAACAGAAATAATCATCATCGACCCGGAGAACGAATATGAAAGGTTAACCGAAGCCGTTGGAGGAGAATATATTAGTTTTGGTTTTGGCTCTAACGCCAAAATTAACCCCTTTGATCTGCCTCAAAAATATACTAACTCTCAACAAGCCCCCCAAGAAAACCGTTTAGGCTTTAAACTGTTATCCTTACAGTCCCTTCTTAAAATTATGATGGGGAAAATGGACTCCGACGAAGAAGCCATTCTAGATCGGGCTTTAGTAGCCGCTTATAAAGGAAAGGGGATTACTCCCGACCCGGCCAGCCAAAAAAATGAAGCCCCATTATTGGAAGATCTTTATAAAACTCTTTTGGGCATGGAAACACCCAAGGCTAAAACTTTAGCCAATCGATTAGAAAAGTTTGTTAAGGGGTCACTGGTGGGTATTTTTGATCAACGATCTAACGTCAACTTAAAAAACCCCTTCACCGTCTTTTCTTTAAAAAATGTCGAAGGCTCATTGCGACCAATTGTTATGTTTATTATTTTGGATTATATCTGGACCAAAGTCCAAGACGATCTTAAAAAAAGAATCGTTATTGTCGATGAGGCTTGGTATTTAATGCGCTATAAAGATTCGGCCCAATATTTAGAATCCATCGCTAAAAGAGCCAGAAAATACTATCTTGGCTTAACCACCATCACCCAAGACGCCCCCGACTTCTTGGCCTCCCCTTATGGCAAATCAATTATTACCAACTCTTCGATCCAAATTTTGATGAAACAGCATCCGGCGGCCATTGACCAAATTGGCGAAATATTTTATCTCTCTCAGGGTGAGAAAAACCTTTTGCTTTCGGCCGACATTGGCGAGGGCTTATTTTTTGCCGGCGAAAACCATGTTGCCATTCAAGTAATTTCCTCAAACGAAGAACATAAGCTTGTCAGCACCGACCCAAGAGACAAAGCGGCCAAAACCCAAATACCGGAGGAGGGCAGTCCCGCTATTCAATCCCAATCCCAAGAAGAAAAAGGTGTTAGTCAAACCAATGTTCCCAGACCATCGGAACCACCACCTGTTAAAGAAGAAGTAAGTAGTAAACCGCAATCAAAATAAGCCCTAAATCCTAATATCTAAACTCTAAACAAATTTTAAATTCTAAAATCCAAACAATTTGATATTTGTAATTTAGTGTTTGGAATTTGTTTAGGGTTTCGGATTTAGCACTTAGAATTTGATTAAAAATAAAGTGAACAATATTAATGTTTTTTAACATTAAATCTTTCAATGATCACCGCCAACACCAAAAAATTAATTCTTTCTAAAGAATCGGCCCAGTTTCTCCTTGGGGGTTTGCAATTTTTTAAAGAAAATCCTCAGGCTAAAGACTGGCATAACTTAAATAAGGACACCTTTTTACTCCTGGCCCGTGATGTGGCCCAATTCTACCCTGATGAAGAAGAAAGTTTAGCCGAATATTTAACCCGTTTTGAATCTTTTTTACAAAGGATTATTAATAATGAAGAATTGGCCCCCTCCGTTCCGCAAAACCTAGAAGAACTGGTTGCCGCTTTTGAAGCTTTCCAACAAGAAAAAGATGCTGCCAAAAAACCAAAGGAAGTTGATATCCCTACCAGTCAAGATATTACCCTTGAAGATTGGATTAAAGACCTGCAAAGAAAGCACACTGCCCAAAGAGTTGAAGAGGAAATCAATAAAGAAACCGCTCTTGCCGACTTGCCAAAACAAAAAAAAGAAGCCTTAGTTGAGAATATTGTCACGGCTATTCCTCAACTGGTTATTCCCAATCAAAAAGAAGAGAAAATTGCTGCCGAAAAAATTAAAAATACTTTTGAGAAAAAAACAATAAAATCTGCTCTAAAAGAAACAAAGCCCTTAGCAGAACAAATATCCGAGCAGGTCAGATTTTTAACCGTTCCGCCGGCAGTCAAACCGCCACCCGGCGAACTAGAACAAAATTTAATTCGAGCCGTTTCCCGAGCAATCAGGGATAAAACCCCCATTAAAGACCCTGATCAAATTCAAAAAACCGCTCAGGCAATCGCTCAAGGCTTGGCCCAAAAAACACCAAAACTAACCAACCAAGAAAAAGACGCCCTAACGGATATTGAAAAAATTACCTTAACAGAACAGGTTATTAACGCTTCTCTGCCTGAAATTACCCAAACTTTAACTAACCCCGATATCACCGGATTGTCGGACCAAGAACTAACTATTAACCCTCAAGAGGCTCAAGAGCTTCTTCAAGAACTAACCAGCCAAGCTAAACAACCACTTCTTGACTTATCTGTTTCTTTGCGAGAAGAACTAGAACTGGCAAAAACAACTTCTGGTTATCTTAAAACAAGAAACAGCCAAGAGGGGACGGTATTTGATCAGTTCAGCCAAAACCCATTATTGCCATATCAACTTGTTCCTCAGGAGGACCAAACTCCATTAGGAACTCAAATGCGCCAGGTGGTTAACTATCATGGCATTAGCCCAAAGTCGGCCGATATTATCGGTTATCAAAATGAAGAAGTCGCCGGGCTCACTAACAGCATGACCGGTAAAACTAGTTTCTGGTGGCAAAATCAAATTAATCGTTTCCGAGCCTGGGGTGAAAACCAAAGCCTAATCAACCAAACAACAAAAAATTTTAACCTTCAGGCTAATTTCGAAACCCGCTTTCCTCAATTAGGAAATTTTTATCAAAAAGCAATTAATTGGCCGGGGTCAAAAAAATGGTTTAACCAAATCACTAGCCCCATTAGCGGCTGGTGGAAAAACACCGCTATTGCTAAAAAATTAGCCCAAACAGCCAAATCTAAAGCTAGTCTGTTTTTTAAAAAAACCCTCTCTTCTTTCAATATTTTTAAGACCGGAGTAAAAAAAACCCTCCAGGAAGGAGCCAAAAAAGGAGCCACTAAGACAATTGGCTGGTTAGCTAAAAAATTAACCGCCACTAAGCTGGGAGCCGCCCTCGGATCAATCGCTCCCGGCGTTGGCAACGCCATTGGCGCTATTGTTGGCTTTAGCGTCGATATTATTAAGGGCGGCTTAAACATTTTTTCCAATACTCTTCAAAAAATTACCGGCGGCGAAACTGAGGCTGAAAAAACTATTAAAGCTAATCTTGGCCCTTTAGGAAAGGTGGCTCTTTCCCCCATTACCCTAATTGTCGTTGGCGCGCCGTTGCTGATTATTTTTTTAGCCTTGGGCCTATTCCAAATTGAAGGTAGCGCTTTTATTGTTGATGATGAGGAAATTCTTTCCGGGCTTCCCTTTGCTCAGCTGCCATCAGAAAACCCTATTCCAGATGGTCATTTTGCCGAACAGCTCGTAGGAATCTTACAAGAATGTCCCGCCACCAAACCAAACGGCTACATTAATAAAGCTAATTTCGGCCAGGTGGCCGCATGTTTAAAAACAGCCGGAATTAGCGAAACTGTTATCGGTATTCTAGAAAATTCTGTTAATCGCTTTCCCTCTTTGCAGTGCGTTGGTTTTATTCAAGCTGTTGAGGCTGGTCTAGGGCGAACTCTACCAGGCTGTGGCGACGCCAAAGATTATGCTAATTGTACCGCTATTGATAGCAATCCAAATTATGAATATACCAACTGTCAAGATCTTGAAGTTGGGGCTATCGGTGTCTCAACTGGAGGGACTTATGGTCACGTTGGTATTATTACCGGCATTGAAGCTTCCGAAACCGGCATCACCAGGGTCCGCTTTACCTCTGCTTGGGGCACTTCAACCCAAAACGGCGGCCGAGTCACAATAACTATTTTACCTTGCGATTCTTTTAGCGCTTTAATCCAACCCCAAAATTAGTTAAAATAAAAAGAGCTGTTATGAAAAATAAACGAGTTATTATTTTAGTTGCCGTTTTGGCTTTTTTGGCGGCGGTTTTAGTTCTTCGAGAAATTCTTTTTCGGCCCGGCCAAAAATTAGCCCTGATGACAACAGAACCAGCAATTTATCAAACCAACGTTGACCCCAACCTGGAAAGAATCATCTTCCAATTTAACCAAAACGTCACCGATTACGATTTTTCTATCAATGTCTTTCCTGACTTTAATTATCAAGCCAAGACAGAAAACGACCAGTTAATTATTGTTTTAGAACAATTCTTAATTGGCCAAACCAAGTATCTGGTTGAGGTTAGAGAAACCTCTACCTCTTTTTATTTTCCGCTTGAATTTGTCACTTCTTCTAAAGATGAGGCTAAAGATCAGGCTGGTTTGGGCGACCCGGAAGCAGAGGAGAAAATCGCCAAAATTATCCTCGATGATTACCCGCTTTTTTACCAGACTCCAAAAAAAACCGACTCTTGGCAAGCCGATTATAGCCAAAAACTGGAAATAACGATTATTTTTCAAGCCTTGGCCAACCTGGAAACAGTCCAACAAGAGGTTTTTGCTTGGATGAAGTCAGAAGGGGTTGACCCTCAAAGCCATACCTTTAAGTGGTTGCCGACAGATAACTTGCCAAACTAACCAATTAGGGCTTCAATTTCACCAGTCAAAAAGGGTCGACCGTCGTCTTTTAAAATTTTTTGGCTAACTTTAGCTTTAGTTTCCTGATTAATCAGGGTTGCCAGTTGGCCAGTACTATTGTTCTCAACAACGACAATCTTTTTGGCTTTAGTTAAAATTTTTCTGGCCTCGTCTGGAAACGGCCAGGGCCGAAAAAAATGAAGAAGGTTAACCGATTTTCCTTTATCGGTTAGGTTTTGCCAAGCCAACAACAAGGCTTGCTTGGTTGATCCCCAGGAAACTAAAGTTAAGCCCGCCCCCCGGTCACCATAAAACTTGGTTCCCGGCTCACCCTCCAAGGGAGCGATTTTTTTAAAAAGTTTTTCTTTCATAACTAGCCTTTTTTTGCCATCTTCAACTGAAAAACCGGCCTCATCATGAACATAAGAATTAGTTAAAAAAACCGCTTGCCCGGGGAGGGCTCGGGGAGAAATACCATCTTTAGTCAGTTGGTAACGCTTATAGCCGCCTGAGGGGCTCTGGCTCAACGTTTTACCTCGATTAATTTTCAAACCAAAAGCAACCCTATCTGGCTTATTGGTACTAAAAGCGCTTTCTGATAAGTACTTGTCAGTGACAACAATCACCGGTAACTGATAAATATCAGCTAAATTAAAAGCGGTAAAAATTAATCGATAAGCCTCTTCGGGATCGCCAGGAGTAAAAATAATCCGAGGAAATTCGCCATTGCCGGCCCTAATTAAAAACAAAAGGTCTTCTTGAGAGGTCCAAGTGGCCATTCCTGTTGAGGGACCGGTTCTCATCCCCTCAATTACCACTAATGGTGTTTCGGTTGCCCCAGCCATAGTAAAACCCTCAACCATTAAAGAGAAGCCGCCTCCCGAAGTAGCTACCAAACTCCGTCCACCGGCAAAAGAAGCCCCAATAGCCGAATTGATCCCGGCAATCTCATCTTCCGGATAAAAAATAGTCATACCGGTTTCTTTTTGCTTTTTAGCCAAATCGGTTAAAACTGAGTTAATCGGCGTCATGGGATAAATGGCGGCATAAGAACAGGCAGAATCAATTATTCCCAGAGAAAGAGCATCGTTACCGGAAAGCAACTCTTTTGGATTTTTTCCTTCAGGTATCTTTATTGTTTTATCAATCTTTAAATTTTTAGCTTGTTGATAACCAGATCCGGCGGCGCCTAAATTACCGTCAACAACCTCCTGGCCTTTATCGGTTAAATTTTTACTAATTTCTTTTTCTAAGGGTTTAAGCGGCAGAGAAAATAAACCAAAAGCCGCCCCTAAAGCGACCATATTCCGAGCAATTTCTCGACCAACCTTGTCTTTAGCAATTTTGGTCAAGGGTAAAGAAAAAACCGCCCGTTTTTTAATCGCCGCCGCCTCGTCAACTAAAAACAAACCCTTCTTTTTGATTTCGTCTTGGTGAATCAAAAAGCTTTCTTTCGTTAAAGCAACAACAAGATTGTTTTTTTTCTCCGGCAAAACCAAGCCGTTTTGAGAAAAAGAAACTATCACCACATTATCACCGCCTCGAATTTGGGAAGGATACTCCGGGTAAACTAACACCTCAAAACCCAAAGAGGTTAGGGCTTGGCCGAGTATCCGGCCCGATTCCATAACGCCGTATCCGGCCGGACCGGCAATTTTAACAGAGTAATTTTTTTTCATTACCAGGTTTAGAAGATATTAGGCAAAATAAATTCCAAAAATCTAACAATTGAGGTAAATATTTCTTTAATTAAAGGGATTGAGGCGGGAACAAACAAGACTAATAACAACAACCAAATAAAGCTTTTTTTGACCAGATCAATAATGATTTTAACAAAAAGGATAAAAACCACCAATGAAACTAACCAGCGAATAGAATCGGGAAAGAAGGCTAAAAAATCTAACCAAAGGGAATAGGCCTGATCCAACATAACCAGTATTATAGAAAAAGAGGGTAATAAAAACAACCACCTTGACAAATTGTGGAAAACTTCTTATTATTAACTTAACTCCTTAGTTGGGCCTGCCTTGAGAAGTCTTACCATTTTAAAAAGGTAATAAAAAATATGGACCTTAAAGGCCTTTGGCAAAATGTTCAAGAAGAACTAAAAATTTCCGTTTCTCAAACTACCTATCGGGGCATGCTGGCCCAAACCACTCTCCAGGATTTTGAAAAAAATGTTGCCACCGTTGGTTGCCCCAATTCTTATCTTCGCGATCTAATTGAAACTCGCTATTACTCTTTGATTAAGGAGGTTTTAGACCGCCAGACCAAAGAAAAAAACAGTTTAATTTTTACCATTGACAACCAAACCACCAGTAAAAAAACCAAAAATCTGGGCCCTTTATTTAAAAAGAACACCAACCAAAAACAAACCGCCAAAGCTAATCCCGAATTTGGCTTACTACCTAATTACAATTTCGACACCTTTGTGGTTGGCTCGGCTAATAATTTTGCTCATGCCGCCGCTCAGGCGATTGTTAAAAACCCCGGCCAAACTTATAACCCTTTCTTTGTTTGGGGCGGGGTCGGAGTCGGCAAAACTCATCTTATCCATGCTATTGGTAACGCCATTGCCCAAAACAATAAAAATTTTAAGATTCTTTATGTTAGCGCCGAAACCTTTACTAACGAATTAGTTGAAGCGCTTCAGAAAAAAACAATCACTAGGTTTAAGGATAAATATCGCAAATGTGACTGTCTCTTGGTTGATGATATTCAGTTTATTGCCGGCAAAGAGTATTCTCAAGAAGAATTCTTCCACACTTTTAATGCTCTTTATCTTTCCGGTCGGCAGGTAGTTTTAACCTCAGATCGTAAACCAGAAGAAATTCCTAAGGTTGAGGATCGGTTAATTTCTCGCTTTATGGGTGGTTTAACGGTTGATATTCAACCACCCGACTATGAAATGAGGCTGGCAATTCTTAAACAAAAGGCTCAAGAAAAAAATTTTTCCTTATCAGAAGAAGTAGCGGCATTTTTAGCCGAAGCAATAGAATCAAATATTCGAGAGCTGGAAGGGGCCCTATTTCGATTAATAATCAAGGCCCAAAGCAATAAAAGCCCGGTTGATTTAGAATTTACCCAAAATCTTTTTGGTTCCTTAAAGAGAAGGGTAAAAAAAATTACCCCCAGGACCGTTCTTTCTCAAACCGCCAAACACTTTTCTTTTAAAACTAAAGATCTTTGTGGAAAAAGCCGAAAATCGGAACTAGTCACCGCCCGGCATATTGCTATCTACCTGTTAAGAAAAGATTTAGACTTACCATTAATGAAAATCGGTGAATTAATTGGCGGCCGAGACCACACTTCAATTATGTATGCCGTTGATAAGATTGAACGGGAATATTCGAATAATCAAGGAATAAGGTCGGATATCAATAAAATTAGAAATAATTTCCAGCCTTAATTAAAACCTTGTGAATTGTTGTGGATTATTGGGGAAAGGGTAAGAGCAAGGTAATTATTTTTGTCTAAAAACGTTAGTTGTTGTTTTCCCCAAAAAAAACATTTTTCTCCACAAAGAGAGTTTACTTTTCCCGACTTTTTAAGACAAAGAAAAACCAAAACTAAAATCAAACTATAAGGCTGTTTATCTTTTTATCTAGACCTGGACTTGTTTTTGAAAAAACCAACAAAATCTCTGTTCCTACTTTAAGCGCCAATCCACTTATAAACATCACCTAACAATACTACTACTATTTTAAAATTTAAATTATTATTAATATTTGTTAAAATAACATTGTTATGAAAATTACTCTTCTTCAAGAAAACCTTAATCGGGGTTTGTCAATCGTTAGTCGTTTTGTTACCTCTCACCCTCAAATTCCAATTTTAAGCCATATTGCTATTAAAACTGATAAAAACCGTCTTAGAATTTCTGCTACTAATTTAGAAATAGGCGTTAATTATTATTGCGGGGCTAAAATTGATTTGGAAGGGGGGGCGGCGGTTTTAGCCAGAACTTTCTCTGATTTTGTGGCTTCTTTACCGGCAGAAAAGGTGGTTTTAACAGAAGCAAAAGAGAATTTAAGTATTGCCTGCGGTAATTTTCAAGCGAATTTACCAACTAGTCCGATTAACGATTTTCCTAAAATTCCCACTAAAGTTAGTCAAAAATTTTCTCTGCCTTATCAAAAATTTATTCAAGCCTTAGGAAGTGTTGTTTTTGCTACCTCAAATGATGATTCTCGACCGGTATTATCAGGGGTAAATTTTAAGTTTAGTAAAAATACTTGTTTATTATCGGCCACCGACGGTTATCGACTATCTTTTAAGAAGATTAGTCTAAAGAAAGAACTTCCTAAACTTGAATTTATTATTCCTTCATTAGTGCTGGCCGAATTAGTCAGAAATAGATCAGAAGGTGATTTATCTAGCTTAGAATTAGGTTTGGCCAGTGAAGAAAAACAGGTCGTTTTCTTTTTGCCTAACCTGGAGTTTTCTTCTCGTCTTCTAGAGGGAGAGTACCCCAATATTAATAAGGTTATTCCGCAAGATAAAGAAACCACGGTTACAGTTGACCGGGAAGAGTTTTTAGGAGCAGTGAAAATGGCGGCTATTTTTGCTCGAGAGTCGGCCAATACGATTAAACTCTTAATCGCTAATAATAAAGTTCAGATATCGGCTAATGCTCCCGTTTTAGGAGAAAATACCAGTCAAATTGAGGCCCAAATTGAAGGAGAAGATCAAAAGGTGGCTTTTAATTTTCGTTTTTTAATTGACCTTTTGGGCGCGCTAAAGAGCGATCAAGTGGTGATGGAATTACAACAATCAGAAAAACCGGTTGTTTTTAAAAACCCAAAAGATAAAGACTTTTTGCATATTATTATGCCGGTGAAGATTCAAGAAGAAGAGTAATAGTTGAATTATTCTAATTGCTCTAATTTCTAATTAATCTAATGAATTACTAAACACCAAGCACCAAAATAATCCTAGGTTTCTTTTAGGAATTTGGAAATTGGGGCTTCCTTAGAATAATTAGATCAATTAGAACAATTTAGTAATATCTTTTATGGTTTTCGCCGACTATACTTACAAAAATAAGGTTCCTACTTGGTGTCCGGGTTGCGGAAATTTTGCGGTATTATCTGCGGTAAAAAAG
>CAZUWK010000010.1:0-26665 GCA_964624185.1 uncultured Gammaproteobacteria bacterium | reverse complement strand
AATTTAAACCAAACTGAAAAGGCCGCTAAAACAACGAAAACCATCACGATGGCATAGGCTTTTTGCTGGGAATTAAGCGACAGAGCCACTAAACCTAATAGTAACGAAGAAAACAAATAAAATAAAGCAATAGTGCGCTTACTAAAGCCTAAATCCAAAAACTTATGGTGTAGGTGGCCCCGATCGCCCCAGACCGGAGATTGACCTTTTGATAATCTTCTTAAAATAGCAATTAGAGCGTCCATCATTGGCACCCCCAAAACCAAAATCGCGGTGGCGATTTTGGCTCCCGATAAAATCGCCAACACCCCCAAAAAAAAACCCGCCAAACTTTTACCGCTATAACCGGGCATAATCTTCTGAGGATAAAAGTTCCAAGGCAAAAAGCCAAGGTAAGCCCCGGAAACAGCCGCCGATAAAACCACTACCGGCCACTGAGTAATATCAACACTAAACTTTAAGCCTAAAATGGCCATTACCAGGGCGGCAACAAAAACAAAGGCCGGTAGTTGACCATCCACCCCAGATGACCAGCCGACAATATTCATATTCCAAATTATCCATAACAAACCAAACAACCCTGATAAAACCCAAATTGATCGAGTCTGACCCAAAAAATCAAAAATAATTTGGGGCTGGTCCAAGCGAATTAGGCCATTAAAGGGGTTGGTAATAAAGGCAATGCCAATGCCAGCCCCAACGACACAAAGGGCGGCCAGACAATTAAAAAACAACCTCAAGTAGGGATTAAGATCGAATTTATCATCAAATAAGCCAACAATTAGGGTTATTAGAGCCCCCAAAAAAATGCCCCACCAGTGTTTATCGGGGGTCAAAAAAAAGAGACTAGTTAAAAAAACCGCCAAAAAAATTGGCAACCCCCCACCTCGAGGCACCGGATATTGATGAACCACTTTTGGGTGATGATGTTTTTTGGGATCATCAATGCCAATCAAATTGGTTTTCCAAGCCAAAAATATAGTTGCTTTGGTAAAAATAAAACTTAAAAAAGAGGCAATTAGAAAGGGTAACCAAAAATAAGCCATTTAATTATGAAGAGTTTTATTTTCCTAAACGATAACTAAGATTATTTGTGTCAGAGTAAAAAGAGCTAAAAAAGCAAAAACTGACGCTCCCCACATTAGAACATGAACTAAAAAGGGAGAATCAAAAAAAAGGCCGCTTAAAATAAAATTAAGAACAACAATAAACAAAGACAGGGCCGGCAAGGTTAACAGAAACCATGATGAAGCCAATTGGGCCTCTCCCCAGGGTCGGCTATAAAAAAGCGGTACTTGAGGCGGCAGTTTTTGATAAAAAACAAGAAATAGCCCCAGCATAACCAGAATCAGTCCCAGAGCAATAAATAGGGCGGTTCGGGCCGTTTTTTGACCAAAGGTCAATCCAGGCAATAGTCGAGTCTGGCGCGAGGGATTTGAATTAGTCAATTCTTTTAACGAAAATTATACCAAATTTCTAGCGAGCCGAATTGTTCGATCAGTTGATAGTTTTTATTCAGAAAAACCAAAAGCTGATCAAAAGGATAACGATAGCCCTGATCATAGACAATGATTTTGGGAGGATTATTAACAATTGCCGTCAGCACTTCTTGATGACGATCAAAATCTCGAATATGATAGGCAACGGTGTAACGACCCACCGGCACCCGTCGAGATAGGGCATAAAGGTGGGGTTCATTCCCCCAAACAAAAATCTTTTCACCCCAAGGCAAAATATCGTTAATAAACTCAACCGCCTGATAGTTACGCCAGGTGTCGTCGTCAAACCAATTGAAGTAGGCGTCTTTTTCCTTTTGGCTTAAAACAAATTGAGCAAAATTTTGATAATAAGCAACCACTTTATGGGTGTAAAAATGATAATAAAAAAATCCTGCTACTAAAAACACCACCGGAACCAAACCGGTTAAAAAATAACCGTAAAGCTTCTTCTGGCCAACAAAAGAAATCAAAAACCCAAAGATTATCAATAGGGGAGCGACAACCTGAAGCAGATAATGAGGATAGGGCCGGGATGATAAGAAGGCGCCGAAAATAGCAAAAACCAACCACAGGAAAGCCAAGAGAAAATTTTTCTTTTTCAAAAAAAACTGTCTTTTCAAAAAAACTCCTACTAAGATAATGGCCAAAATTATTCCCCGCCAAAACAATTGGTTAGATAATAGACTCGCCCCCTCTTGACCGCCCCAAGAAGACAGATAGGGCAAGTTTTGCCACCAGGCCGATTCCCAATAATAAAACAGCGCTCCCGGCCTTAGGGCATAAAAAATAAAAGTAAGCAGGGTCGGAATTAAAAAACCAATTGCTAATGGCAACCTTTCCTTTATTTTAGCAAGCAAGCTTTTTTTATCCCTGGTAAAACCAATCACTAAAAATGAAAAGGCAACCAGAGCCAACCAATCGAAGAAGGGCGGGCTTTTAAATAAAAAAGCCAAGCCCAAAAATAAGCCCGATTGCCAAAATCTTTCGCGCTGGAAAAAATCTACCCCTAAAATAACCAGACCAATAAAAAAGTGTTCGGCGTTGGTGATCGTTCCCTCAAGAAGAGGCGAAGAGGTTAAGAAAACAAAAAGAGCCGTTAAAAACAAAACTAGTCTTGATGATTTGAAAAACTTTTGCGCTAACCTAAAAAAGGCTATTGTGGTTCCTATCATCCAAACTAACAAAATAAAACGAAACCAAAAAACCGTTCCGGCTATCCCCGCCAACCAATATAAAAACGGTGGTTTATTATCATGAATGTCACGGTAAAGAGTTTGACCTTGACGAACAGACTGGCCAAGAGTCAAATAAATTCCCTCATCACCATACCAAAAGGGTTCAAAAAGAGATGGCAAGCGTAATAAAAGAACAGCAAAAAGTAAAATAAGCAAGGGGGCCGACCAGGTTTTAGTTTTAGTTTCAATTTTTTCCAAGAAAGATGGGGCTTTCATATGCTAATCATTTTAAATCACAAACGCAGACCTTGGTCAAGAAAAAAGAAGTTAATTGTTACATTGTTAAATTGTTGAATTGTTGGTTGGGCTTTGGGAGCAAAAACCGATTCAAAAAAACAATTTAGCCATATGACAATTTAACAGCTTTTGCTTTAAACTTTAAAATTAATCTACACCTTCTCTGTCACCCGATACTCTAAGTACTTGCCCAACATCAAACGAGTATGGGCATCAATACCGGGAAGAGCGCCAAAGAAAAAGCCAGAGATGGGCATTAAAAAAAACTCAAAAGGCACCAACAGGGCTCGCAACCGAGAAACTTCTTTGGGCCTTTGGGGTCGCTGTTTACCATTAACCCAAAGAGCCGCCGCCAAAGAAATAAGGGTCAAAGATAGAATCACCGAGGAAAAATTAGCCATCATATAGCCCATTGACGATTTGGTAAACCGAGGGTTAATCAAAGCGGGAATATTAACCCCCAAGGTAATAACAAACCAGTGAACCGGCCACAAAAGATGATCTCGCAAAACATGCAATACTCGAACCGTTTTATTCCAAAAAGAAATTGACCCGGAAGTTAAATAACGATAAATAATATAAGCATCGTCTACTGTCCCCCAGGCCCAGCGCTTATATTGTTCATACTGATTAATAAGGGTTTTCCAGGTCGAGGTTGATTCGGCGGCATCAACCAAAACCGGCAAGGAAATTGGATCGACTTCAACTTGACCGTTTTTGGCAAAAAAGGCTTTAAAAAATATTCGATAGTCCTCGGGAATAACATCTGGATCCCAATAGCCAATCTCATCCACCAGTTTTAAAGAAGTCGAATAATTGGCGCAACTAATAACCCGATAAGAATGAACCGATAAGGAAATATCTCGAATAGAGCTAAAAGTGTTGCTCACCCTAGTTAAAGCGGGAAGATTCCAAAAATTGTTATAAAATAAAATCACCGGTTGCCAAAACCTTAAGTACCGCTTCGGATTATCCAAAAAATGATAGGTAAGAGCGGAAAAATACTTAGGGTGATAAACATGATCAGCGTCACAACTTGAAATAGTTAAATAGTCGATATCATAGCCCTGTTGATCAACTAAATATTTTTTTGCCTCTTGAGCCGCCCAGCGCTCGTTAGAAGATTTACCGGCCACCTCTCCAGGAGCAAGCTGATGAGTAGTAACTAATAAATGGCCGAATTTTTTACCAAACTCTTTTTTTAGGGCGATAACCTTTTCTTCTCTTTCTTTGGCGTCTTCTTTGGCTTCGGTGGCTAAAACAACCATTATATTTTCCAAGGGAAAATCTTGCTTAGCAATGGCTCGAAAGGTCCTTTGTAAAATATGAAGTGGTTCCTTATAAGTAACGACCACTACAATATGGTGAACTTTTTTCCAATCACCAAAACCCTTGGCCTCCCCTAGCCAATCGGTGATTTTGGAAGCTTCCATTTTATAATGCCCCATGATTGCCCCAATACCAAACACCGCTGACTGATAAAGCCAGTAAATATCATAAGAAAGAATGAAGTAGGCGACTGCTAGGGGAAAGAAAAAGGAGCCCCAAAAGGGGAAAAGAATTAAATTCCAAGAAATAAACCCCGGCAAAATTTCTAAAAAACGCATTACCAAGCGACGGTTCTTTTCTAAAAAATTCATCGGTTTACTTTATACTACTTTCTAATAAATAACGGTTTGGGCGGAACCACTTTTTGAGCTAAAAAAGTTTCCTGAATAATCTTGGCAGTGCTGGGCAAGAAGGGTGTCAACAACACCGTTACCGCCAAAAGCTTCCTAACCAACCCGGATAAAACTTGAGTTTTCTCTTTCTTATTGGCTATCTTCCAGGGTTGACGTTGATTCAATTCCTGGTCTATTGACCGTAATTGATCCCAAATAAAATTCAGAGCCGAAAGCAGTTGATAATTATCCATCAGGCAAGAAAAATCCCCTTTTAAAACGGCTTGAGTGTCAGGGTAAGAAAAATCAAATTCTCCCGACGACAATTGGCAAAGCTTGGCTAGTCTGGCCACTAAATTACCCAGACCATTGGCCAAATCGGCATTATATTTTTCCTTCATTTTCGGCCAAGAAATATCGCCGTCACCGCTTAGGGTTTTGGCGCTAACCAATAAATAACGAGCCCCATCAACACCAAATTCATTGGCTAATTCTTGAGGACGAATGATATTACCCAAAGATTTACTGATTTTTTGACCATTAAAGGTCAAAAAACCATGGGCATAAATAGTTTTGGGTAAAGGCAGGTTGACTGATTTTAACATCGCCGGCCAAAGCAGGGCGTGCCAGCGGGTATTATCTTTACCTAAAAGATGCAAATCGGCCGGCCAAAACCCCTTAGGGGCCCCGGTTAAATAGTTAATTAAAGCATCAAACCAAACATAAAGAGTTTGGGTTGGATCACCGGGAACAGGAATTCCCCAAGCAACGCTTTGGCGAGAAATAGAAATATCATTCAGGCCCCGATCCAGAAAAGACAACATCTCCTTAGCTCTACTCTTAGGCTTAATAAAGTCGGGGTTATTCTTAATATGGTCAATTAAAAACCCCTGATATTTTGACCAAGCAAAGAAATAGTTTTCTTCCGCCAACTCCTTAACTGACAAGCCGGGATGATTAGGACAACGGCCGCCAACAAGTTCAGAGGCGGTTTTATACTCTTCGCAACCGGAACAGTAAAAACCGGAAAATTTAGCCCGATAAATATCACCTGATTTTTTAACTCGAAGATAAAACTCTTTTACCTGGCGAACATGGTCTTCATCAGTAGTGCGAATATAACGATTAAAGTTGATATCAAGGGCCGCCAGTTGTTCCTTGTTACCGGCAACAACCCGATCCACAAAACCGGCTACATCTTGGCCTGCTTTTTGGGCCGCCTCTTCAGCCTTGCCGCCATGCTCATCAGAACCGGTCAGAAAAAAAACTTTTTCTCCTAAAAGGCGGTGATAACGAGCCAAAACATCGGCAACAACTTTTTGATAAGCATGGCCAACATGAATAACATCATTAACATAATCAATTGCCGTGGTAATATAAAATTTTTTCATAAAAGCTCGTTTAAAAAGGCAAACCTAATTAGTTAGGGTTGATTTAAAAATTTTTAACGCTTGTTTTATTTATCTTATCACTCTTAACGAAGAGGGTGTCAGGATTATTTTCAAGAAGAAAGATTGAAAATATTTTTAATCTTTTTTTCCCAGACGGTGGCCCATTCTTCTGCCTCCAGTTTTTCAATAATTTTTTTTACCTCAGGCCTGGCAAGATCATTTTGCAATTTGGCAATGGTGGCCGGAGAAATATGAAACCGGGCTCTGATTTGACTATATTTTTGGCCTTTTTTTAAGGCCCAAAGGACGGCCAGTCTTTTAGCCAGAGCAATTTGCTCCGCCGAACTTAATAATTGACAACAAAAATTTTCTGCTTCTTTAGGTGAGTTGGTATCAGCAATTAACTGATAAAGACAGGTAAAGATTTCCTGCTTTACTTTTGGGGCCAGTTTTTTTTCCGATAGGCGCATAATTTATTAAATTAACGGCTAATTACAATATAGTATAGCATACTTTTTTAAAGGAATTGTCAATCTAGTTCTTGCATTATTATCAGGCGGCTGATAAAATGACCACAAGTTAGTGAAAATGTTTAATTTTTTAAAAAATGCCTGTTACCAAATCAGCCAAAAAAACTCTCAAACAAGACCAACGACGAAAGTTGGAAAACCAAAAAGCTAAAAACGCCTACAAAAAGGCAATCGCTTATTTTAAGAACAATATTTCTGCTCAGTCTCTTGCTGAAGCCTACACTAAAATCGACCGAGCGGCTAAAAAACACCTAATTCACAAAAATAAGGCCTCAAGAACCAAGTCCCAATTGGCCAAAATTTTAAAAGAAGACAAAAAAAAATAAACTGCCGCTTCCTCTGATTTTCCTCTTTTTTAAACTCTATTGCTCCATCTATCGAAACAACAAATTTTCAGTCCACGCCAAAAACTCAACAATATTTCTATACCCTAAATTTCTAAACCACCTATTGGTTTTTGAGATTTGAAATTTTTCTCCAAATACTAAATACTAGATACTAAATACCATTGGCAAAAGCTTTGACAAGTCCTTAAAAAATACCTATACTGATTTTTAAATAAGTTTATCTATTTTTTACCGTGTCTGAAAAAGGGGAAGAAATTTCATTATTACCACAAGAGGAAGGCGGTCTAAGTCAAATTTCTGATTGGGTAATGGAAACGGGCCGTTTTATTGTTGTTTTTACTCTGCTTTTTGTTCTGCTGGCCTTCTTATCTCGATTTTGGCTTGACCAAAAAATCGCCGACCTTTACGCTCAAACAGCCCAAAAAGTGACTATTATCAAGGCCACTCAAGAGTTTGAGGAAGATTTTCGCCTTCTTCAAACTCAAATTAAGACAATAAAAACCCTTAGCAATCAAAAACCAAACCAGGCCGGAACAATTAAAAAAATCGTCGCCATTCTTCCCGAAAATATTAATCTCACCTCTCTTGATATTAATGATAACAGCGTTACCTTTGGTGTCATTTCGCGAAGTGAAGCTGACCTTAATAATCTTTTTCAAAATCTAATTCTTTGTCCCTACTTAAACCAAATCAACATCGCCAGTATTTCTAGCAAAACCTTTGGGCTAGAAACCGAGCTCACCATTAAAGCCCAAATTTTGGAATAAAAAATATGATTAATCTACCAAAAGTATCTTATCGTCACTACCTATCTCAGATACCAATTCCGGTTAGAGAAAAAACTCAAAAATGGGCCCCAACAGTAGCGGCCATTTTCTTGGTGACCTTTTTTGTCATTTTTGCCATTAAGCCAACTATTGCTACCATCGCTGAGTTGTTAGCCGAAATCAAGGCTCGAGAAGAATTAAATCAACAATTAGATAACAAAATTAGCCAAATTTTTGCCGCCCAAAGTCTCTATAATCAGGTTTACGATCGGCTCTATCTGTTAGATCAGGCTCTGCCAACTAATTCCGAATTTACCAGGTTTTCTCAAACTTTCGAAGGTGGCCGTCTAGAGGCCGGGCTTGATCTTAATACTCTAAATTATTCTTCCATCGTTTTAACCGAGAAAAAAAACTCTAAAGCTCCCGCTAGAGAAAACCAAGAATTTAAATTTTCAACTGGATTAGAAGGTTATTATCCTAATCTAAAAAACTTTTTAGAAGATTTATTCAATCAAAGAAGAATTATTTATGTTAATAGCTTAAAAATAAGCCAAGGAAAAACAAACCAGGAACAAGAAAAAGCCGATAACTTACCGCTAGCAATTACTATTGATGGCAAAACCTTTTACCTAAACAGTGAATAAAACAAAAAAAAATAACGATTGGTTAATCATTGCTATTTTCGTTTTAATTTGTGCCTCAACTTGGGCGGCTACTAATGCTTATCATAGTTATGTCAATAAAAAAGAGGTGGTAGCTCAAAAAGAATTGTTGGTTCCTCTTGACCCCAAAATAGACCAGGAGATATTTGACGTCCTAGAGTCTAAAACTCACCTAGAAGAAGAAGAACTAATAGAAATCCTTTCCAGGTTGGGGTCTGAAATACCGATAGCCGAAACAGCAACATCAAAAGTCCAGGAACCAACAAACCAAGTAGTCCCAACCCCCACTCCAGCCAAAGATATGGAAACAATAGAAATTCCCTAGTCGGTAATGAAAAAAAGGCCCACTAAAACCATTCCTAGCATTGTCGGTCTCTTACTCTTAACCACCATTGTTCTTGGCGGAGTCTACTTAACTCAAAACCTAAAAACCAACCGGCAAACATCAGCCCAAGCAAAGCCCCTGTCCGTTCGAATCGCCAATATCAACCACCAGGGAGCAGCCATTTACTGGTTCACCCAAACACCAGCCACCGGAAGTATTAAGGTTAATAATCGCATTTTTCTTGATAATCGCGATAAAAACTCTGGCCAAGCTGGCCGCTACCTAACTCACTATGTTGATATTGATCAGCTAGAGGCAGAAAAAAATTATCATTTCATTATCCTCAGTGAAGGAGAACAATACCAGGAAACCAATTTTAACTTTACCACCGCCCGCAGTCTGCCGCCAGCCAATCGGACCGCGGACTTAGCCTTTGGTGTTGTTCTTAACCAACAAGGCCAACCCCTGCCTGAAACCCTAATTACTCTCTCGTTGGCTGGCGCCACTAATTTAGCTAGCTTAACCGACAAAAACGGCTTTTGGTCAATCCCCTTAAGCACCGCCTACCAAAAGGGCTTATCGGAGCTGGTTAACTATGATCAAAACCGGCAAATCATTGAAATTTTGGCCGAATCCGGATCTGGAGAAACAGCCACAGTGATCACCAATACTGGTAATGATCACCCTGTCCCGCCAATTACTATCGGAAAAACTTATGATTTTTCGAAAAATCCCCCCTCTCCCAAACAAGAACCTCAAGACTTTGACTGGTCCAACCCAGAGACTATCGATAAAATTACCAACGGCGATTACCCTGGCTCATTTTCACCAGAAGAAACCAAGACCAACCAAGAAAAGCTAATAATCGATATTAATAATCCCCAAGAAGGAGAAACTATCTTTCTTACCAAACCGGAATTTTCCGGCCAAGGACCAGCCAATCAAAAAATTAAAATTACCCTTGAGTCGCCAAAAAAGTTTGAGGAAGAGATATCAGTATCTTCCTTTGGCTCCTGGCAATGGGTTCCTCCAGAAAACCTAACTCCCGGCCAACACACTATTACCGTGGAATACTACGACGAAAATAACCTTCTTCATACTGTTACTAGGAGTTTTCTCGTCCAAGCCGCCAGCGCTTCTCCTTCACCAACCCCAATTACCCCCCTGCCAACTGTACCGCAAAGCACCCCCACACCCACTTCCGTTCCGACATCAACTCCTAGTCCTCAAGCTACAACTACTTTATCCCCATCGCCAACAGAGACTGTCACCAGCCCGACCCCGCAAATAATCCCCACCGGCCAAGAAGCCACGGGCCCGGCTCAAATCGTTTCCGGTAGCTTGACTCCCCTAATTATTCTTGCTATCTTGGGTTTAGGCTTAATTTATTTTGCTGTTACTATTTATCAAAAAAAGCTGTCATGATACCACCCCGAAAACCTCAAGGTCCACCACCACCACCACCAACAACAAAACCAAATTCTCCTGAATTCATCAAGGTCAACACTAAAGTTGCCAACACTAATCAGACAGAAAATAATCGTTCCTCACCTAGCCCAAAATCGGCAAAGTCTAAAAGCCTATTAATAATTATCGCCATTGTTATTCTGGCTTTAGCCTCGGTGGCGGGGGCTTTTTTCTTGCTTCAGGAAAGACAAGATATTAGAAAGGGGGCAACGGATTCTGGTAAATTAATCTGTATGCCAGTCGATAATAATGGCAACATTACCAACGATAAATACAAGTATGATCGAATGATAATTAAAAATGAAACCGGCCAAGATATTCAAATTAAAATCCAAACCAATCTTTGTCCTTATCAAAACCAAACACCCCAGCCCGGTTATCGCTGTGATGATTACGTTAGCGCCAACCCTTATATTGTTCGAGCCGGATCTCAAGCAATCGTCCCTAGCGCCGATACCGCTTCTTGGTTGCCCGCCGATTGGGTTTCCTGCCAAAAAATCGGCCAATTAGACATTCAAAAAGATGAAGAACATTACCAACATGTCGGCATCGATCCAAATTCTATCCCCGACTGTTTCAATACTGTTGATAATCGAGTTTGGGAGGGGGGAATAGCCTTTACTATTAAGGCCAATCCAGAACCCTGTTGCCCAGAAATAACTCTAAACATTGAGCCCAATAATCCTAATCCCGATGACCCAATCGCTTTTAAAGCTTATAGCCCTGAGGCCTTAGCCTGTACAGAGCTAATCTCTAATGATCACGGATTGAGAGAAGAGCCAAAATGGGTTGGCGTTGAGGGTAACTACTATTGGCTCTGGTCTGGCATTGCCGGAGACCAACCAGGAGAATATCTTTTTACTTTTAAAGGCAATACTCAAGATTCTGGTCAGGGTGATTGTCCAAGCCGGGCCGTTGGTGATTGGTGCCAAACCACAAATAGCCTTACTATCGGCTCCCCACCTGAGCCAACACCAACAAAAGCAGAACCCACCATTACCCAACCTGGGTATAGCTGTAATTGTCATACAATAAAAATTTATGACCAAGACAAAAATTTGTTGGCCAACGATCAACTAGAAAACCTTAAGGCCGGTGACCTAATCTATATTGGTGTTGTCGCCAACAACGGCTATCCTAATTACCCGGTCGATAAGGCCCGGATTCGCGTTAATCGCAGCTATTGGTTGGAGCAAGACGAAACAACGGAAAAAATTAATCATGATTATCCTGCCCACCTAACAGAATTTATCAAACCCTATACCATTCCCGATGGGATATTAAATTTCAAAATTGAAGCCGAAGTTTATCTTGATGGCCCAAGTGGAATTGGGGGCTGGTTTTAAATTAAAATGACTAAAAAAATTCCCAAAACAATTGCCGTTATTCTTTCCAGTCTTGCCTTGTTGGGATTAACGGTTTTCTTGGCTTATAAGATCTATCAAACCAGAGAAGAAAACCTAGCCCCAACCGAGCCGGAAGCAGTTAGCGAGGATTGCACACTAGAATTTAGTATTACCCCTCAAAAAACCCCAGTCACCTGTGAAGTAGCCGGCTATGAAATAGAAGATGATAACCGAGTTGGTTTTTACTATTTAAGAAGGCTAATTGACCCTGATTATATTTGGCAAAAAGACGATCGGCTAGTAATTACCAGAGAGCCATTTGAAGAATATCCCGATTACAAAATCAAATATTTCATTCCCACTGATAATCTTGATTTTATTGATTCCGATGGAACGAGAGACAAAAAATTTCTCGTGACAGATTACGATGAGGCCAGCGGCACAATTATTTTTAACATGGGTTATACCAGCAACGCTTTCCAAGTCGGTGTAAGGGGGGGAACAGACCAAATTGTTGTCAGAGCCGAGGTTTTAAACAACTCAGACGAAAAGATTCTTGATTGTGAAGAGTTAATTCTTAACCGAGAGCAGCCAACCACCCCTACGGCTACCCCAACGCCAACCGCCACCCCCACCTCAACCCCTACTCCCACTCCTCAACCGGAAGCCACCGCCACCCCAATAGAAACAACTGAAGCTCAACCCACTCAAGAACCAGACCTTGTCGTCCAGGCCTCTCCCACCAGCCCACCACCAACCGCCCTGCCTGAAGCCGGTAGCATCCTGCCTACCTTGGGAGTAATTTTAGGCGGATTAATCCTAGGGACCATGGGGTTTTTCTTCGTCTTCTAACTTTTTTTAATCAATGAGCAAAAAGACAGTCGCTATTGTTGGCGGCGGCATCACCGGTCTATATTTAGCCTACCGACTAAGCCCAAAATATCAAGTTACCGTTTTTGAAAAAGAGGCTAATTTAGGCGGGCTAATGTCGGCCATAGAAACCGGACCCGGCTGGCCGATTGATAGCTTTTACCATCATTTTTTTTCTTCCGACAAAAAATTAATTACCCTCCTTGAAGAATTATCCCTGCCTTATTTTTTTACTAAACCAGTTACGGCAATTTGGCAGAACAACAAGGTTAGCCCTCTTTCTTCCCCTCTTGACGTTCTTACCTTTCCCAATCTGGGCCTATTAACCAAAATCCGTTTCGGCCTAGCAACTCTTCTGCTAAAAATTCTCCCCAACTATCGATTTATCCGGGCCAATCAAAAGGCCAACGATTTCTTTCCTAAACTAATGGGCCAATCCGCCTATCAGGCTATTTGGCAACCATTAATAAGAGGCAAATTTGGCCCTTATCAAAATCAGGTTTCCGCCGTTTGGCTTTGGGCCAGAATTAAAAAAAGATCAGAAAAACTTGGTTATCCAGAAGGAGGTTTTAGCCAATTAACCCAAAGGCTAAGTCAAAGAATTATCGCCCAAAATGGCCAAATTGAAACCAATCAACCAATTATCAGAAAAAATCAATTAAAACAATTTGACAAAATCATTTTCACCACCCCAAAAACAATCTTTAATCAAATTTATCAAAACCATAATAACAAAAGGCCTCGACCCTATTTGGCCAGCCTAAATCTAATTTTATCTGGCCCAAAACCAATTCTTAACAACAATGTCTATTGGCTTAATGTCGCCGAGCCGGGCTTTCCTTTTGTGGCCCTAATTAATCAGGCCGGCCTAGTTGATCCGCAAAAATATGGCGGTAACTGCCTTACCTATATCGGCGGCTATTATCCTCAGGATGACCCCATCCTAAACAAGCCGGCCGAAGAGATTTTGGCTGAATTTAAGCCATTTATACAAAAAATCAACCCCCATTTCCGACCTGAACAATATCAACTCTTCTTAACCAAATACCGCTGGGCTCAGCCGGTTCCCATTCCCAGCCCTTATCCTAAAACAGATTCCTTTCAAACCCAAAATAAAAATGTCTATCTGATTAACATGGAGCAAATTTTCCCTTGGGATCGGGGTGTTAATTATGCCATTGCTTTGGCTGATAAATTTTTAAAATCGATTGCTCTTAATAGTTAGTTGGTCTAAAATAGGGTTAATGTCTAAACTTAAAGCCCTTTTTATTTCTCTAAGGCCCTATCAGTGGATAAAAAATTTAGCCATTTATTCGGCCATTCTTTTTACTGGCCACTTATTTGACGAAGGTTACTTTCTTTTAACCACCATCGGCTTTATTATCCTCTGTCTACTATCCTCAGCCTCATATTTACTAAACGATATTGTTGACGCCTCTCACGATCGCCTTCATCCGGTGAAAAAAAACCGGCCCATTGCTTCCGGAAAATTACCTATTGACACCGCCCTTCAAATATCAACTAGCCTATTTATCTTTGGCTTGGCCGGAGCCTTCTTAGTCAACAAAAATTTCTTTTTTGTTTCTCTAATTTTTACTCTTCTTCATTTCGCCTATTCTTTTTTTCTGAAAAAAAAGCCGCCATTAGATATTCTGGCCATCGCCGCTTCTTTTGTTTTACGAGCCCTAGCCGGAGAAGTATTAACCGGTTTCCATATCCCTATTTGGCTATTATTCTCGGTTATTTTTTTATCATTATTTATCGCTAGCGGGAAAAGAAGGTCCGAGCTAATTAAAGAAGGAAAAGAAACTAGACCGGCTCTAAAACAGTATCGCCAAGAATTACTGAATTCTTATTTATCTATTTTTGGCACCGCCACCCTAATTTCCTATGCCCTGTTTACCTTTACCGCTTCCCCCACCGACTTTGGTGATAAGCTTCTCAGCTTCTTTCTGGAAGACTATTCCCAAACAATAAACAGAAAATGGTTAATGATCACGGTGCCCTTTGTCATTACCGGTTTAATGCGTTATGCTCAACTAGTTTTTTTAGCCCAAGAGGGTGAGGCGCCGGAAAAAACCATTAAAGACCCCTATCTTTTTCTTTCTATTTTGGGCTGGGGGATAACTATTTTTGCCATCATTTATGTCTTCTAGGAAAAAAATCTTTTCCCTAGTCATTATCTTGGCTTTGACACTTTTTTTTCGCTTTACTGGTCTAAATTGGGGAGAGGACCATTATTTTCATCCTGACGAAAACAATATGGCCCAAGCTGTTCTTTCCCTGGATAAAACCAACCAGCCTGAGTTTTATGCCTATGGTCAATTGCCTCTTTTTATGGCTCTTTTTTCCGCCCGAACCTATAACTTATTTTCTTTTATCCACCAGCAAAATCAATTAAATTTTTCCGAGGCCATATTTTTCCTTCGCTTTTGGTCAGCTATCGCCGGAGTAATCACTGTTTTTTTGGTTTATTTATTAGGGAAAAAGCTGATCAATACCCAATCGGGAATAATGGCTGCTGCTGTTACCGCTTTTTTACCTGGGCTAATTCAGGCTGGGCATTTTGGCACCACCGAATCACTCCTGGCCTGCTTTTATCTGGCGATTGCCCATTACTCACTAAAAATTTATCAAGAAAAAGGTATTAAAAACTTTCTGTTCACCGGTCTATTGTTGGGTTTAAGTTTAGCCACTAAAATATCAGCAGCTATTTTTATATTTTTGCCCTTAACCGCCGTCATAATCAATCTTAAAAAAGAAAAAAGATTAATTAAAAAGCAACTAGCCGGCCTGGCTATTTTACTCCTATCGGCCCTTATCACTACTATAGTCTTTTCACCTTTTTTAATTATTAATTTTTCTCAAAGTCTGACCACCCTAAAATACGAAATTGCCGTTGCCAAGGGAGAAGTTGTTCCCTTCTATACTCGACAATTTTTAAATACCAAACCGTTATGGTTTCAAATCAGGAGGGTCTTTCCCTTTTTACTTGGCTGGCCGGTTTTTATTATTTCTTTTTTTGGAATAATCGATATCTTAAAAGAGAAGAAGAAAAAACAACCTTGGTTAATTGTCTTACTGCCAACCTTAATTTTTTTTCTTTATCAGGGGCAATTATTCGTCAAGTGGACCCGCTTCATGGTACCAATACTGCCGGTGTTTTCACTTCTGTTTAGCGGGGCGATTATTAGGCTTCCCAAACCAATACAATATATTGTATTAATGGTGTCGTTTTTGCCGGGATTGTTTTTTTTCGACCTGGTTTATACTCAACCTGATATTCGCCAGCAGTTTTCTCTTTGGGCCAAAGAAAACCTTTCTCAAAATTCAATAATTCTTTCTGAGTCGGGCAATGTCGTCAATTTACCTATTAATACTAACCATCACATAATTAATTTTGATTTTTACCAATTAGAAGAAGAGGGTCAATTAGAATTTCTTTGCCAAAATCTTGAGAAAGCCGATTATGTTCTTGTTCCCAGTCGAAGAGTTTTTGCCAACCATAAAAAAAATCAATTTCCCATAACCGCCAATTACTACCAAAAACTTTTTTCCGACCAATTGGGATTTTCTCTTTTAGAAACCTTCTCTCCTACTGGCCGTTACCACTTAACTAATCTTTATTACCAAACAAGCGAAATTAGCGCCGAGGAAACCTGGACCGTTTTTGATCACCCAACTATTAGACTGTATCAAAAAACCAAGCCTTATTTGGCCCAGGATTATCAAAACATTCTTTCCCGATGAGGAAAAAGTCATCTCATTACCAAATTTTCATTTTACTCCTGCTGGTTGGGGCAACCATTACCCGCCTATTTGGTATTAATTGGGACCAAGGTTATTATCTTCATCCTGATGAAAGAATGATTTTCCTTGTCGCCCATCGTCTAGCCCGGCCCCAAAGCCTAACAGAGTTCTTCCAAGCCCAAAGCCCCCTAAACCCTAAATTCTTTGCTTACGGCTCTTGGCCGATTTATCTGTTGCGAGGCTCTTTTTCTTTAACTGGATTATTACGGCCCGATTTGGCTACCTATTCTGAAAGTTATCTTGTCGGTCGAACCCTATCTGTTCTTTTCGACCTGGGAACAATTATTTTCTTAATAAAAATCGGCCAACAACTAGGCGGCAACAAAAAAACGGCTTTTTGGTCGGGATTATTTTACGCCCTTGCTGTTCTGCCGACTCAGTTAGCCCACTTTTATACCGTTGACACCCTCTTAACATTCTTTATTGTTGGTACCATTTTCTTTTCTTATCAATTTATTGACCAACCAAATAAAAAGCCCTTAATCTGGTCGGGAATCTTCTTCGGTATGGCCTTGGCTAGTAAAATTTCGGCTCTTCCTTTTGGTTTGATTATCTTGGGGGCTTGTTTATTGGCCAACCGATCAACTCCAAAAGCCAACTGGAAAAAAATTATTAGTAACCTAATTGGCGTTGGTCTGGCAACTATGTTTACTTTTATTCTTCTTTCTCCCTATACTCTAATTGACGCTGACACCTTTATCAGCCAAATTAAAGAACAACAAGCCATGACCAAAAACCCCTTCATTTTTCCCTATACCTTACAATATGTTTTTACTCCCGCCTATTGGTATCAGTTGAAAAATTATTTTCTTTGGGGAGCAGGACCGTTTTTGGCTGGAGCGTCTTGGTTAGCCTGGCTATTATTGGCCGGTCAAACACTAAAAAAACCTCAATCTCTTAAAAACCAAAAAATCGCCCTTCTTTTGGGGGCTAGTTTAATTTATTTCCTAATTATTGGCCAATTTGCCGTCAAATTTATGCGCTATCTTCTACCCCTTTATCCCCTGATGGCCCTTTTGACCGCCCTCTTTTTCTCAAAACAAAAATCCTGGACCCGATGGTTAATTGCCCTGCCTTCCTTGGTTTGGCTGTTGGCTTTCTTGTCAATTTACACTAAACCCCATTCCCGAATTGAGGCTTCGACCTGGATTAATCAGAATGTTCCTCCCGGCTCAACCATTGCCGTCGAACACTGGGATGATTGCCTGCCTCTTTTTGGTCAGGAAAATTATCAATTTGAAACTCTCGAGCTTTATCAGCCGGAAAGTTTTGCCAAGTGGGAAAAAATCGACCACCAACTAGAACAAGCCGATTACCTTATCATTGCCAGCCATCGCCTTTACCAACCCTTGTTAAATCTTTCAGACTGTACTCGTTTGCCTGCCAACAAATGTTATTCCCAAACCGCCCAATACTATCAAAAATTGTTTTCCGGCCAATTATCTTTTAACGAAGTGGCCCATTTCCACCATCAGCCAACAATTAACCTTGGCAGTAAAAGTCTGGTTATTAATGATTTTGGGGCCGATGAATCGTTTACCGTTTATGATCACCCGCCAATAATGATCTTCAAAAAAAGCTTACCATGATAAAATCCTAATGATGGCTACTGTTTTTATAAACAAAACCACTCCTGAAAATGTTGTTGAGGACTATGAAAAACTGGTAAAACAATTCCACAAGCAACTTTCTCCTCGAGGACCAATTATTATTAAGCTAAACCTCTCTTGGACCAAATTTTATCCGGCCTGCTCTTCGCCTCCCTGGCAATTAGAGGGAATCATAAGGGGTCTTTTATCGTTAGGGTTTTTACCCAAACAGATAATTCCGGTAGAAAATAAAACCGTCGTCACCAATGTCAAAAGGGGCGCTATTAATCATGCCTGGGATAGGGTATGCCAAAAATATCAAGTTAAAATTCGTTTTTTGGACGATGAGCCATATTGCCTTTATCAACCTAAGGGGAAAATGCTGGTTCTTGATAAAGTTTTCCCCGACAGTATTAGTCTGCCCAAAATTATTTTTGATAAACCCCTAATTAGTCTCTGCACCCTAAAAACCCACGTTTTTACTCAAAATACCGGGGCCATTAAAAACTATTTTGGCATGCTCAACACTAACCGCCACTATGCCCACCGTTTCATTCACCAGGCCATTATTGATTTGCTAACTATTCAAAAAGAAATTCACCCTCAAATAGTGGCTTTCATGGACGGAACAACCATTGGCTATGGTTCCGGCCCTCGAGCGATGAAGTTAAAAAAAGCTAATCTTATTTTAGCTAGCACCGATGAGGTTGCTCTTGACTCAACGGCAGCCAAAATAATCGGGCTAAACAAAAATAAGATCGACTATCTTACTTTAGGTAAAAAATTAGGCTTAGGCGAAAACCAGACCAAAAATATTCATTTTCGCTTTCTAGGAAAAATTAAAAAACTACCCAACTTTCGACTTAAGGGGGCTGATAACACCGCCTCTTGGGGACAAAAATTTATTTATCATCATTGCCCTTTATGGTTAGAAAAACTGCTACTGCAAACCATCATCGCCCCTTGGTCTTATCTGGCCTCACGACTTTATTACGATCTCTACTGGTACCAGACAATGGGCAAAAAAAGGCTAAAAACCTTCTTCGCCTCTGATTGGGGTCGGCTTTTCCAAAAATACCGCCAAAAATAACTTAAAAATCAAGAGCTATTGGCCAATTATCCTGAAAAAGTCAAAACTTTTACTATCAACCCAGTAGGTTTTGGTTTGAGGAACTTCTTTTCTTAAAAAGGCGACAATTTGATCATCATCCTCAAAATAAAATTCCAGTTCCAGCTTTTTAATTATCTTCTTCTTAAAAATATGAGGAGGTAAATCGATCTCGTTAATAAAAACCCGAGAAACTTTTCCGGCTAATTCTCTCTTAACCAACCACCTAGTGGTTTCTTTTGCTAAAAAACTATAACGGCCGGAAATTAAATAAATTTCAAAACTTGGGTCCTGACTAATTTTTTTTAAAAAAGCTAAATTATCTTTTATCGGTGGTCGAAAAAAATAATGATGAGATATCTTCCTTAACCACTGGTGGCGTTTCCCGGTGGGGAATCGATAAATTAAGCCACTATCTTTTGTCCCTCGAAACAGTCTTTCTAGTAAGCCCCTTGGTACCAATGGCGGACGACCGATAATCACCCCATCCAAATCAAAACCAATTTTTATTTTTTTCTCTTGAACCATTCAGTTACCAAAATTTTCTCTATTATAACAGCTTTAAAAAAACAACCCCTCCCCCTCTTTTTCCACCTTTCTTCCACCTTTAGGGTGTAAACAATGTCATCCTGAGGCTGTCTTCTTTTTCTCGTCATCCTGGCCCTCTCTCTTCCCATCATCCTGGCCCTCTCTCTTCCCATCATCCTGGCCTCCTCTCTCCTCGTCATCCTGGCCTCCCCTCTCCTCGTCATCCTGAGGACGAAGTCCGAAGGATCTCCCAAGATTCTTCGTCCGTCGGTTGACGGGAAAAGTAATCGTCATTCTGAAGGAGCCTCAAGCGACCGAAGAATCCCGTCCGAGGATGAGATCCTTCTCGGAAAGGCCGGACAAACAGACTAGATGCTAAAGACTGTCTTTACGGAGCCAGTTCCTGCCAAAATTGAGGAGCATAACGAAGAACCCTGGGAGCGGTAAAAAGGTACTTAGGATCAAAGCGAAACAATTCGGCCGGAAGGGTTTGATTGCCGGCCCCCAAGTCCCGGCCTAAAGAGAAACCGTTTCCAGCATAAAATATCCCTCGGCCAATAAAGCGATTGGGGCCAGGGCTGGTAATGATTTGGTCGCCGGCGACAAAAACTCCTAGGGCTGAGGCGGTGCCCAGATAAACACCGGAAGTATCGCCGGTATTACCTAAAAAAGAGATATTGCCCGAGGCAATTAAGGCAAAGAAGTCGGCCGGGGCCAATTGTTCACCGTCTTCTAAGTTAATGTCAATATCACCATCAAAGAGGACAATGACTTTACGGCCGGTAAAGTCCCAAGGGGAGGTAATGGATAAGGTTCCATCATTATTGCTGGGGTCGTCTTGATAGACAAAGACTTGTTGGTCGGGATTAGCATTAACGGCCACCTCAACTGCCCCACCTTCTCCACCGGTAACAAAGACAATCTCCGGATTGGCCGGGTTAACATCTAAGATACTGGTAAAGTAATTGTAGGTGTAACGATTAACTAGGCGGGATAAATCGGCTTCTACCAGCCAATCATCATTGTCGGGGTTGGACTTGGTGGCCGCCAAAGCATCACCAAAGTCTTTGGTAGTCGAGGGCGAAGAGGAAATTAGGCCGGAATCGCCAAAATGGGCCTCAGAGTTAAGAGAAAAATATCGGGCCCAATCGGCCACTGTTTCGGGAACCAGGGAGGTGACCCCATTATGACCATAGATGTTTCCTGATTGGCCCTGGAACCAGCCAACCGGGTAAAGGGTGGTAAAACACCGGACTTCGGATTCGGCTGACAAAGCTCCGTTATCGGCTCTTACCCCCCAACAATAACGGGAGTCGTAGCCAACGGTTAGGGGAACACCGCTAGTTTCACTACTAACAATTTGGCTATGATAACCACCTAAAGCGGAAAAATCCGGGGTGCCGGAGTCAACTTGGGCCACTAAAACTTGGAAGGTATTGCTGTTGCCGGCGCAGTTTACTCCCCAATCATCATCATCATGGGTCCAGGTTAGAGCAACCTGATTAGTTCTAATTTGGGCCCCGTTGGGAGGTTGGGAAAGGTTGGGGGCAGAAGGGGCGGTGTTCTCACAAGTATCAGGATCGTTTAACCTGATCATTCGATTGGGTCGAATAATATCCCCTATTATTCGACCATCATCGCTAACCTCTCCTCCAAAAATTTGATGCATAAAACCCTGATTGGAATATCCTTGACCAAAACCATATATAGTCTTGTCACAGCAAGGAGAACTAGCACCGCAATTATCGGTATGGCCACCATAACGAAGGTTCCTAACCCCCGAAAGAGTTGGGCTAGAATTGTTAAAATGATATGTCCCGGCCGGTAACCCGCTGGTGTTCCACATAACCCTTGTTTGTCTTACCCTAGTTTCATACCACCAATGACCGACTGGGCTGGTAGTATAAACTTGATCGGGACTGTAAGATCCTACATACACTGGCAAAGGAAAACTTTTAAAACCACCCCAATTATCTTGCCCATTTACATTAGGACTATTAATATTTCTAACTCGATAAATCGCTCTGTCCCTTTCACACTGAGAAGGGTTATCGGCAAAACCGCAAATATAGTCCCAATCGATAATATAACCGGCTGCTCCCTCACCGCCATAGGCAATCAAGTGGCCATCAAGAGCAAGGGCGGTGCTGCCAAGATAATGATAAAAACAACCGGCACCGGTTCTGGCCCAACCAGGATGTTGGTAAATATCAACAGGGACAGCTTCTCCCACCGTCGCCTCTCTAGGGACATTAACCTCAATCCAAGAATCACAGCACTCCATCGCGGTACAACCACCCCAATTACAATAGCTTTGGCTCGAGGTCGGGATGGGGGTGGAAGTGGGATCGCCGGGGGCGGGGGTTGGTTCAGGGGGAGAAGAGACCATGGCCTGGCAAGCTGATTGACCACAAAAGGCAGTAGTACAATTGTAGCCTTGGGCTATTACGGCATTACAGGTAGCCTGGTCAACCCCGCACATTACCGTTCCCGACCCGGCCGGACAAATGCCGTCATAATTGCCTCTTTGGCAATCCCCCCCTAAATTACCGGTAAAACTACCTCCGCTTATTTCACAACAGGTTTTGTAAAGACCGCCCTTGGTGCAACCAGTATCAGAACAACGACCGGCATAAAGATAGGGCCCGCTCAAACAGCTGTCCTGGGCGCTACAATTGATATAGGAATATTGATAATTATATATACACACATGCTGTTGGCTGCTATTAGGCTGAACAATACAAGCATCAGGATAGCAATAATGCCAAGGCCCTAAGTTGCCACAAGGAGAACTAGAACCACTCCAGCCGGTACAAACCCGCTCATCGGGGGCCTTTCCTTCACAAACAGAAGCCGGCTGAGGGGGTTGTTCAAGACACTCAGCCGGATAATAGGGGGCACAAACACTTTGGCAATTCCACCAGTCCGTTGTTTCTAAACAGGAAAAACACTCTCCCCAATCAGCCTCTTGAGCGGCAACTAAAGAGGGAAAGAAAAAAATAAAAGCGACTAAAAAAGCCAGCAATAAAAAAGGCGTCTTTTTGATATACATATTCCCTTATCTTGGGGCGGTGATATTTAAAAAAACCCGCTTCTTACTATTAAGATTACAATCAAAAAAATAAAAAGTCAAAGAAGAGAGAAAGAGGAAAAACAAAATAAAAATTATTTTAAATAATAAAAAAGACCTTGAGGGGTTTTGGCTAAATCAGACAATGATAGGGAATTATCAAAGTCTCCAACATCTTGCTTTGCCATTATTAATATTTGAAGACTTTCCAAAAATTCCTTGGGAAAATCGTCGCCAGAACCCCTTTCGGCAATTGACATGCCAATTCGAGGATCAATAAAATTAGAGCTAGAACGATAAAAAACCGTCTCTCGCGGCACCGAAAAACCCGAATAAGTATAATCTTCTGGGCGCATATGCTCAAAGCATACTCCTAAAGAACCATGGTCGGGCTTAATAACCACACCCTTAAAGACTTCACCCCAAAAAGTTCCCCCATAATCAAACATTAATGTTTCAAAAGGAGTCTTAAACTCTATCCCCGGATCAAGACCATAAGCAACCAACCAAGTAGCTCCTGGTTTTTTAGAAAACTTTGCTAGTACTTCTCTAATTCTTCCCCCTCCTTCAACAATATCAAAATTAACCAACCAACCATGTTTGCCCTGTTTTAAATCTTCGGCAACCTCACTGGTCACTGAGTTGTCCGCTTTCACCCATAAGCCGACCCACTCTCCTCTTACCTCATCGGCCAATAATTCAAAACGGTTTTTTTCTACATTCCAATATCCAGCAACCAGGCCATCACCCGGATCAAGATATTCCCAGCGTCCTTCTTTGTTGTTCCATTTCAAATCTAAACCACTAATCGCCAAGACCTCCTCCTCGGCTATTTCTGGTATCCCCATCTCCTCCCACTCCCAAGCCTCTTTTTCTTGATCGTAGGTTGCCTTGAGGGAGACTTCTTGACCGGTCTTGTCCTGGCCGATGAAGAGGAATTGGTTGTCTTCTCTTTTTAGCTGGTATTTATCCTGAACTCCTTGGGGGTAGGGCAAGATGGGGTTTCTGATTTGATCATTGTTAATCTGGTCAACAAAGGCCAGGCCGGCAGCCCGGAAAAGGTCTTGATGAAAATCTTGGCCGACAAATTTGTTTAACTGCCAGGTGGTGTCTTTTTTAGTCTTGGGGTCAGTAAAGGCAATAGCTTTTTGGGCCGGGTCGTAGTCATAGCCGTTTAGGGTTAAAAGGTTGGCTAGGCTGAGGGCTTGTTTGTTGTCCGGATCAGCCGGAAAATGGCTGGGGATTAGGGCCAGGTAGTGGCGGGGAACACCGTCTTGGGAAGCCCGGTGGTAATCGGTAAAGGCGGCAACAACATAGTGTAATTTTGTTTCTTCCTCACCTTGGTCAATAACCAGTTTGTCTTCTTGGTCTTGCTCAAGATAACCTAAAATGGTTATTTGGGTACCTTTTTCTAACTTCAAGCCCGGGGGGGAAACCCGTTCTGAGTAGTCGTCTTTTTCTTCATCTTTTGAGGGTAGATTGGCAAGCTCTAGCCTTAGCAGGTTTAGGGGGTTTTCTTGGCCTTCTTTGTCCTCAACCAAACCGGGAAAGATCGTTTGCTCGCCTTCTTTACCGGGAGAATAAAGACCAAGACGGCCCTGATAAGCGCCTAAGGAAATTAAATATTTTATTGAGGCGATCGGGTCTTCTGATAATTTGGTAAAATCAATCTCTTCCCCCCAGGAGGAAGAGACATACCTTTCTCCAAAAGAGATCACGTCTAAACGCTGGTATTCCCCCTCACCCTGAATAACCTCCTCGCCGCCAATACCGGCAAAAGCATTTTTTAAATAGTCTTCGGTAATATCAATACCGGCCACTAGCTTTGTTTCCGGAGTAGAGGTGGCCTCAGGGGTAGGGATAGCGGTGGGTTCCTTGGTGGCGGTGGATTGGGGAGAAGGAGAAATTTCTTTGGTGGGGGTGATGGTTGGTTGATCGGTGGGTTTTTCTTCTGGACCAGGGAAAGCTTGATCCGGCTGGCAACCGGGGCCGATTAGGGCACTGGCTCCCAAAGCCAGAGCGCCTTTAAGAAACTGTCTTCGAGTAACTTTCTTGGGCTCGTTTTCGTTTCCCATAAAGACTTAAAGGTTAAACTAAAAGCTAGTTTAACATATCAAAATACTATAAGTCAAGCTAGGGGTAATTCAGTCAAAAATGTTTTTTGATAGAGTTATCATTTGATCGTTTTTGTCATGCAGCCAAAGGGAAAGATTAGTCCCCGCCCGAAAACCCAAACCCCCTTCTTCCGCCTTGGCTAAAATATCTTCAGCCAAAATCTCCTCTCCTTCTTGGACCAAAACCTCGCCGACTAAAACATAACTAGCCCAAAACTGGCCATCCTCTTTTTCCAAACGAATCTCCTGAAAAGCCAAATCGTTTGGGAAAGGTTTTTTATTTAGAGAAACCTGCTTCACTCGACCAGAAAAAATTGCCCTAATGGGCTCCTGAGGGGGTAAATAAAAAGAAATTACTTGACCGGTTTCTTGGTCTATAATTGCCGTTTCCAAAAAATTTATTTCTACCGGTGGAGCCAAATTAAGATCGGCCAAAGGAGTGGTCATTTCCGCCGGAACATTCGGGGAAGAAGCAGGATCTGAAACAGGAACAGAAGAAGGAAAAGATTTTTCTGTTAATGTGGCGAGCCCTTCTCCGGTCCGGCTTCTTTGCCAAAAAAAATAGCCAAAAACTACTAAATTGATTATCAGAAGAACCAGAAGAGTGGTAATTAAAGCTTTCTTCATTGCCTCTAGTTTAGAGGGAAATTTCCCACCGGTCAAGACCTTAACTAAAATTATTTTCCCAAAACAGAAATTGAAGAGGCTTTAATCATGGATCTGAACCTATCTGACCCCAGGGGTCTGGCGCACCAAGTCAAGAGCCGTTATTAATCTTTGTCTAGACCAAACACTGGAGCCTGATCAACCATTAAAAAGCGACTCAAAGAAAGGTTGATTGCCGCATTCCGGTTTCCTGCGGTAATGAGAATTTGAATATCTGACGGAAAATAAGGAGGCAACCCCTTCACATAAGAATCACCAATTCCAGAAAATAACAATTCATTGAAACCAACTGTTCGACCAGCATTGTCAACAGTAACAGTTTCAGCCGAAGGGAAATAATAAGCAACCTTGTAATTCGTATCTTTCTTTGAGTCAATTAACAAATTATTTGGAACATATAAATTAACATGTAATGATCTGTTTGAATAATATTTTGCCTCTGTACTTTCAATAAATGGCGATCTGACTTTTATATTTGATGACAAACCATTAATTGCGATATTATTGTGATCTCCTACTTCTCTAATCCGAATCCTCTCCCCCCTAGGATCAAACGGGAAAGTCATCCGCCACTCTCCTCTTTCAATCGCCTCCGGAGTATTGGCCTGTTCCAGCAATTTTCTTCTCACTTCACCAGCCAAAACCAAACCTTTTCCGGAGGAAACACCGGTCTCATCATTAAATTCAAAAAGATAACCGGCATACTCACCCGACTCCAAACTATAAGGGTTGCCGACCTCAGCCCGATAAACAACCCGACCTTCTTCCCAACAGACCCCTAGTCCTTCGACCGCTGGCGCCTTAGCCAACAATTCTTCTGAAGAAAAAATCCTCTCCCACTCCCAAGCCTCTTTTTCTTGATCGTAGGTTGCCTTGAGAGAGGCTTCTTGACCGGTCTGGTCCTGGCCGGTGAAGAGGAATTGGTTGTCTTCTCTTTTTAGCTGGTATTTATCCTGAACTCCTTGGGGGTAGGGCAAGATGGGGTTTCTGATTTGATCATTGTTAATCTGGTCAACAAAGGCCAGGCCGGCAGCCCGGAAAAGGTCTTGATGAAAATCTTGGCCGACAAATTTGTTTAACTGCCAGGTGGTGTCTTTTTTAGTCTTGGGGTCAGTAAAGGCAATAGCTTTTTGGGCCGGGTCGTAGTCATAGCCGTTTAGGGTTAAAAGGTTGGCTAGGCTGAGGGCTTGTTTGTTGTCCGGATCAGCCGGAAAATGGCTGGGGATTAGGGCCAGGTAGTGGCGGGGAACACCGTCTTGGGAAGCCCGCTGGTAATCGGTAAAGGCCACTAAGGCACGTTGTCCGACAAGGCCCAAAACAGTCATTTGAGTGTTTTGATAAAGTTCTAGGCCTTGAGGAGAGGTCCGTTCTGAATAGTCTTCTTTTTCTTCTTCATCTTTTGAGGGTAGATTGGCAAGCTCTAGCCTTAGCAGGTTTAGGGGG
>CAZUWK010000009.1:0-27052 GCA_964624185.1 uncultured Gammaproteobacteria bacterium | reverse complement strand
CCATATTTAAACAAATTCTAAATTCTAATCTCTAAATCCTAAACAAATTCTAAATACTAAATTACAAATACCAAACGGTTATTTTTTTTAGTTCTCTAAGATTGACCTGAATATTTTCCTTAAATTATATTATTCTATTTTTCTTTCAAATCAAATTGTTTATGATTTGAAATTTGATTCATTGTTGTTTGTTTAGAGTTTAGGACTTAAAATTTCGAATTTGGGCTTGGTATTTGGTAATTCATTAGCCTCTGGCCCGTCGGGCCAACGGCCCGGAGGGAGCAATTAGTCTCTGACCCATCGGGTCAACGACCCGGAGGGAGTAATTAGAATAATTGTAAACAGCCTGGCTATTGATTTTTCTATTCTATCAAAAAAGCACACAGGGTTAAGCGAGACAAGAGCAGGGAAAACAGGACATTTATTCTCATCCCGTTAAATCCTGTTCTTATCCCGTTGTATCCTGTGTGCTTTAGTTGACTACTTCGCCTTCTTCGGCCTGGTCTTTATTTTGATCACCCTTTTGGTCTTGGTTGTCAGCCTTATCTTCCGGACCAACCTCTTTGTTTTCCTGGGCGGCTTGGTGAATTTTTTGCCCCAACTCTTGCCAAGTCTCCATCAATTGATCAGTCTCTTTTTCCAGCTCTTCTTTGTCGACAGCCTCTTTTTCTAAAAGCTCTTTAACTTTTTTGATTTGGGTTCTTAGTGTTTCTTGGTCGTTTTTGGCCATTTTATCACCCAAGTCCTTCAAGTTTTTCTCCACACTAAAGATGAGGCCGTCAGCTTTATTTTTGGCTTCTATTAGGGCTTTTTTAGCCTCGTCTTCTTCTTCGTGGGCTTTAGCCTCCTGAGTCATTTTTTCCACTTCTTCATCAGACAGTCCGGTTGAGCCTTTGATGGTAATATTTTGTGATTTACCGGTCGCTTTATCTTTGGCGGTGACAGTTAAGATGCCGTTGGAGTCAATATCAAAAGTGACTTCAATTTGAGGCAAGCCTCGAGGGGCTGGTGGTATACCGTCAAGAATAAAACGACCCAAGGATTTGTTATCAGCGGCCATTGGCCGTTCGCCTTGGACAACATGAATTTCAACTTGAGTTTGATTATCGGCGGCGGTGGAAAAAACCTGCTCCTTTTTGGCCGGGATGGTGGTATTTCTTTCAATTAGGGTCGTGGCAACACCACCTAAAGTCTCTAACCCTAAAGTTAATGGGGTAACATCTAGCAAAAGCACGTCTTTTACTTCTGTTTCACCGGCTATAATGGCGCCTTGAACAGCGGCTCCCAGGGCGACCACCTCATCGGGATTAACCGACTTATTGGGCTCTTTACCAAAGAAATCTTTGACGATTTGACGGACTTTGGGCATTCGGGTTTGACCGCCAACTAGAAGGACTTCATCAATATCGCCAACCTCGAGTTTAGCATCTTTTAAAGCGGCCTTAACCGGAGGCAGGAGTCGGTCTAAAAGATCGCTGGTGATTTGTTCTAGTTTTGATCTAGTTAAAGAAACGGTTAAGTGAAGAGGGCCAGATTCGCCTTGGCTAATGAAGGGCAGGTTGATTTCAGTACTTTGGGAAGAAGAAAGTTCAATTTTGGCTTTTTCGGCCGCGTCTTTAATTCTTTGCTTGGCCTGAGAGTCGCCTGATAAATCGACCCCCTGCTCTTTCTTAAATTCCGCCAAAACATATTCAATAATTTTCAAATTCCAGTCATCGCCGCCCAAGTGGGTATCGCCATTGGTGGCCAGGACCTCATAAACCCCATCGGAAATTTCTAAAATGGAAATGTCAAAAGTACCGCCGCCTAAATCAAAGACAGCCACCTTTTCGGCCTTTTTTTTATCTAAGCCATAAGCTAGGGCCGAAGCGGTTGGTTCGTTAATAATTCGGGCCACTTTTAGGCCCGCAATTTCACCGGCTTCTTTAGTGGCTTGACGTTGAGAATCATCAAAATAGGCAGGGACAGTGATAACGGCTTGTTCCACCTTTTCGCCAAGATAGCTTTCAGCGTCGGCTCGGGCTTTTTGTAAAATCTTGGCGGAAATTTCTTGGGGGGTAAATTGTTTGCCGTTCTCAGTTTCGACGATTGCTAAGTCGTTTTTACCCTTAACCACCTGGTAGGGAAGCCACTTTTTGTCTTGCTTAACCGAGTCGGCATCATAGCGTTTGCCCATTAATCGTTTAATGGAAAAAAGAGTATTTTTGGGGTTAATAACCATTTGTCTTTTGGCCGGTTCGCCCACTAGGCCCTTGATTGGTTCCACCACAGAAGGAATTAACCGGCCCCCCTCCTCAGTGGGGATGACGTTTGGTTTGCCACCTTCCATAACGGCCACACAAGAATTGGTGGTTCCCAAGTCGATACCGATGATTTTAGCGCTTACTTTGTCTACCATAATTAATTCTTAGCAATAAGTTATCATGAGTGCTAAAGAGTTGTCAAGGGCTATTTTTTGCCTTGGCCAACTTTAACTTTGGCCGGGCGAAGACATTTACCCCGATAAAGATAGCCAGAACAAGTTTCCTCAACTACTTTTTCCTTGGGGCCGGGAACCAGTTCTTGGGCGTCCATTAGCTGGGGGTCAAAGACTTGGCCTTGACTGTTAATTTTTTCTACCCCTTCGCCTGATAGGATTTGCCAAAATTGGTCGCGAACCATAATCAGGCCCGGGTTTTTAAGATTTTGACAAGCTCGTTCCAGATCATCAAAAACAAAAAGAAGCTTATCAATTAGCGCCTCATTGGCCGAAGTAATCCAGTGGCTTTTTTCTCGGTTAATTCTTTTTTCTAAGTTATCATAATCGGCCAGAGCTCTTTTTAGTTGTTCTTCCAACCGACCCAAGTCTTTTTGAAAATCCTGACCTTTTTTTTTGGGTTTTTTAGTCTGTTTTTTAGCCATATTTATTAAATTAACTAATATTTAATCAAATTCTAAATTCTAATCTCTAAATCCTAAACAAATTCTAAATACTAAATTACAAATACCAAACGGTTATTTTTTTTAGTTCTCTAAGATTGACCTGAATATTTTCATTAAATTATATTAATCTTTCAAATCAAATTGTTTGTAATTTGAAATTTGATTCATTGTTGTTTGTTTAGAGTTTAGGATTTAGGATTTAGGATTTTGAGTTGGTGCTTGGTTGTTGGGTTTTCATTAGCCTCTGGCCCGTCGGGCCAACGGCCCGGAGGGGTTAATTAGAAATTAGAAATTTTAGTTCTTATTCTTGGCCGATTTCGCTAATTAGGCGGCCAAAATAATCAATTAAGGGAATTACTTTTTGGTAGGAACAGCGTCCCGGCCCAACAATTCCCAAAATGTATTCTTTTGAATTAATATTAAATCGAGTGAAGATAAAGCCGCAGGGTTCTAGAATTTCGTTGCCAAAATCGTCTCCCAACAAAACGCTGACTCGAGCTTCACCGTGAACCTGATCAGTTAATTTTTTCCAGAAGGAAGGATCGTCCAAAAGAGAAAGCAGGGCGTGAGTAAGGTCGATGTCCCAAAATTCAGGAAAGTCTAAAATGTTAGCTACTCCCGACCAGCTGAATTCTTGGTCAGGAGAAAGAGCAATGGCCATGGAGCCGGTTAAGCGAGCCAGCTCATTGGTGGCTTCATGAAGAAGTTTGTCAAGCTCCTGACGATAATCCCAAACCCGCTCTTTAACGGTTACTTCCTGGGTAACGGAAACCGGTTTAGTTTCTAATAAATTTTGAATATAAAATTTTAACCCCATCGGAGTGGGAGTTCGACCAGCCGAGACATGGGGTTTTTTAATAAAGCCTTCTTCGGTTAGGGTGGCCATTTCGTTTCTAATTGTGGCCGGCGAAACGCCCAGGTTATATTTTTTGTCTAAGGCGTCGGAGGAAACAGGCTGGGCCGTTTCAATATACTCTTCGATCAGAGCTTTTAAGATGGTAATTTGACGGCTAGTTGGGGCCATAAACTTATCAACCTCGATTAGCAAAACTATATCATGATTGCTAAAGAATTGTCAAGCTTGCGGCCTATTTACAAGAACCGGTCCTCTTGTTGTTTGAATTGACGAAGAAATACCTTTATGTTAAACTAAAAATCAGTTTTGCTTGAGCTTTTGGGCTTTTAAGAAAAACTATTAACGGGTATTTGTTATTAGTGGTGGGGAAAGCCCACCATTTTTTTTAAAAGTTAAATTTAAAGAAATTATGACTCAACTATCAAGAACCGAATTTTCTGCCGCCGTTGCCGAACTAGCTCGAGAAAGAGGCATCGATCCGGCCATAGTTTTATCAAGTATTGAAGAGGCGATTTTAGCCGCTTATGTTCGTGATGCCCAAGAAGCCGGCAGTTTTCATGATGATTGGCAGTATCGGGTTAGTCTAAACAATCAAACCGGAGGGGTAAAAATTTACGGGTTTCCCGAAGAAAAACCAGACCAGGAGCTTGAAGTCACTCCGCCGGGCTTTGGCCGTATTGCCACTCAAACCGCCAAACAAGTGATTTTACAAAAAGTTAGAGAGGCCGAAAAAACAGCGATAATCGATGATTATCAAGATAAAGTTGGTTTGGTAGTGATGGGGACGGTTATCCGCCAAGATGGCCGAAGAGTGGTTGTTGATATTGGCCGCACCTATGGCATTCTGCCTTTATCGGAACAGGTCCGAGGGGAAGATTATTCTATTGGTGTTAAATTAAGCTTTTTAATTAAAGAAATTACTGACACCGAAGACCAGGGTCGGCAAATTATTCTTTCTCGAACTAGTGTCGATTTAGTCAAAGCTCTTTTTCGTCGGGAAGTACCGGAGATTAATAATAACACGGTTGAGATTAGAGCTATTGTCCGACAGCCTGGAGTGAGAACAAAGCTGGCGGTTTATTCTAACCGACGAGGAGTGGATCCGGTTGGCGCTTGCGTTGGCCAAAAAGGGGTTCGGGTGGCTGAGGTGATTAAGGCTTTGGGAGGCGAAAAAGTCGATGTCATTCAATTTTTTGACGATCCGGGAAAATTAATTTCTGCCGCCCTTTCACCAGCGGAAGAATTAGTGATTGAAATTAATCAAGTTGAAAAAAAGGCTAGGGTTTCAGCTCCGGAAGATCAGTTGTCATTGGCAATTGGCAGAGATGGCCAAAATGTTCGCTTAGCTAGCCAATTGTCTGGTTATGAGATTGATATTGATTCCTCTTCTCCGGTTGAGACTAAAGAAACGGAGGCCAAGGAGGAAGAAAAAAAAGACGAGAAACAATCTGGACAAAATGAATAAGAACAGGGCCTTTCTAATTAGCCAGATTAAGGTTATTAATTTTTTAAACTTGTTGTTTAATTATGGTAAAGACAAACTCAACAACCACACCTCGACCTCCGGTAGTGGCCCTAATGGGGCATATTGATCATGGCAAAACCTCTCTTCTAGATCGGATTCGCCAAAGCCAGCTGCAGAATAAAGAAGCCGGTGGTATTACTCAGCACGTTGGCGCCTATCAGATTACCTTTAATAACCAGAAGATTACTTTTATCGATACTCCCGGTCATAAAGTGTTTGAAAACATGAGAGAAAGAGGGGCAAAATTAACCGATTTGGTGGTTTTAGTAATTGCCGCCGATGAGGGGATTATGCCGCAAACCAAAGAATGCCTCGACCATATTAAAAGCGCTAATGTTCCCTTTTTAATTGCTCTTAACAAGACTGATTTACCTGGCGCTAACCAAGATGAGGTTAAAAATAAATTAACTCAATTTGGCGTTGTGACTGAAGATCGGGGTGGAGATGTTGTTTTAGTGCCGGTTTCGGCTAAAACCGGTCAAGGGGTTGAGGACCTGTTAGAAATGATTGTTTTGCTTTCCCAAATGAACGATCTTGATTATTATCCTGAAAAACCTTTCCTGGGGGTGGTGCTGGAAGCTTCTCTTGATCCTCAAAAAGGGATTTTGATAACAACGATTGTTAAGCAGGGGAGGCTAGTTGTTGGTCAGGAAATAGCCAGTCAGGAAGAAAAAATTAAAGTCCGGGCCCTTTTTGACGATTCTGGTCGATCGATAAAGGGGGCTCTTATTAGTCAACCAGTATCAATTTTGGGTTTTGCCAACCAACCATTGGCCGGTAGCCTGATTGGTGATCCGGTTCTTATGCTGACCCAAAAAGACCAAGACCAAGAAACAGAAAGAACAGATACCGGCAACCAAGAAAAAACGCTACTAAACTTAGTTGTCAAGGCCGATACCCAAGGGACCCTAGAGGCCCTAATAAATTCTTTGCCCCAAGGGGAAATTGCTATTATCGAAAGTGGTGTCGGTGATATTAACGATTCTGATATTTTTTTGGCTTCCTCAGGAGAAGCAGAAATTATCGGCTTTAACGTTTCTTTGTCTCGACAAGTAGCGGATTTGGCTAAACTAGAAGGGATCAATGTTCGAACAGAAAAGATAATTTATCAACTTCTTCAATATATTGAAGAAAAACTAAAAACATTAGAAACGATCGAAGAAGAAAAAAAGATTATTGGTCAGGCCCAAATAGTTGCTGATTTTGCTGTTCCCGATGGTCGGGTGGCGGGAGCAAAAGTAACTTTGGGAGAAATTAATACCGGAGTTGAAGTTTTTATTATTGACCCAAAGGGAATAGTAAAAAAAACTAAAATTATTTCATTACAACAGGGTCATAAAAGAGTTGATCGGGTTGGGGAGGGTCAAGAATTCGGGGCGTTATTTTCTCCTGCCGTTGATTTTCGGGTTGGTGATATGATAAAATATTATCAATCTTAACAGTTTGGTTCATTAGATTGATGAATAAAAAAAACTACCCGCTTTCCGATCTTAATGTTTGGCTGGGTCAGGCAAACGAGATTAAAATTTTACTTCCGGAAAAACCCCGATTGGATCAAGTTGCCGCCGCCAGTGCCCTAGCCGATTCATTAAATAAAAGTGGTAAAAAGACTCAGGTTCTTTGCTCGCAATCTTTAACGGTGGAGTTTAGTCAGGTTTTTGGAGTGGATCAAATCAGCAATAGGGTTGAGGGAAGAAGTTTTATTATTAATATTGACTATCCCCTAAAAAATATTGAAAAGATTAATTGGGATGACCAAGAAGAGGAGCGAGTTAGTTTAGTCATTGAGCCGAAATCTGAGGCTCCGCCAATTAGCGAAAAGCTGGTTAATTTTCAAAAGGGCAATGGCGAAATTAACAATGTTATTGCTTTGGGCTTTTCGTCTCGAGACCAGGTCGACCAGGCAATTGCCTCTTTGGGTAGCCAAAAACTCTCTGACAACCTAAACTTGGTTAATGTGGCCATTAATCAGGCGGATTTTTTTGGCCAAATTAAGCTAATTGATAGTGAGGCCTCATCTTTTTCTGAGGTGATAGCGGGAATAATCGAGGGCTTGTCTTTATCGATTAGTCCCGAAGCAGCCCAAAATTTGCTTTTGGGGCTTCAGGCCTCAACTAACTCTTTCTCTGTTCCCGGTATTGGTCCGGGGGCTTTTGAGGCGGCCGCTTTTTGTTTGCGGGCTGGGGGTCGGTTAACGGCCAGAAAAGTTGAGGACCCGGATCAGAATGATCAAGCTAATCCTAATCGCTTTGATAAACCTAAAATTTATCGTGGTAGCGCTAATAGCTAAAATGCCCCTTGTTTTTTTTCTCACTAAGGTGTTAGAATAAGAGCGGTTCAAATTAAGGATAGGAAAAAACAGTTTACTCACTTTTTTTATGTCTTTGAATAAAGAAGAAAAAGAAAAGATTATTAAAAAATTTGCCGTTGAAGAAGGCGACACTGGTTCTCCGGAGGTCCAAGTTGCCCTACTCACCAATCAAATTAATAAGCTGGCCGATCACTTAAAAGAACACAATAAAGATGTTCATTCTCGTCGGGGCCTGCTTTCAATGGTTTCTAAAAGACGGCGGCTATTGAATTACTTATCGAGCCGTTATCAGAAGCGTTATCAAGAATTAATTAAAAAATTAGAACTTAAAAAATAAACAGGTTATTTTTCTTCCGATGGCTTCGGGTGGAGAATATCGTTTAACCTAAAGCTTCTTTGAGAAAGTTTTTAAAAAGTTATGACAAAAGTTATCAAGAAAGAAATTAGTTTCGGCGGTCGACCCTTAAGTCTAGAAGTTGGCCGCTTTGCTCCTCAGGCCGATATGGCCGTCTTAGCCCAATACGGAGAAACTTGTGTTTTAGCCACAGTCGTCACCGGTCGAGTCAAACCGGAGCTTGGTTATTTTCCTCTAACCGTTGATTATTTAGAAAAGCTCTATGCCGGTGGTCGTATTAAGGGTAGTCGTTGGGTCAAGCGTGAAGGCCGGCCTTCAGATGAAGCGGTTTTGGCTGGTCGCTTGATTGATCGTTCAGTCCGCCCCTTTTTTCCCGAGGGTTATCTTAACGAAACCCATATTGTTATTACCGTTTTATCGGTTGATGGTCAAAATGATCCGGTTTTATTGGGAGCCATTGCCTCTTTTGCCGCCTTGTCCTTTTCGCCGGCTCCTTGGGAAGGGCCCTTGGGTATTGTTAGCGTTGGCTTGGGAGAAAAAAATGAGCTTATTCTAAATCCGACCACCGATCAGGGAGAAAAATCGACCCTAAATTTGGTGGTTGCCGGTACCAGCCAAAGAGCGGTTATGATTGAGGCTGAAGGCGATCAGGTTGAGGAAAAAATTGTCGACTCTGCCATTGACTTTGGCATGAAAGCCAATGGTAAGCTAATAAGCTTTATTACCGATATGGCCAAAGAGGCCGGCAAAGATAAGCTGGTTTTTAAACCGGCAGAAAATAAGGCCCTGGAAGAAGAAGTGGCCATTTTTATTAAAAAAGATTTAGCCGCTATTTTTGAGAAAAAGGGTGATATTTTAGATTATTTTTTTCCAATTAAAGAGGCGGCAATTGATCATTTTAAGAAAGATGATTCTGCTGAAATTGATAAGATAGTTGAGAAACTTTTTAAAAAGGCCATGAAAAAGCGCTTACTCGAAGGCTGGCGGCCCGATGGCAGAAAGACAGATGAAGTTCGGCCAATTAGCGGCGAGATTGGTCTTTTGCCCAGAACCCATGGTAGCGCCCTTTTCAAAAGAGGCCAAACCCATGTTTTGAATATCGCCACCTTGGGTCCTTTGTCTTTAGGACAAATGATTGAAAGCCCTGAAGGAGAAGAAGAAAAACGCTACATCCACCATTATTCCATGCCCCCCTTTACTGTTGGCGAGGCTGGTTTTATGCGTGGTCCGGGCCGGAGAGAAATCGGTCATGGCGCCTTAGCCGAGAAGGCCCTGTTACCGGTTATTCCTTCCGAGGAAGAATTTCCCTACACTATCCTTTTAGTTTCTGAGGTGATGTCCTCTGATGGTTCCACTTCTATGGCTTCGGTTTGCGCTTCATCTTTATCGCTTATGGACGCCGGGGTACCAATTACTGACGCAGTGGCTGGAATTGCCATTGGTATTGTCACAAAGGAAACTCAAAACTCAAAACTCAAAACTCAAAAAGAAGAAAAGAGTCAAGATTATGTTATTTTGACTGATATTGCCGGCGTTGAGGATTTTAATGGTGAGATGGATTTTAAAGTGGCCGGCACCAATAAAGGAATTACCGCGATTCAGCTAGATGTTAAGAATAACGGTCTGACATCTCAAATGGTAACCGAAACCCTAATTGCGGCTAAAAAAGCCCGAGGGGAAATTTTGGCGGCGATGAATAAGGTGATCGCCAAACCTCATGAAAACTTATCGGCCTGGGCGCCTAAAGTGGCCATGGTGACTGTCGATAAAGAAAAAATTGGCGAGATTATTGGTCCGGGTGGACGAATGATTAAACAAATTAGTCAAAAAACCGATTGTGAGATTAATGTCGAGGATGATGGCAAGGTAAGCGTTATCGGTCATGACCAGGAATCGATTAAAAAAGCCGTTGACTGGATTGACGGCCTGGTTCGGGAAGTAAAAATTGGCGAATCTTTTGAGGGAAGGGTGGAGCGAATTGAACCGTTTGGGGCCTTTGTCAACATTCTTCCTAATCGAGACGGCCTAGTTCATATTTCTAATATGGCTTCTGGCTATGTTAAGGACCCGGCCGATATTGTTTCGATTGGCGATAAGGTGATGGTTAAGGTTATTAAGATTGACGATCGGGATAGAATTAACCTGACTATGGTTTTAGACGAAACCGGCGATAACGATAAGAGCGGTTCCGGATCGAGTCGAAATAATGATTACCCCAGCAGTCGCAGTTCTGCCGGCCATGCTCGTCAAGAAGACCGAAAAAAAAGAACCGAATTTGACCGTTTTTCCCACTTTCGGAAACGCTAAAATCTCCGCTCTAATAATTTAAATTTTTTTTAGTTTGTCAGATCCGGGATCTGACAAACTTTTTGCTATCGAAGCTTTTATTTCAAGATAGGGCCAAAACCACGGTGGGGGAGAAAACAGATCCCGGCTTTCGCCGGGATGACGAGAAAGGGGGCCAAGGATGACAATTTTTCTTTTTCGTCATTTTTGAGGGTACTCCCGAAGAATCTGGAAAGAGATCTTGAGACGGGGTCCTTCGGTCGCTTGAGGCAACCTCAGGATGACGGAAAAGAGGAGGAGGCGCGAGCTAAAGCTCGCTACTTCAAAAAATGGAAGTAGTGGGCTTTCCACCAGAGGCGGACAGGTACTCCGCGCCAACAATTTAACAATAGATTTCAAACATTAAATCATTAGAAATTTATTGTAAATTGTAAATTAATAAATTCTATCTTGTTTCAAGATGGGGCCAAGATCACAGGCTTTGCCTGTGGGAATCTATGATAAGATTAAAATAATGATCGATAAAGGAAATAATACTGCCGGAGTTAAGGAAGTTGATCGGTTAAAAGAAAAAATCTATCAGGGCCAACTTCCCAAAGAGCTAGAAGAAAAAACCCTTTCTTTAATAGACAGACTGAAAGCTTCTCTTGCCCTTGGCGGTTTTTTGGAAGAATACGATAACATCGCAACCTATATTGATTGGGTTACTAATTTGCCTTGGCAGGACAAAACCGAAGATAGGCTTGATTTAGGCAAAGCCAAAGAAATTTTAGATTCTCATCATTATGGGCTGGAGGAGATTAAAGATCGAGTTTTGGAATATTTGGCGGTAATGAAGCTTAAAAAGGATCAGGACCAAATAGCCAGAGCGCCGATTTTGTGTTTGGTTGGATTGGTCGGGACAGGCAAAACCACTCTGGCGACCTCTATTGCCGAGGCGATAGGAAGAAAAATGATTCGCATTCCCTTTGGGGGGATTGAAAGGCCCTTTTATCTTCGTGGTCAATCTCGAAGTTTGCCTCAAGCAGAACCGGGGCAGATAATTAAAGGCTTAAGACAAGCAAAAGTTAACAATCCGATTATTTTACTTGATGAAATCGATCGGATTGGCCAAGAATCAAGAAGCGCTATTATGGGAGTATTATTGGGCTTGCTTGATCCAGAACAAAATAGCGCTTTTTTAGATTACTATTTGGACTATCCTTTTGATCTATCAGAAAGTTTTTTTATTACTACCTGCAATAACACAACTAATATTTCCCAGGCCGTTTTGGATCGGCTTGAAATAATTACTATGCCCTCTTATTCGGATCAGGAGAAAATTTTTATCGCTCAGAAATATCTTTTCCCTCGAGGCCTAAAAGAGGCTGGTTTAAAGCCAGACCAATTGGTTATTGATAATGATTTATGGTCCAAAATTGTTCGGCCTTTGGGTTATGATGCCGGAGTTAGAACCCTAAAAAGAAACATTGATAGTATTTGCCGCCGGGTTGCTAAGCAAGTTGTTTTAGGCCAGGTGGAACAAGTTATTCTTGATGAGAGTAATATTAGCCAGTATTTATCTTCATGGTAATTGATAAGCGAGAAGCTCTAAGTAGGGTTGCTCAGATGGTGGCCGATTGTCGGCGTTGCCCACTTTATAAAACGGCTAATAAACCAGTGCCTGGTCAGGGTAATCCTGAAGCCCAGGTATTTTTTATTGGTGAGGCGCCAGGTTTTAATGAAGACCAACAAGGAGTTCCTTTTTGCGGCCGGGCCGGTAAGTTGTTAGAAGAATTTTTGGGATTAGCCGGTTTAACAAGAACAGAAGTTTTTATTGCCAATATGTTACGGCACCGTCCACCCGATAATCGTGATCCCTCTGAGGCTGAAATTGCCGCTTGTCGGCCATTTTTGGACCGCCAGATCGAGGTAGTTGAACCTAAGATTATTGTTACCCTGGGCCGGTTTTCGTTGGAAAAGTTTTTACCCGGTAGTTTGATTTCTCAGGTTCATGGCCAGCCCCGGTTTGTTGACTTTGCCGGTAAAGAATATGTTGTTTTTCCCATGTACCATCCGGCCGCTTCTTTAAGAAATGGTAAAATAAAAGCCTTGGAAGAAAAAGACTTTATTAAGCTAGGCCAGTTTTTAGCCAAGTTAAATCAAGCCCAAGAAGAAACCGGCTCAGGCTCTCTTAGGCAAGTTTCGCATCAAGATAAGACAGAAAAGCAAATGAAGTTAATTTAATTTATTTTCATGAATAACAACAACCAAACAGGTCAGTTAAAAATTGTCTCCTTAGGGGGGTTTGGTCTAGTGACCAAAAACATGTTTGTTTATGAAACTCCCAAAGACATCATTATTGTTGATTGTGGTATTGGCTTTCCGGATGAAGAAATGCTGGGAGTAGACTTAGTTATCCCCGATATTAGTTATCTAAAAGATAAAAAAGACAAAATCCGCGGCATTATTATTTCCCATGGTCATGAAGACCATTTTGGCGCCTTACCGTTCTTATTGCCCTCGTTGCCGAAAGTGCCAATTTTTTCTTCAAAACTGGCCCTGGCTATTGCCGAGCGAAAACTAAAAGAGAACCGAATTATGGCCGATTTACGAGCAGCCGATAGAACGACGCCGTTAAAGTTGGGCGATTTTGAAATTAATTTTATTCAAGTAACCCATTCAGTTCCTGAAACTCAACATATGTTTATTAAGACTCCCTATGGCAATGTTTATCATGGTTCAGATTTTAAGTTTGACTGGACTCCAATTGACAAGACTAGGGTTGAGGTGGAAAAAATGGTTGAGGCTTCTAGTCAGGGGGTAGATTTAATGCTTTCCGATTGTTTACGATCCGAGCGGGAAGGCTACACCCAATCAGAGCAAACCCTAGTAGAAATTTTTGAGCGAGAAATTGCCAAGGCTAAGGGTCGTTTTATTGTCACTACCATGTCTTCTAATATTAGCCGCCTTAAAACAGCCATTGATGCTTCTTTGTCTCGAGGAAGAAAAATTGCCATGGCAGGGCGATCAATTATTGAGGTGGTTAAAATTGGCCGAGAATTTGGTTACCTTAATTTGCCAAAAGAGATGGAGGTTGATATTAGAAAAGTTGCTAATTATCCAGACGATAAAATTACCCTTTTAGTGGCTGGTTCTCAGGCTCAAAGCGGCTCTTCATTAGATCGTATTGCCTCTCAAACTCACAATGATATTAGAATTAAGCCTGGCGATTTTGTTGTTTTTTCGACAGATTATATTCCGGGTAATGAATCTTCAATTCAAACGGTAATTGATTTGCTGATGAGGCAGGGAGCCCAAGTTTCTTATATGGACATTTCTGAAGATTTGCACGTTTCTGGTCATGGAGCGCGAGGAGACTTGGCGCTTTTGATTAACCTGGTTAAACCAAAATTTTTACTCCCTATTGGCGGCGGTTTTCGCCAAATGAAGCAATATTCCTTGTTGGCGCAAAGAATAGGTTATCAGGAAGACAAAATTTTGCTGCCCTCTTCAGGAGATATGATTGGCCTAGTCAATCAGGAGGCAAAAATTATTGGTCGTTTTGAGGCTCGGGACGTGATGGTTGATGGTTTGGGAGTGGGCGATGTTGGCAATGTGGTTTTGCGGGATCGGGAAGTTTTATCTCGAGAAGGGGTTGTTTCGGCTGTGGTGATGCTGGATAAAAACAAGATGCAGACTATTCAAGAGCCAGAGGTCTTAAGTCGGGGGTTTGTTTATGGTCAAATAAGGGATGGCAAGGAAATTTTATCTTTGGCCCAGAAAGAGATCAGCCGGATTGTCAATGGTGCCAAAAAAGGCTCTAGCGTTCGCGATTTGAAAGTGGCTATTCAAGATTCCTTAGAAAAGTTTTTTTATCGCACTACTGGTCGTCGACCGATGGTATTATTGACGATTATTGAAGCCTAAAAAGCAATTAAAAGTTAAAAATTAAAAAAATAAAAACTGCTAAATTGTTACATGGCTATATTGTTGCGCGAACTGTAAGTTCGCTAATCCAGAGGGGTATTGGAGCAGCGCAATTTATTGCGCGCTAGCAATTCAACCATTAAACAATCTAACAATAAATTTTAACCATTAGACATTAGGACTTGATTAGAAATTAGGAATTTTTAAATTTAAGGTTAATGTATTACTCTCATCTTTTCGGTAAAACCACTAAAACCGCTCCTCGGGGTGCCAAACTAGCCAGTCACAAACTGCTTTGTCGGGGCGGTTTTATTAGGCAAAGCACGGCCGGTTATTATTATTTCTTACCCCTAGGCTGGCGAGTTCATCAAAAAATAGAGGCCCTAATTCGTCAAGAAATGAATCAAACCGGAGCTCAGGAAATGCTTTCTCCGACACTTCACCCTATTGAATTATGGCAAGAAACCAATCGGACCTCTTCAGTGGCTTTTGAATTAATGACCATTAAAAGTCGAACTGGGGCTAAATTTGCCTTAGGGGGAACAGCCGAAGAAATGTTTGTCGATTTGGTCAGGCGATTGAATCTTTCTTATCGAGATTTGCCTTTTAATATTTATCAGTTTTCCACTAAGTTTCGTGATGAGCTTCGTTCTCGGGGAGGACTGTTGCGAGTTAGGGAGTTTATCATGAAAGACGCTTACTCTTTTGATCGAAATAAAAAAGAGTTTGAAAAGGAATATCAAAAAATGACACAAGCCTATCAGGCCATTTTTACTAAACTGGGTTTGCCTGTCCTGGTGGCCGAGGCTGATAGCGGCTATATTGGTGGAGACTATTGCCATGAGTTTATTTATGAAACCCCGGTGGGCGAAGATGAAATTTTTGTCTGCAATAATTGCGATTATCGAGCCAATAAGGAAAAGGCTGAATTTGTTCGTCAAGAAAAGAACCCTCATGAGGCGCTGAAACCATTCAAAATTGTTAACCAGCCCGAATGGGTGGAAACAATGAGTGACAACATTAAACATTATGGTCAACCACTATGGCGTTATTTAAAAAATGTTGTTTACAAAGATAATCAGAATCGAGTAATAATTGCCTCATTGCGAGGCGACCAAGAGGTCAATGAAGTCAAATTAAAAAAGGTCTTGGGTGTTAGCAGTTTGGTTCCGGCCCAGGGCGAGGATTTGAAAAACTTAGGAACTCGCCATGGCTGGGTTCACTCATGGGGTCATGAAGGGGTAATTTATGTTGGTGATTTAGGTCTAAATTCGGTAAAGAATTTTATTGGCGGCCATAAAGAAAAAACCACCGATTCGATTAACGTTAACTATGGCCGCGATTTTTCCTATGAGATTTTAGCCGATATCGTTAATGCTCACGATAACGCCCTTTGTCCTCGTTGCCAGAAAGGAAAATTGAAAAAGAGATTGGGCATTGAGGTGGGGCATATTTTCCAATTAGGTTATCACTACACTAAATTGATGAAAGGGGCCAACTTTATTGATGAAGATGGCAAGGAAAAACCTTTTTATATGGGCTGTTATGGTATTGGCCTGGGTCGAACTTTGGCAACAATAGTTGAGGCTCATCATGATGAAAAGGGCATTGTTTGGCCCAAAAGTATTACTCCTTTTCAGGTTCATTTAATTGTTTTGGGAAAAAACCAAAATAAGGCAAAAGATATTTATCAGAAATTAACTACTGAAGGTTTTGAGGTTTTATATGATAATCGGGATAGGGTTTTAGCCGGAGAAAAATTTGCTGATGCCGACCTGATTGGCATTCCGGTTCGGTTAGTGATTTCTGATAAGACTAAGGGCAAGATAGAATGGAAGGAAAGAGACCAAGGAAAAATCGAATTACTTCAATATAGTGAAGTAGTGGAGAAATTGGGCAAAATTTTTGACCAACCCCGAAAAGCTTGAGGAAAAAATAAGGAGACAAGTCTAGCAACAACTACTGGATTGTTTAAATTGTTATATTGCTACATTGTTAAATTGTTAGCGCGCGGTTAAATTGCGCTACTCCAAATTATTTTTTGGACTAGCGAGCTTTAGCTCGCGCATATTATGTTGTCATCCCGAACCCCCCCTCCGTCATCCCGGGCTTGACCCGGGATCTGCCTTTCCCTCTTCCAGATTCTGAATTAAATTCAGAATGACGGGAAAAGAAAGTCAAAAACGACTAAAAGAAAAATTGTCATCCTGAGCCGTTAGGCGAAGGATCTCATCCTCGAAACGGGATTCTTCGGGAGTACCCTCAAAAATGATGTTTTATTTTTCTCGTCATCCTGAGGGCGAAGCCCGAAGGATCCCGGCCGAAACCTTTTTCCAGATTCTTCTCCGATGAGCCGACGGATCACACTATTTAAATTATCTTTGGGTTCAGACTAAATATCTGGCGTTTTCAGTTTTCTTGTTATAAGATGTAGTTAGATTATGGCTAAACGTGGTCGTCCTAAAAAAAAGACCTGGGGTTTTCCCTTAAAAAAGAAGACTTTATCGTCAATTTTGGCGATTATTTTTTTAGGTTTATCTTTGTTGGCCGCCGTTTCTTTCTCTCGTCGACTGCCTGCCTTAATTTTAATCAACCAGAAATTAATTGATTTTTTCGGCTGGTCGGCCTTCTTTTTTCCCTTTGTTTTGCTTTCCTTTGGCTTGGTTTTATCAGGCTTAAAAAGCTATTGGGCTAAAATCAATGTTTTAGTTGGAGCGATTATCTTTTTTATTTCTCTTTTGGGTTTGGGTCGGACCGGCTTGGTTGGCTATTTTTTAAAAGATCAATTAACCGGTTATATCGGCCAGATTGGGACAACGCTGGTTTATTTGTTAGGCGCTTTTATTGGGATAATTATTTTGTTTGATACTTCTATTGAGAGTATTGCCAACGGCGTTAGTAGGTTTTTAGTAACAATTAAAGGCTATTTTATTGATAGTAAAGGAGAGAAAAGTCTTTCCGGGCGGTCATATCCTGCAAGAGAGGATTTTTCTGACGATAAAGATAAAAAAGCCATTAAGCTTATTGATCGAGTCGAGAAAAAAACCTCTTCTCGGGCTGGTCAAGTCTCTGAGCCCAGACAACCGGAAGAAGAAATCGCCTTACCTGATGTTCCCGGAGCCCGAGGGGATGTTTGGCGTTATCCCCCTTTGGGAATTTTAAATAATAAACCGGGAGGCAGGGCCGATAGAGGCAATGTTAATAAAAACGCTAATACTATTGAGGAAACCCTAGACTCTTTTGGTATTTCGGCTAAAGTGGTCGAAGTCAATCGCGGCCCAGCGGTGACCCAATATGCGATTAGGGTTGCCTTAGGGACAAAGCTTTCCAAAATTACCAATCTATCCAATGATTTGGCCCTGGCTTTGGCGGCGCCGACTGGGCAAATTCGGATTGAGGCGCCTATTCCCGGTCGATCTTTAGCCGGTATTGAACTACCCAATCGATCACCAGAAATAGTTACCTTGAAAGAAATACTGCTATCTGATGAAATGCGCCAGGAAAAAACAAAACTGGCGGTTCCCTTGGGATTGGGAGTGTCGGGTCAGTCCGTTATTGGCCGGCTTGATCAAATGCCTCACGTTTTGATTGCCGGTCAGACCGGTTCTGGTAAAAGCGTTTTGCTAAACTCTTGGATTGCCTCTTTTCTGTTTCGGACCACTCCCGAAGAAGTAAAGTTAATTTTAATTGATCCGAAAAGAGTTGAGTTATCAGTTTATGAGGGTATTCCCCACTTAAAATCATCGGTAATTGTTGATCCTAAAAATGTTATTTCGGCTCTCGAGTGGGCGGTGGGGGAGATGGAAGATCGCTATAAAAAGTTTGCTAAAGCGGGAGCCAGAAACATTGATTCTTATAATCAAAAGTCGGGTTTTGCGGCCATGCCTTATTTGGTAATTATTATTGATGAACTGGCTGATATTATGCTTTTTGCCCCCTCCGATGTTGAGGAGAGAATTTGTCGTTTGGCCCAGATGGCCAGAGCGACAGGAATCCATTTAGTGGTTGCCACTCAGCGGCCCTCAGTTGACGTTTTGACTGGTTTAATTAAGGCCAATATTCCTTGCCGAATTTCCTGCGCCGTCACCTCATCGGTTGATTCTCGGGTTATCTTGGATTCTCCGGGAGCGGAAAAGTTGCTTGGCCGGGGCGATATGCTTTATTTGCCTCCTGATCAGGCTAAGCCCCATCGGATTCAAGGAGCCTTTGTTAGTGAAGAGGAAATCAAAAAAATGGTTGATTTCTTGAAAAATACCGGTGTTGAGCCGGTTTATACCGAAGAGGTGCTAGAGACTCCGGTTAAAACTGATTCTCGGGGCCGGATTCAAGTAGGAGAAGGCAGGGATGACTTGCTTGATGAGGCCTTGGAGGTAATTTTTGACGATAATCGAGCCTCTTCGTCCTTGTTAATGCGTCGGCTTCAGGTCGGCTATTCTCGGTCGGCTCGAATCTTGGATGAGTTGCAGGCAGTTGGCATTATTGGCCCCTCAGAGGGTTCTAAGCCTAGAGAAATTTTAGTTAACAGCTTCGAGGAAGCCAAAAGAATGATTGATTCTTCTTCTTCTTCTTAAGGAGGGGAGTTTTTAAAGAAAGATTGATATGAGAAAGATTGGAGAAATTTTGTCTCAAGAGAGAGAAAAACTAGGTCAGAGTCGGGCCGAATTAGGCGAGGAATTGAAAATTAAACCGGAATATTTGCAAGCCCTGGAAAAAGATAATTATCAGGCCATCCCCGGTGGTATGCCGATTATTATTGGGATTTTATCGGCCTACTCTCAAAGATTGGGTTTGGACCCAATTAAAATGAGGGCCATCTTTCGTCGAGATTATACTGGTACGCCCGGTTCGGTTTTGCCGGAAGAACTGCAAAATCATAACAATACCTGGACTCCGGCCCACACCATTGGCATTATCGTTATTGCCTTAACGGTTTTAGCCATTTTTTTCTACTATTCTCGCTCTTTTCTTCTTAGCGGTCCGCCGGTATTGGAATTAACCTCGCCCAAAGAGGGCGAAGTTATTGTTGGTGAGGAAGTCGTGGTTAGGGGAAGGTTAAGGCGCGGTGATATTGTTTCGGTTAATGGGGAAAAAATAATATTGGCCGAGAATGGCTCTTTTGAAACGGTGATTGAATGTCATTTTGGGGAAAATTTAGTTTTAATTGAGGCTGCCAATCCCAAGGGGGAGCAGGAGCAGCTAACTAGAAGGTTTGTCTGTCAGGAAGAGTAGTAAATTACTCTAATTATTCTAATTGTTCTAATTAACCTAATGAATAACCAAGCCCCAAATACCAAACAATATGATTTAGAAGAAAGAACAGCCAAGTTTGGTGAAATGATCATTGATTTTGCCAAGGGTTTACCAAAGAATGAGATAACAAAACCATTAATTACTCAGTTAGTTAAAGCGGCTACTAGTGTTGGAGCCAATTTTTGTGAAGCCGATGATGCTGAAAGCGGTAAAGATTTTAAACACAAGATTGGTATCGCCAAAAAAGAAGCCCGAGAAACAAAACATTTCTTAAGAATGATTGCCAAAGCTGAACCAAAATCGAAAGAAGAAGCAAAGAATTGTTGGCAGGAAGCCAAAGAAATAAATCTAATTTTAAACGCAATTTATCACAAAATTAAATAATTTTGGAATTTGGGGGATTGGGGTTTCCCTAGAATAATTAGGTCAATTAGAATAATTATTTCTATTATCTTTCTGGACTAAATTTTTTTAATGGTTTATTATTAAAATTAATGTTTAGCGCAGTTCAGATTTTGTTGATGATAGTGGTGGTTTTGCTTACCGGTTTATCACTGGTATTGGGGGTGCAAGTTTTTAAGTTGGTTAAACAGCTTCGTCAAGCCGCCCAGGACTTTCAACTGTTTCTTAAAAAAGAAAATCAAGATGACTTTTTGGCTCGCCTATCAGCCCCCGCTAATCAAGATCAACTAGAAAAACAGTCCTCAAGCGAGCAGATTGAACCCTTAGTTTCTGTTGGTCTTCGCTCTGGGCCGAAGCCAGATTCTCTTCCTTCTTCTCCTCGGTCTTTTTATCGAAACGGCCGAAACCTTTCTTAAAAGATCACCCCCTTCTTTCCGTCTCCCGAGGTGGGATTACCTTTGTTTTAGGTTGGCTTTTATCATATAATTGAAGTCAATATGAAAGCTCGAGAAATTCAAGAAAAATTTTTGGGTTTTTTTACTAACCATGACCATTTGATTATGCCCCAAATTCCCCTGGTGCCGGAAAATGACCCCACCCTTCTTTTTACTTCGGCTGGCATGGTGGCTTTTAAGCCCTATTTTTTAGGTTTGGAGGAACCGCCCCACCCTCGATTGGCTAATATTCAAAGATGTCTTAGGACAACCGATATTGATCGGGTTGGCCAAAACGCTCGAACCCTATCTTTTTTTGAAATGTTGGGTTCTTGGTCGATTGGCGACTACTTTAAAGAAGAGGCGATTAATTTGGCCTGGCAATTTTTGACTAAGTCTTTGGGTTTTGCCCCCGATAAGCTTTGGGCAACTTATTTTGCCTCTGATCCTAAATATCCCCAAATTCCACCCGATCAAGATTCGGCTCAGTTTTGGCAAAAAGTTGGTATGAACCCCGATCATATTGTAGGTTTGGGTTATAAGGATAATTTTTGGCATACCGGTGGTGTTGGACCCTGTGGGCCCTCAACCGAAGTTTATCTTGATCGGGGCGAGTCTTTCGGTTGCGGTAAAAAAAATTGCCGACCAGGTTGCGATTGTGATCGCTTTTTGGAGATTTGGAACGCGGGGGTTTTTATGCAGTATAATCAAACCCCGGAAGGAGAATACCAGCCCTTACCTTTTAATAGCGTTGATACTGGAGCAGGCTTAGAGCGATTAGCGATGGTTTTGCAAAATAAAGACAGTGTTTTTGCCACCGATCTTTTTGCCCCGCTAATTGATAAAATTACCAGCTTATCAGAATCAGCCAATAACCAGGGTGAAAATAGCGCTCGGCTGGTTAATTTGATTGCCGATCATATTCGCGCTAGTGTTTTTTTGCTTGCCGATGGCGTTTTACCGGCCAATCAAGAGCAGGGCTATATTCTAAGACGCCTAATTAGACGAGCCATTGATGCCGGTGACAAGATTGGCTTTTCCGGTTTTACCGAACTAGTTGCCACCATTGTTGACGCTTATCAAGAGCCCTATTCTTATCTGGTTGATCAAAAGGAAAATATTAGCCAGGCCTTATTGACAGAAGAGGCTAATTATCGCCGGGCCATTGGGCGGGGCAAGAAAGAAATCATTGCTTTGGCCAAAAAGAAAAAATCTCAAAATGAGCCTGTTTCCGGGAAAGAAGTTTTTTATTTTATTCAGACATTTGGTCTTCAGCCGGCTCTGGTTAAGGAGGAATTTGTCGGTCGGGGAGTATCTATTAGTCAGCAAGTCGAGCAAGAGCTAGCCCAGGCCAAACAAGAACACCGACAAATTTCTCACTCTGATAAAAAATTTAAGGGCGGGTTAGCGGACGATTCCGGCCAAGTGATTGCCTACCATACCGCCACCCACCTTTTGCATCAGGCCTTAAGGCAGGTTTTGGGTGATCATGTTCGCCAAGCTGGCTCAAATATTACCGATCAAAGATTACGTTTTGATTTTTTTCACCCTGGGCCCTTAACAAAACAGGAAAAAACTAAAATAGAAAGAATTGTTAATGAGCAGATAAAAGCCGATTTGCCGGTTTCCTATCAGGAAAAAAGTTTAGCTGAAGCGAAAGAAGAAGGAGCCTTAGCTTTTTTTGCTGATCGCTATCAGCAAGATAGGGTTCGGGTTTATAAGATTGGTGATTTTTCCCAAGAGGTTTGCGGCGGTCCTCATTTGGAGCGGACAGGAAAAATGGGCCGGTTTTCGATTACTAAAGAACAATCAGTCGGCTCCGGTAAAAGAAGGATTTATGGTATCCTAAATTAGAGTGAGTCAATAAAAAGTCGGGCTTTTAAGATTTGCCCTAAAAAAGCTATGAGTCAAGGAAAAATTTTTTTAGCAGTTAGTGTTAGTCTAGATCGGGCTAAGGTGGTTTTTTGGTCGCCGTCTCTTACTCAAACAGGTTCTGATCAGATCAGTTTTCTTGGTGAAGGATCGTGGGAGACCTATCTTGATGATAACAGCCTTTTATCGGCAATCAAAACAAGCTTTCAGCAAGCCAGCGCTTTTTTATCATCGGATCAAGATGCTTCAGTTTGGCCTTCGATTGTTTTTGCTATTCCTCAGCACTGGGTTGATGATAACAGTCAAATCAGCCCAGAAAAATCACAGCTATTAAAACAGGTTTCTGTCGCCCTAAAGGGTCGGCTTTTAGGGTTTTCTCCAGAGGCAGAGCTATTGCTTGCCTATTTTAAAAATCAGGAAAACGATAGCTTGATTAACCTGGTGGTAGTCAGCCTTGGTCAGGATAAACTGAGCGTTTTTCCTATTGTTAGAGGCCAGGTTTTGGGGATTCAAACAGTTGATCGAAGCGACGATATTGCCCTGGATCTCGAGGAAGGGTTGGCTCGTTTTAACCTTGATCAACCGCTTCCTCCTCGTATCTTGATCATGGGGGCAACAGACGATCTTGATGCGGTTCGGTCTAGCCTGTTAGGTCATTCTTGGGTGGAACCCGGGAAATCTGTTTTTATGCATTTGCCGAAAGTGGAGATTTTTCCTTATCAGAAGATCTTGACTACCCTGGTTGATCAGGCTAGAGAATTTCTTCCTGATACTGACGACGAGGAGTTCGATCGAGCGCAACAAGAGGCGGTTGATCGCTCTTCCCAAAGCCCCGTCTTTACTGAAGAAGAAGCGGTTGGCGCTTTGGGTTTTGTTAAAAACCAAGATGTTGCCAGCCTTGATGAGGTGGGGGTTAAAAACAGGTCAGAATCAGCTTCTGGGTCGGAAAATCTGGATAATTCGTCCACTAAAAATTTGCGCTCCAAGATAGGGGTTAACTTTAGTAAGTTAAAAGAGCTTTTAACTAAAATTAAAGTTTCTCGGCCCAGGAAGTTAAAAACCGCCAGCCGTTTTGATTCGGATGACGAAAAACCTTCTTTGCCGATAGTAGCCCTTGTCCTGTTGGTGATAGTGTTATTGCTTGGTGTTTTTTTTGCTGTTTGGTGGTATTTTCCCAAAGCCGAGCTAGTTTTATCGGTAATGCCGAAGTATTCAGAGGACAATGTCTCTCTTTTGGTAGCGACAAGCGCTAGTAGTGTTGATATCGAAGAAAAGACTATTCCTGCTCATCAAGTCTCTGTCCAGGTGGAAAAAACGGCTAAGATTGATACCACCGGTGAAGACCTGGTTGGCGATAAAGCGGTAGGAGAAGTAACGATTTATAATCGAACTACCATTGAGAGGATTTTTGACGAGGGGACAGTGATTACCTCTTCTGACGGGCTTCGTTTTTTGACCAAAAACGCCATCACTGTCGAGCCGGCAGTGGTTGATATTGATGAGGACTATAATCAAGTTACTACCCCAAGCAAAGAGACGGTAGCCATTGTCGCTGATGACATTGGCGCCGACTATAATTTATCGGCGGGCCAGGAACTTACGGTCGACTCTTTTATTAAAGATAGTTTTGTCGCCAAAAACGAGAAAGCCTTCTCTGGCGGTTCCAGCCAAAAAGTTAAAGTGGTTGCCGAAGAAGATCGGGCCGATTTAAAGGAAAAAGTTTTGGCGACTATTAAGGATCAGGGCCAACAAGAGCTGGTGAGTCAGCTGGCTTCGGGAGAAAAACTGATTAAAGAGAGTATTTTTTGGGAAGTAGTGGAAGAAGAATTTAGTCATAAGGTGGGTGATGAAACAGACCAGCTAACATTAACCCTAACAGCCAAACTAACCGGCTTGGCCTATTGGGATCAAGATTTGAATAGCTTAATTGAGGCCCTTTTAGAAGCGCAGGTGCCGAGCGGTTTTGTCTTGGGAGGAGAAAAGAAGGCCGATTTTAAGTTTGTTGAGGACCAAGAGGCGGGTGTTCTATTTGATTTAAGTTTTGGCGCCAGCCTTTACCCTGATATTGACGAGGCCGAAATTAAGAAAAAAATTGCCGGCCGGAAACTGGAAACAATTGAGGATTACTTATCTTTATTGCCTAGCGTCGATAGTTCTGAGGTTTATTTTTCTCCCCCCTTGCCCAACTTTTTATTGACTCTTCCTCATCGAACCGATAACATTACCATTAGGATGGAAGTAGGAGAGTAAGATTGGCAAAAAACCAGGTTTTTGTAACGAATTATCAAATGTTGGAAAAGATATAAATAAAATTATTCTAATTAACCTAATTGATCTAATTATTCTAATGAAATCCCAAGTCCTAAATCCTAAAATTTTTTGGTAATTGGGATTTGGAATTTCATTAGGTCAATTAGAAATTAGAAATTTTTTAAGGGTGTCTTATTTATATATCAAAAAACAACCAAGGCAAAATTCCGTTTTTTGGCGCTTGTTAAGATTAGCGCCAGTGCTAGTTTTTGCGGTTGGCTTATTAGCTCTTTTTTATGCTGGTTGGCCGATTGTTTCCTATCAAGTTAAGTCCTGGCGTCGGTTTCAAGCTAATAACTTAGTTAGGCCCTATTCTCCGGTATTGGTTGCTGATAATGTTTTGGGGGAGAAAACCAGTTCTTTTTTTTCTGTTTCTGGGGCTGATGAGGGTTTAACCAAGGTAAAGAATTGGTTGCCGGCCGGCTCTGATCGCGGTACAGGTGGGCGAGTTGATTATTACAGTCTTACTATTCCCTCTTTGGGGGTTTTTAATGCTGTGGTTCGAGTTGGCGGGGAGGATTTGTCAAAAAACCTAATTCAATATGGTGGTACGGCCTATCCGGGTGATTTTGGCAATGCGGTGATTTTTGGTCATTCGGTTTTACCTCAGTTTTTTAACCCTAAAGACTATATGACGATTTTTTCGCTTTTGCCGACCCTAAAGTATGGCGATGAAATTTTGGTGGACTTTGATGGCGTTCGTTACCGTTACCAGGTTGAGGAGATGGTTGAGGTTAAGCCTGACGATCTGGCTATTTTAGAGCAGAGATTTGACGATTCTTATCTTTCTATGGTTACTTGTGTTCCTCCTGGAACCTATCTTCGCCGCTTGGTGGTCAGGGCAAGATTGGCAAGATAATAAATAATTAGAATTTTTAAGGTGCGTTATTTAGCAATTGATTACGGTAAAAAAAGAATTGGCCTGGCCTTTGGTGAGAAAGGTTTAGTTTCGCCTTTGACTGTTTACCAAAACGATAAAGACATTTTTGAGAAAATTAAAAAAACCTGTTTGGAAGAAGCAGTTGATAAGGTGGTTTTGGGAATTAGCCAGGACTTGAAAAAGGAGCTTGACCTTTTTGCTAAAGAACTAGCAAAAAAAATTAACCTGCCAATAATTTTTCAAAATGAGTCTTTGACAACTCGAGACGCCGTTGCTAAAATGCTGGTAAGTCAGACCAGGCAAAAAACTCGTCGGGAAAAAGTTGATGCTGTTGCCGCCGCTCAAATTCTAACGGCCTACTTTCTGGATAAAAAAGATTAATGAAAATAATTAATTTCTTATTTCAAGATAGGTGAAAACCACGGCTTACAAGCCGTGGATGAAACCGATATCAACAGCTCACTCGCCTATAGGCGAGTGAACAGGGCGAAACAGAAAGAACCACGGGCAAAGCCTGTGGGAATCTATAAAAAGGGGGTGACTATGTTTAAAAATATTATTGCTCCAGTTCAAGCTTGGTTATTGTCTCAAGGGCGTTGTGTTGGTTGCGGTACGCCACTGGAAAAAGGCAAGCGTCAAACCAGGAAGGACAAGACTGAAAGGGTAGCCTGTCAGTGCGGTCGGATCTTTGTTTACGATCCTAAAAGTAAAAAATACCGCCGGGCCTTGTTTAAGGAAGTCTAAGAGACTAAGGGAAATTTTTTTATGTTTTTAAAAAAGAAATTTTCTGGCCCAAACCTCCTTCTTTCAGGGGGTTTTTTTATTTTTTTAGTCCTTTTTTTAGGGTTTTTTCTTTATTTTTCTAATTTAAGAGCGCCTGATCCGACCGATCGGGAAGAAAAATCATTTGTTATTTCTTCCGGAGAAGGTCTAAAATCAATTGCTTACAGGCTGGAACAGGCTGGTCTGATTAGAAATTCTTGGGCGTTTATAGTTTTGGTCTATCAGCAGAATTTGGATCAGAAAATTCAGGCTGGTGATTTTTGGCTTTCGGCTTCAATGCCGGCCAAAGAAATTGCCCAAGAATTAACCTCTGGATCGTTGGACACTTGGGTGACAATTATTCCTGGTTTTCGGGCTGAAGAAGTGGCCTTAGTTTTAAAAGAAAAATTATCTGGTTTTGACAAGGTGTGGTTTGAAAACCTAAAAGTCAAAGAAGGCTATTTAATGCCCGACTCTTACCTGGTTCCCAAAAACGCTTCTTGGGCTGATTTTTGGCAGATTATTAACAAGAATTATCAGAGTAAGGTTAGTGAGGAGATTCTGATCAAGGCTAAAAACCAAGGCTTAAATGAAGAAGAGTTGATTATTTTGGCTTCCTTAGCAGAAAGAGAAGCCAAAAGTCGAGCTGATCAACGGGCCGTTGCCGGGGTGTTGTTAAATCGAATTAGGAATAATTGGCCGCTTCAAGTTGATGCCAGTGTTCAGTATGCTTTGGCTAACAAAAGCTGTCCAAGAGATTATCCCGTTTCTTGTGTTTGGTGGCCTAAAATAACCGGTCAAGATACCAGAACAATTGTTTCGGCTTATAATACCTATCAAAATAGCGGCTTTCCGCCGGGACCAATCTGCAGTCCTTCCTTTGGAGCAATTGAGGCGGTTGTTGAGGCTCCGCAAAATTCACCATATTGGTATTATATTTCTGATTCTTCGGGCAAACTTCATTTGGCGACAACTTTA
>CAZUWK010000008.1:26336-27423 GCA_964624185.1 uncultured Gammaproteobacteria bacterium | reverse complement strand
TCTTTTGGCTATTGTCAAAAATAACTTGTCCTTTTGGATTGCTGTTTTGAGAACTAAACCCCTGAATAGTCTGGCCGTCGATGACTTGATTGGGCTGGGTGCTTTTGGCTAATCGAGACAAGCGGGTTTTGCTGATGTCAAAACCGGTTGCGATTAGGGTAATTTTTATTTTTTCGCCTAACTGTTTATCGATGGTGGCCCCAAAAATAATGTTGGCATCAGGATCGGCTTGAGAAAAAATAACTTCGGCGGCCTCTTCGACTTCTTTAATACCCAAATCTTGTCCACCGGTAATGTTAAAGAGTATCCCTCTGGCGCCCTCAATTGAAGTTTCCAACAAGGGGGAATCAGCAGCCATTTGAGCGGCCTTAACGGCTCGTTTCTCTCCTTCCGCTTCGCCAATGCCCATTAAGGCCGATCCGGCGTTAGCAATGATGGCCTTGACATCGGCAAAGTCAAGATTAATAAGGCCGGGCTTAGTGATTAAACCGGCGATTCCCTCAACTCCGGAAATTAAGACCGAATCAACCATTTTAAAGGCCTCAACCAGGCTAGTTTTTTGATCAACTGAGGAAAGAAGTTTTTGATTGGGGACAACGATTAAGGTGTCAACTTGGTTTTTAAGCTGGGCAATGCCTTCGTTGGCGGCGGCCATTCGCCTGTGGCCCTCAAAGTGAAAAGGTTTGGTGACAACGGCGACAGTTAAAATACCCATTTCTTTAGCGGCTTGGGCAATTACCGGAGCGGCCCCAGTGCAAGTTCCTCCGCCTTCACCGCCGGTAATAAAAACCATGTCTGACCCGGCAATTAGTTTTTTTATTTTTTCGATTGACTCTTCGGCCGCTTTTTGGCCAATTTCCGGATCGCCTCCGGCTCCCAAACCTCGAGTCAGCTTTTCTCCGATTTGAATTTTGATTGGGGCCTGGCTGGTTAAGAGGGCCTGGGCGTCGGTGTTGATGGCGACAAAATCAATACCATCGATTTGGTCGTCAGATACCATGCTGTTAATGCAGTTGCCGCCGCCGCCGCCAACCCCCAAGACTTTTATTTGGGCAAAGCGATTTGATTCTGGTTTAACAAAAGCCAC
>CAZUWK010000008.1:4730-26236 GCA_964624185.1 uncultured Gammaproteobacteria bacterium | reverse complement strand
CCCCCAAGACTTTTATTTGGGCAAAGCGATTTGATTCTGGTTTAACAAAAGCCACAGTTAAAAATTTTCAATTTACAAATACCAATTTTCAATGAAAAATAAATTGTTTTATTGTTTGGATTAGCGGACTTTTAGTCCGCGCCTGTTTGTTAACGCGAAATTAATTTCGCTAGTTAAATTGTCGGACTCTTATCCCTGATACTTAATTGAGATTTGTTATTTATTTGATATTTGGGATTTTAAACCTTCTAGATATTAAATTCTAAATACTAGTTGCTAATTTTTAAGGCAGGAACGATTTAATAAATTTAACGGTTTTTTCAAAGGTGTTTTTTATGGGTAGTTTTGGTAAACCTCGGCCACTGTGGTGGGGACTACTACCGCTAAGCTGTTCAGTCCCCTTTTGACCATAGGAAATTAAGCCGATAGTAGCGGCAAACTCGGGAGTTAAAATGTCGTCGACTAGGCCGGTAACATTTTGAGGAATGCCAATTCTAACCGGGAGGGCCATGGTGCGACGGCAGACCTCCACCGCCGAAGCGGTTTGGGCCCCACCTCCGGCCAGAACTACTCCGGCAGGAGTTAACTCTAGAAGATCGTTTCTTTTTAATTCATCATAAATAAGACCAAAAATTTCTTCTAACCGGGGACGGATAATTTCTTCAATGATAATTTTTTTAGTGATTTTCTGGCCTTCCGATTTAATGCCTAATTTTTCCAAATCTAATTCTTTTTCCTCTTTTGTTTCATTTGCCTCCGGGTTGCTTTTTTGTCGTTTGGCCAAACTAATTAACTGATTCTTTTCCGGTTGGTCGGATAGGGCTAATTTTAGTCTTTCGGCGTCTTCAATTGACAACCTTAGGCCGATAGCCAAATCGTTGGTAATGTTGTTGGCGCCAATGGGAATTACCAAGGAATAAATTGGCGCTCCTTCGGAAAAAATTGCCACCGAGGTCGTTCCGCCGCCAATATCAACTAGGGTTACCCCAAGTTCTTTTTCGGTTGGGGTGGTGACAACTGAAGCGCTGGCCAGAGCGTCAAAAACAAACCCGGTTACGTTCGTGCCTACCTCTTCAATGCATTTTTGTAAATTTTTTAGCGAGGTGGAGGAAGCGGTAATAATATGGGTTTCAACTTCTAATCTAACGCCGCTCATACCAATGGGGTCGATAATGCCTTCTTGGGCGTCCACGGTGTAGGTGCGCGGTAAAACATGGAGAATTTCTCGTGAGGCAGGTAAAGAAATGGCCCGAGCCGATTCTAAAACCCGGTCAACATCTTCCTCGACCACTTCTTGGCCAGGGTTGGTAACCGCGACTACGCCTCGGGAATTTTGAGAAACAATATGGGCTCCGCCGACTGAGACCAGGGTGTTGGTTAGATTGTAACCGGCCATTCTTTCCGCAGCTTCTACCGAGGCAATAATTGCCTTAGTAGCTTCTTCAATATTGATGACTTGACCTCTTTTAATGCCGCCAGAGGCAGTGGCCGATGAGCCAATAATATTGATGGTTCCTTCTTCTTCAATCTGAGCAATTAGGGTGGCAATTTTGGCAGAGCCAACGTCAAGGGCAGAAATTATTCGTGATCGAACCATGTATTAATAGACTACTATTGGATTATTGAATCTTAAATCAATTTTTTTAGCTTTTCTACCATTTATTTTATCTTGATTAACAATTAATTGTAAAGCTGTCAATTGAGCGGCAATAGCCTTTTTTTTATCCAAAAGAACTTCCACCGGACCCTCTAGTAACAATATTATCATATCCGGCCTTTCTTCAATTTTTGTTACCGATAGGGAATGTTCTTGGGCTATTCGAGAAATAGCGGTAGCAACGGTTTCTTCTTGGGGGCTAATAAGCTGGTTTTGGTTATTTTTTAGCCGGAAATAGATTTGCTGGCCGATTAATATTAATAAGATAACCAGGCTAATAATGATGAGGATTGTTAAGATGCGCCTTAGCTGGTTTCTCTTTTGGCTTGAGTAAATGCCCAACTGGCGGTTAAGGCTGGTCATAGGGCAAGTTGCTGAAGTTGCTTAACGATATTGGCCGCGGCGTCAAGATTAGCTTGCTGTTTTAGTTTCTGGGCCTGAAGTCGGTACTGGTTGTGTTTGGCCATCATCTGGTTAATGGCCGCCAACAAGACTGGGCCGGAAAGGTTTTTTTGGTTAATAATTTCGCCGGCTCCAGCTTGAGTTAAGAGCTGGGCGTTGGCTCGTTGTTCGTCGTGGGCGGTTTTGGGCAAAGGAATTAAAATTGCCGGCTTTCCCAAAGCGGCAATTTCTAAAACCGTGTTAGCGCCGCTTCGGCCAATGATAATATCGGAATTAAAGGCCCAACCAATTGATTCGGAGTCAATATAATCAATTAGAAAATAACTTTTTTTTATTGCCGTAGAAAGGCTCTGATATTTTTTCTTTAATCTAGGATAGTCATGACCCCCGCACTGGTGAATAAGATTATAACTGCCAGCCAATTGAGGTAAAACCTCCCAAACGGCTTGGTTTAGGCTGCTGGCGCCTTGACCGCCTCCGGTTAAGTAAATCTGGGGTTTGCGATGGGCAAAATGATAAAGCGGTTTTTTAGATTGAAATATCTCTGGCCGGATCGGATTGCCGGTTAAAACAGTTTTTTCTTTAGGAAAAAATTTTTGACTTTGAGGAAAAGTAATAGCGACTCGATCAACCAAGAAGCCATTGATACGATTAGCCAATCCGACAACGATAGTTTGTTCGTGGGTTAGGCTAGGAATTGCCAGGATTTTTCCGGCTATAACTACCGGTACGGAAACGTAACCGCCAAAAGAACAAAGAACATCGGGTTTAATTTTGATCAAATGATAAAGACTAACAAACAGGCCCAAAGGAATTCGCAGCAAAGAAGGAATAGTCCAAATAGTAAACCGTCTTTGCAGTCGGCCGGCCGGGATGTTAATAAAAGTAACTTTTTTAGTCGGTAAAAGTCTTGATTCCGGTGATGGGATAGATTTGCCCTCCATAGTGTAACGACGGCCTAAATAATAAATTTGCCATTTTTTTGGGGTTTTTTGGAGTTCTTCTATGACTGCCAGGGCCGGAGTAAGATGAGTGCCGGTGATAACAATTGTTTTTTTCATAAAAAGCCTATTTTCTTACCTCTATTCTACACCGGGAAACTGACAAGACCAATCCTAGCCCGACTAAGCAAACTACCAACGATGAGCCACCATAAGAAATTAGCGGTAAAGGAATGCCGGTTAGGGGAAAAATACCGACAATGGCGCCTAGGTTAATAATGGTTTGAATACCAATCAGGGTGCCGACTCCGGCGCAAATAAGCTGGCCAAACCGGTCTGGGGCCTTAGAAGATAACCTCAGACAAGCCAATGATAGGGTTGCCAGTAAAAGCGCCAAGGCAGAAGCCCCCAAAAAACCCAGCTCTTCACCAACCACGGCGAAGATGGAATCAGTTACCACCTCTGGTAAATAAGCGTATTTTTGCCGCCCCTGACCAATTCCTTGGCCGAATAATCCCCCTGAACCAAGGGCAATCAAAATTTGCTGGGTATGATATGAGGCGCCTTGAGGGTCGCGATTAGGGTTTAAGAAAGTTAAAAGCCGTTCTTGACGATAGGGAGAGGCGATGATCAGCAATAAACCAATCCCCAAACCCAAAAGAGAAAAAACCATTATTTTCCAAGCCGGAGTTTCCGCCAAAAAAGCCAAACAAAAACCGGTCGCCACGATAACAATGGTCGTTCCCAGGTCTGGCTCCAACATAACCAGAAAAGCCAAAAGAACCAAAACCAACCAAAAGGGCCAGATTGGTCTTGAATTAACTTGCCGGCTGGTTAATTTTTCATTGATAGTAACGATTTTTCTTTTGACCGGAACCAAAAGATTGTCAAAAAAGCTTGCCCCCCAGACAATTAAGGCCAGTTTGGCCAGTTCCGATGGTTGAAAACCGAATTGACCAACACCCAACCATCGTTGAGCACCTAAACGCTTTTCTCCTAAGCCAGGAATTAAAACTAATATCAGGGGAATTATTGCCAAAACCAAAAACCAAGGGGCGAAAGGTTTTAGTTTTCGATAATCGATTAAACTGGTGATGATCATGAGGCTCAAGCTAATCACCAGCCAAAAAGCTTGTCTTTTTACATAGTAGAATTGATCACCAAAATCAATTTGAGCCACTACTGCCGAAGCGTCGGCAATAATTAATAGCCCTAAAAAAACCAGAAGCAGGGTTAAGGTTAAGATTAACCAGTCAGGAGATCTGGTTTGGTTAGTTGTTTTGGTGATTTTTGGCCAGCTCATTGACGATTTTTTTAAATTGATTACCACGATCAAACTCGTTTTTAAACATCCCAAAGCTAGCCGCTCCGGGTGACAATATAACAACATCGCCTTTTTGGGCAATTTTCTTGGCCGTTGTTACGGCTTGATTAAAATTGTCAAATGGTCCCCGACAGGTGGTTTGGGGTAAAATTTTCTTGATTTTTGGTTGGATTTTTTCGGTGGCGTCACCTTTTAGGAAAATAAAAGCTCTAATTTGTTTTTGTTTCGAGGCAGTTTCGATAAGTTTATTAAATTGAAGTTTTTTGTCGGCTCCCCCCAAAATCCAAACCAGAGGCTTTTCAAAGCTGGTTATGGCGGCGCAAGCGGCGGCAGGGTTAGTAGCGGCGCTGTCGTTATAAAAATCGACCTCGCCGATTGAGTCAACAAACTCTAGCCGGTGGGGTAAACCGGAAAAAGAAAAAATCGCTTTTTTTATACTTTCCTTGTCTATTTTAAGTGTCTGACCAACCTTAATAGCGGCGGCAATATTGTCCAGGTTGTGATTTCCTATCAGCTTGATTTTTTCTTGCCAATTCTCGGGAACATCTTTTTTGGAAAAAAAGATTGTTTTTCCCGGGGCCTGATCAGCCAATTTTTGGCTCCAAGAATCGGTTTGGTTGAGAATTAGATAATCCGTTTTTTTCTGATTAGTAAAAATTGCCTTCTTGGCGGCGACATAGGCGGCCATATTTTGATAGCGATTAAGATGGTCGGGGAAGATGTTGGTAATAACGCTGATGTGGGGGCAAGACCCCTCTTGGCTCAAACCTTCTAATTGCCAGGAAGATAATTCTAAGATTGCCCAGGTGTTAAGATCGATTTTTGGTAAAACCTCCAAAAAAGAAACCCCCAAGTTTCCCGCCAGAACTGTTTTTAGTCCGGCCTGTTTAATAACCCTTTCTACCAGATGGGCCGTAGTGGTTTTACCTTTAGTGCCGGTGATGCCAATAATTTTTTGGTGGGGACAATCCTGCCAGAAAAGATTAATGTCCATCAAGACAGGAATTGCCCTTTTATTGGCCAGGGTCAAATAGGGTGAGTCGTTGGCAACACCAGGATTTTTGATAATTAGGTCGGTGTTTTCGAAATCGGCAAAACGGTGCTGGCCCAAAGTATATTTAATCGGTAATCCGGCTAATTTTTCTAAAGAGGCAGATAAATCTTTTTTATTTTTTAAATCAGTTACCGTGACCTTGGCCCCTTTTTGAACTAAGTATTTGGTTACCCCAACACCACCGCCATGAAGACCCAGACCCATAACCAGAACTTGCTTATTTTTTAATTTCATTGTTTAGAAAGTGGCTAACCAAAGACCGAAAATAGCTAGAATTATTCCCACCAACCAGGCGCGGGAAACAATTTTTGGTTCTTCCCAGTTTCGGTCTCTTAGCCAGAGATGAAAAGGGGCGACCCGAAACAGTTTTTTACCAAAGAGTGTTTTAGCCATCATTTGCAACATGCTAGAGCCAACCTCAACAATAAATATCCCGCCAATTACTGCCAGGGCAATGATTTTTCCCAACAGGAGACCGATAACCGCCATGGTGGCCCCAAAAGCAAGAGCGCCAGTATCGCCTAAAAATATTCGGGCCGGATAGACATTGAAGTACAAAAAGGCGATTAAGGCCCCAATCCAAATTGCCGAAAAAATCATCATGGGAATATCCAGAATTTGAAAAGAGATAATTGAGAAAGCAAAGAGAGCAATGACCAGTAGGCCGCAGGAAAGTCCGTCGAGACCATCAGTAATATTAAAAGCGTTAGTAAAGGCAACAATGATGAAAGCCGCCAAAGGAATGTAAAAAGCGCCGATATCAAAAACTCCTAGTTTGGGAATGTTAATAATGCTTATTCCCAGGTCAAAGTAAAGCAGGCCGGCAATGATGAAGGCTAAAAACCATTGAAGAGCAAATTTATATTTTAGCCGCAGGCCAAAAATACCCTGCCGTTCAATCTTAAAGATTTTTTTTAAGTCATCAAAAAAGCCCAAAAGTCCAAAGCCCAACAAGGTAAAGATAATAATACCAATCTCTTTATTAAGGGAAAAGCAGACCGAAATATAGGCTTGATAGTATTTTAGGGCGGCCAGAGTTAGGAAAAAAAGAATTACCATTATCGCCACCAGCAAAATACCGCCGCCGACTGGAGTTCCCGCTTTTATTTGGTTATAGCGGTCGAAGATAGGGGTTCTTTTGCCCAAGAAATCATGAGTGTTTTGTTTTTTTCTTAAAAATTTTTTTTGGTAAAGAAAATTGATAAAAGGAATAATTAATAAGCCGGTTAAAGAAAAAGATAATAAGATTAAACCTAAAAATAATCGCATAATTTAAGTTAAATTTCTAATGAAATTTATTGTTATATTGTTTAATTGTTAAATTGTTAAATTGTTGTTTTGAACCTTTGGTATAAAAGTAAGCCTAAAGAAACAATATAGCCATGTAACAATATAGCAATTTTAGTTTTTTGTTGTCCCTAGTTTACTTTTTGTCTTCATCGCTAATTAAGGGTTGCTATCGATTGGGGTTAAGTTTTTCACATTCTCGGCAGTGATAATAATTATGACAGGAAATTCTTTGACAGGCAACTGTTTCTCCGGATAAGGCGATCAAGATTCTTTCCAGGTGTTTTAATAGCGAACCTTTAAGATACCAAAGCGTTTTAGGATTAAGGAGTCTTTTTAGTACCAGGGCGGCTTCTTGATGACTGTTAGTATAAAAAATGTTTTCCTTGTCCATTCCGGCCTTGGTTGCCCCCTGGACAATTTTCTTGGTCGCTGGTCCTAGGGTAATTAAATAGTTAATATTTTTTAATTGACCAACCAGTTGGCCTATACGGTAGTGTTCCCGATCTTGATATTGTCCCAGTTCGCCCATTTCTCCCAAAACGGCAATTCGTGGTCCCTGATGTTTTATCTTTGATAAGGTCTTTAGGCCGGCAATAGTCGAGGCCGGGTTAGCCCGTAATGAGTCGTTTATCAAAAAGCTGTTTTGTGGCCCCCTTTCTAAGCTCATTCGGCCCGGAAGCGGGGCCATTTTTTCTAGGGCCCGACAAGCCAGGTTAACATCAACCCCCAAGACATTGGCCACCGCCAAGGCCGCCATTGCCTCTTGGGCAAAATGCTCTCCCAGCAATTTTAGGTGAATTTTTTTGCTAATGGTTTTGTTATTTTTTTTGAAATAAACATTAAAACAAGTTCCCTTTTTGGAGATTTCAACCTGATCATAATAAAAATCAAAACCCTTTTTGGCTCCATAGGTTATTATCGGACCCGGGGCTTTTTGGGCCATTTTTGCCACTCGTTGGTCGTCAAAGTTAAGAATGGCTGGGCCGTTTTTTGGTAGCGCCATTAACAGCTGGCTTTTTTCTTCAATAATGCCGGTAATGGAACCTAACATGTTTTTTTCGGAATGAACGGGAGTAATGCCGGTAATAACAGCAATTTCGGGTTTAACTAAATTTAAGTGTTTGCTCATCTCCCCTTTTTGATCAACGCCATATTCTAAAATGACGATTTGAGTTTTAGGGCCGATTTTTAAGAGGGTGATGGGGAGGTTGTAGATAGTATCAAGGTTGGTATCGGTAATAATGGTTTCAAAAGATCCTTCTAAAACGGCTCGTATCGCTTTGGCGGTGCTGGTTTTACCGTAACTGCCGGTAATACCAATTACTTTAACTTGAGGATGGAGTTTTAACCAAAAGTGGGCAATTTTTCGACGACTGTAATGAAAAGCGCTTTTGACTAAATTAATCATTATTAACAATTTTGATCTTGCCGCCTAGTTCTTTTATTTTTGGGCCTAAATCTTCATAGCCCCGGTCGATAACTTGAGCGTTGTCAATTTGGCTGGTTCCTTGAGCGGCTAGGGCGGCAATAGTTAGGGTTGCTCCGTGGCGCAAGTCAACGGCCGCAAAGTGAGAACCACGAAGAGGGGTGGGGCCAGTTACCTTGATACCATGATAAAGCTTCGGGTCGGCTTCTTGATAGTTGAAATTATAAAACTTTTCCGGGTTGGTTACTTTTGGTTGGAAAAATTCAATTTTAGCTCCCATTTTTCTCAAGGGCTCAACAAAACCAAATCGGTCTTCATAGATTGTTTCTACAATTTGGCTGGTACCCGCCATTTGAGTAGTCAAAGAGGTCCAAAGCGGCTGCCAATCGGTTTTAAAACCGGGAAAGGGTTTAGTAACAATCCTAGTGGCCTTCAAATCGCCTTTCCACCAGAAACGGATCCCCCAAGAATAGACCTTAAAGCCGCCACCGGCCTGGTCGATTTTTTCTAAAAGAATCGATAAGTCTTTTCTTTTTGCCCCCTCAATAGCAATATCACCCTTAGTGATTAGGGCCGCGCAAGCATAGGAAGCGGCTTCGTTAGCGTCGGGCATGATGGCGTGGGTTCGACCAAACATTTTATCTGGGGTACCAATAATACGAATTTTTCTGTTCGCCAAGCGAGTAATTTTAGCCCCAGCCGAATTTAAAAAGTAGATTAAATCATCAATTTCTGTTTCTAGGGCGGCGTTTTCCAAGACGGTTTTACCGTTGGCGATAACAGCCAGCATAATTAAATTTTCAGTGCCAGTGTGAGTATTTTTAGCAAAGCGGTAACGGGCTCCCGTCAAACCGCGAGGGGCAAAAAGAAAGATTTTGTTTTTTTGGAATTGGTATTGACCGCCCAAGGCGGTAAATCCTTCTAAGTGTCGTTCAATTGGTCGTTGGCCGATTTTGTCGCCACCGGGAAAAGGAATTTGGGCTTTACCAAAGTGTTTAATTAGAGGGGGGATAAAAAGAAGTGCTGAGCGAGAAACATCGCCAAATTGAGCTGGAATTTTCCAAGAAGAAAGCCCATTAGGGTCGATAAAGATGGTTCTTTCCCCACAAGGGATGGTTTTGGCCCCCAAGGATTCAATAATTTGGCGGGTTAATTCGACATCGCCAATTTTGGCCAAATTTAGTAATCGAGACCGCCCTTTAAGTAACAGGCTGGCGATCATGATTTTAAAACTAGCGTTTTTAGCTCCTCCTAATCTAACGGCGCCGACTAATGGTTGTCCACCGGTGATGACAAATTTAGACACGGTTAAAAAGTCAAAAAATAACAATTGCTAAATTGTTGCATTGTTATATTGCCTTTTTGACTTGCCTTTGAAAAACAAAGAGCCAGCTAACAATTTAACAATGAAACAATATAACAATAAATCTTATTAGAACAACTTTTGTTTATTTAATTCTAAATTAGAACTTTGGACTTGTGACTTTTAACTTTGGACTTTTAACTTTTAACTATCTTAGATTATATCGGCAATTTCTGATTTAGTAAAACCGATTAGTTTTATTTCTGGCTTAAGCTTAATTTGGAAACGAGCCAAGACTTCTTTTTGGGCTAGGCGCATTAGGGCTAAAACATCTTGAGCCGAAGCTTTATTGGTATTGATAATAAAGTTGGCATGTTGAGGGGAAATTTGGGCATCGCCAACTTTTTGTCCTCTTAATCCGGCCTGATCAATTAACCGACCGGCGGAATCGCCGGGAGGGTTTTTGAAAACAGAACCGGCGCTTTTTTCTCGAGGTTGGTTACTTTTAAGATCGATAAAAAAATCTTGTTTCTGGGCGATTTCTTCTGGGGAAGCTGGGGTTAGTTTAAAAGTGGCTTCAACGATAATTTCTTGACTGTTTTGGAAACGGCTGGTTCGGTAGTCAAACTGACAGTCTTTTTGACCTAGGGTAACCAGCTTGTTGTTAAGATTTAAGATTTTAACGGTTGTGGTTACCTGGCCAATCCAGCCATCTTTGGCGCCGGCATTGCCGGCAATAGCGCCCCCCACTGTTCCTGGTATTCCCCGAAGGTGTTCTAATCCTGATAGCCGGTTATCAGCGGCAAATTTAACTAACTCTGACAACCTAGTTCCGGATTGGGCCGTAATTAGGTTGGCCCTTTTTTTAATGTTATTATTATTGGTTTTGATGACTAGCCCGGCCAGGCCCCGGTCGGCGATTAAAATATTTGAACCGCCACCCAAAATAAAAAATTTGAGACTATTCTCTCTGGCTTTTTTGACAGTTTCAATAAGCTCTTCATTAGAATAAACAGAAGTAAATAATTTGGCCGGTCCGCCAATACCGAAAGTAGTTAAGTCGGCCAAAGGAACATTTTTTGCCAATTTTGTCAAAAAGGAGTTGTTAATCATTTTTTAATAAATTATTGCCAATCTTCCAAACATCACCGGCTCCCATGGTTAAAACAACCCCCCTAAATCGGGGTTTGTCTTTTAGGGGTTGATAAAAGAAAGCCTTTTGGGGAAGATATTTTTGAGTTTCTTTAACTAATTTTCGGGCTAGTTTTTCTGGATTACCCGTTTCCCTACCGGCGTCATAAACTGGTAGAATAAAGACCCGGTTAGCCAAAGATAAGCTTTTAGCAAAGTCACCAAGCATTTTTTCGGTTCGGGAAAAAGTGTGGGGTTGGAAAATAACTGTCAGCCTTTTCTTGCCAAACCAACAGGTGGCCGCCGATAGGGTGGCTTTAATTTGCTTTGGATGATGAGCATAATCATCCCAAACCTCAAGCTGGCTGGTTTTTCCTAAGAATTCAAACCTTCTTTTGGTGCCGGTAAATTTTGGCAGGAATTGTCTTATTTTAGCTAAACTAATTCCCAAGTTTTGGAGGGTAATTATGGCGGCGGTGGCATTAAAGGCATTGTGGGCGCCCGGGACGCTTAAAGTAAATGAGCCCCAATCTTGTTTATTATATTGAAGAGAGAAAGTTGTTTTGCCTGGTGAAAGAGAAATGTTTTTGATCTGGCAGTTATTGTTTTTGTTTTTTCCGTAGGTGATAACTTTTTTATTTAGTTTGGCGATTACGGCTTGATTATTTTTATTATCACCGTTGATGACCAAGAAACCATCAGCCTCGATTTTAGCAAAAAATTGGCCAAAGACGGCTTTGGTTGCTTCTAAATCAGGGTAAATATCGGGATGATCGTGCTCAATGTTAGTACAAATAATCACCTTGGGATTTTGCCAATAAAATCGTGGCCGATGGTCAAAGCCCTTGGCAGTAGCATATTCGTCAGCTTCGGCAATAAAATATTGACCTTTATCGCAACGTCCTGGTTGGCCTAGGGGGAAGATTTCGCTGGCCCCAATAGCAAAACTTGGCCTTTCTCCGGCCAAGGTCATCACTGTTGCCAAAATAGCACTGGTAGTGGTTTTGCCACCGACACCGCAAACAGAAATACCGCTTTTTTTGGCCATCAATAATCCTAGGGCTTCCCCGTGGGTTAAATAAGGAATGCCTTTTTGGACAGCGGCTCTGGCTTCGGGGTTGTTGGGTCCCTGATGAGCGCTACCGGTGGCAATGACCAAATCTTGATTTTTAATATGATCAGCGGAGAAATTTTCCCACCAGGAAAGACCCATTTTTTTTAAGGTTTGGTCGGTAATAAACTTTTCAGAAACATCCGACCCGGAAATATTAATGTTTTTATCTTTTAGGCAGGCGGCCAAAGCGGTCATCCCCACCCCCTTAATACCGATCAGATGGACAGAGGAAACTTTATTAAAGTTAATCTTGGTCATTTTTTAATAAATTTTTCAAAATTTCTTGAGCGGCCTTGTGGTCACTCCAGGGATATTCAGTTTTACCAAAACACATCGATTGTTCATGACCCTTGCCCAAAAGAACAACGATATCGCCTGGTTTGGCTTGACGAATAGCAAAATCAATGGCCCTGAATCGGTCGGTGATAATTTTTTTCTTAGCTCCAGGCAAACAACCGGCGGCAATACTTTCGGCGATTTTGTCGGGATCTTCGGTTCTGGGGTCTTCACTAGTGATAATAGTCAGATCGGCCAGCTGGGAGGCGATTTTCCCCATTATTGGTCTTTTTTGTTGGTCTCTTAAGCCGGCACAACCAAAAACGGCGATTAGCCTTTTTCCTTTTGTTAGTTGTTGTTTCAGTTCAGTAAGAACGCTTTTTAAGGCGTTGGGCGTGTGGGCGAAGTCAACCAAGACCGAAAAATCTTGACCTAGGTTAATAGGGTCAAGTCGTCCTTTGGGAGCAAGGAAACTACCAAGAGCAGTCCTGATTTTTTTATCGCTAATTCCTAAGGCGTGGGCGGCGGCAATTGCAGCCAAACAATTGTATTGGTTGTAAAGGCCCGGAAGCGGGCAGAGGTGAGGAAAGGTTTTGGGAGTGATATCGGCCTTATTGTTGATACCATAAGTAATGACCCTGCTTTGTTTTGGCAGGGTTGATTTTAAATATGAAAACCAGTCATCATCTTGATTTAAAACAGCAATTTTGGTTTTAGCAAAAAGCCTTGCTTTAGCCTTAGCGTAATTTGCCATGCTTTTATGGTAGTCAAGGTGTTCCGGGGTAATGTTGGTGATTACCCCCAAAGAAAAATTAGCCCCCCAGAGCCGGTATTGATCTAGGCCATGCGAAGTTGCCTCAATAACGGCGTAGTCTGCTCCCTCTTTAACCATTTTCGCTAAAAATTGCTGAAGTTTTTGAGGATTAGGGGTCGTGACATGAAAACCGGTGTCTTCTTCTTGAGAGCCGATTTTGGCATTAATACTTGTTAGCAGCCCGGCCCTTTTACCGGCCGAAGTCAAAATATGCCAAATTAGATTGCTGGTGGTGGTCTTGCCGTCGGTACCGGTAACGCCAATAACAGTTAATTTTTGGGCCGGAAAACGATAATATCGGGTCCAAAAAATGGCCCTCGGAAGATGATAACCAAGGTTAATAATTGGTCGAAGATGGCCCTTCCAATTTTTAATTTTTAACTGGAGCTTATTAATCATAAATCCTGCTCTTATTATATAACGGCTGTTGATTTTTATCCGATAGTTTTTTAATTTCTCGGGTTAATGCTTTTAATTAGAAAAATGTCTTCGGCAATATCAAACCAGATTGGGGCGGCAGTCCGACTACCCCAGATAGAAGCGGAGGGTTCAAAAAGAACTACTAACATAACAAATTCGGGGTTGTCGGCTGGGGCAAAGCCGATAAAGGAACCAATCGTTTTATTGGGGTCATATTGACCGTTAATAAAAATTTGGGCTGTTCCGGTTTTCCCGGCTACTTGGATTTGACCATCAGTCCAGGGAATGGAACTATTTTTGACCACTCCGACCATCATATCAGTGATGGTTCTGGCTGTTTTTGGGGAAATAATCGCTTTTTTTTCTATCTTTTCCGGGTTTATGGTTGGCTGACCGTTAATTTCGGCCACCACTCGTGGTTGGATTAAATAGCCGCCATTGGCCAGGGCGCCAACGGCCTGAACCATTTGAATTGGGGTAACACCAAAACCTTGGCCAAAAGTAGCGGTAGCCAGTTCAAAGTCGTACCATAAATTGGCCGGTTTGACTTGCCCGGTCCCCTCAGCCTGAAGATCAATCCCGGTTTTTTGGCCAAAACCAAACTTACCCAGGTAGTCGAGAAATTTTTTTCGGCCCAATGCTTGACCAACAAAAACTAAACCGACATTATCAGAACGCTCTAAAACCTGCCTCATATTAGAATCAGGTTGATACTCGTTGTTCCAAGTTTTAATTTCGTGTTCACCAATTTTGACTGGGCCATCGCAAATGGAGCAGACGGTTTCTGGAGTAATGGCGCCTTCTTCTAGGGCGGCGGCCATAGTAATAACCTTGAAGATTGATCCTGGCTCAAAACTGCGGCTTATGGCCGGGTTGTTAAATAGCTCTTGGTCGGTGTTGGCGTATTGGTTAGGATCAAAATTGGGGTAAGAAGCCATAGCCAAAACCCCACCGGTATCGGGATCGGCAACAATTACCACTCCCCCCAGGGCGCCATATTGTTCCACCCCTTTTTTGAGGTGTTTTTCCGCCGCCCATTGGATCTTGCGATCTAAAAAGAGTTTCAAATCGGCTCCGTTTTTAGGTTCGGTTTTTTTTAATTTGCCCAAAACAATTGGTTTACCAAAGGCATCTTTTTCTTGGATAATAAGGCCGTCTTTACCTTTTAGAATGTCATTATAAAAACCCTCTAAGCCAAAATAACCGGTATTTTCCCCTTCGGCGTTTTTACCCACAAAGCCCAAAAGGTGAGAGGCTAAGACTTGCTGAGGATAGTGGCGGCTAAATTCTTCTGATAAGTGAAGACCACTGATATTTAACTGTTCAATAATCGTCTTTTTTTCCTGGTCGATTCTTTTAGCAATCGGGACCCAAAGAAGGTCCGAGGCCAATAGGTCGGCCACTCGTTTTTTTTCTGATTGCTGATCCTCCTCAAATATAATTGGCCCAAGACGGGCAATAAGCTCTTCGGAGGTAATTGTCAATTCCGGCTTGAAAGCATGAACGTTAAAAGTAGGCTGGTCAAGGCCAAGAGGGTAACCATCTTGATAAAGAATATCACCTCTTTTGGCGGGAATAAGATTCTCTTGCCAATGTTGGTTTTGGGCTTGAGTCAAGAGCTGGTCGCGATTAACAACTTGCCACCAAAAAAGACGGAATAGTATAACAATGAAAAATCCCCCGATAACCAAACCTAAGATTCGGATTCTATTTTGAGCCATTTTTAGTTAGCCGCAGCGATTGGTAATTGTCTGGAAAGATAAATTACCGAAGACCAAGAATTCTGGTTGGTAGGAGGCAAAAAACCTAATTTTTCCGCTCTTTCTTCCAAGGCTGGTAAGGAAATTAACTGATTAATTGCCTTTTGAAGTTGGTGATTTTCTAGAGTTAGCTTTTCTTTTTCTTGATTAATTTCGGCTAAGGCTCCGGATTGAGTGCTAAAGAAAATAAAGACCAAAACCTGAGCGACTACTAGTCCAACAGTAACAAACCCCAGAAAGGCCAATAGGCTCTGGTATCTCCGATTGGGGTTTGTTTTGGTGTTGTTCATGGTTGTTTTTGAGCGACTCTTAATTTGGCGCTTCGTGATCTAGGATTTTCTTGCTGTTCTTTTCTTTTGGGAACAATTGGTTTTTTAGTAATAATGGTTAATTTTTTTTCTTGTTCTTGCTGGCGGAAAAAATTTTTAACAATCCGGTCTTCTCCTTCGTGAAAACTAATTACCACCAATCGGCCATTTTTAACCAAAAGTGGTATGGCTTGCTCCAAACCCTTTTCTAGGTTGCCCAGTTCATCGTTAACAGTGATTCTTAGAGCTTGAAATACCTTGGTGGCCGGATGAATTCGGCCTCGTCTGGTCCCAACCACTTTTTCGATTAGGTTGGCCAGTCTTTTTCCGCTTCTAATGGGAGCGATTTTTCTTTCTTTGACAATGGCTCTGGCAATGGCTCGAGCCTGCTCTTCTTGGGAAAATTTAGTAAATATTTGGGCAAGCTCATTTTCCGATAGGGCGGCTAATAAATCGGCCGCGGTCACCCCCATCTTGGGACTCATTCTCATATCAAGCTGGTCACTATCAAAGGAAAAACCCCTTTGATTTTGAGTTAGCTGATAATAAGAAGTGCCCAAGTCAAATAATATTCCGGCCACCTTGGTTATGGCTAATTTTTGGCTAATTTTGGTCAAATTAGCAAAATTGTCTTCGATTAGACAAAATGGCTCCTGATCAAATCCTGGGGCCTGGTCGATAGCCGCTCTTTGCTTTGAAGAAAGAGCGGCAGGGCAGGCGGAACGCAATTTTTTTTGCGCCCGGACCAACGCCTCAGGATCTTGATCAATGCCGATAACCAAACCGCCACGTTGAATGATTTCTTGAGCATGCCCTCCGCCTCCCAGGGTGGCATCAATAAATATTTGGCCTGGCTCGACCCTTAAAAAGTCGATTGTTTCTTTTAAAAGTACTGGTTGGTGAAAAGTCATCCCCAAACCTCTTTTTTATTTTCGGCTAAGTATTTTTGCCATTCCCGACTATTCCAAATTTCAAAATGATCGCCGGCACCAATAACAGTTACTTGTTCGCCAGTTAAACCGGCATAATTAACCAGATTTTGGGGAATCACGGTTCGACCTTGGGCGTCGTAGTTAACAATGGCCGCACCAGAGAAAAGATGTCTTCTTACTTGTCGACTTTTTCTTTCTGTCACCGACCCCGAGAGTTCTTTTTTAGTGAATCTTTGCCACTCCCCTTTTTCATAACCAAAAATACAATCATCGAAACCGCAAGACAAAACTACCTCTTCGCCCTTAATCTGATTTCTAATTTTGGCCGGTAGGGCCAGGCGATTTTTTTCTTTTTGAAATCGAACTTGATATTCACCAAAAAACACCCTGTTTAAAGTTAATTATTAACTATTTTTCACCACTTTTCTACATTTTGCACCAAATGATAGCACTTTGTCAAGGACTAGTTTTGGCTCTCTCCACTCTTTCTGTCCACTCCGGGAGTGTCAGGCACGTCCACTCCCGGAGTGGACAAGGGGTGAATAATGGATAAGAGAATGAAGGGGAAGATGAGGCGGAGAATTTTTGTCCAGTTCGCGAGGATATTAATTGGTAAGAACCAAAAGATAAGTACCCAAAGAAAGGTCCTGATATTCCTCTACTTCTTCCCAAGAACCCTGGTCCCAAACAAGGAGAGAGCCGTCAGCGGTTAGTAGTTCAAAACTAACTGTTCCCAAACCAGTTTCGGCGGTGATAACAAAAGGGCCGGCCAGAATTTCCTGATTATCCTCGACCATTTTTGGCAACCCCCCACCATTAAGAACAATAAAGGAACCCTTATCAACGCTGATTTTTAGCTCCTCAGCCTGATAGGGCGCGGTGCTGGTTAAGAAGGCAAATTTGGTTTCGAAAGAATGAAGCTGGTCGTTTTTGGCTAAACTAATAATGATTTCGCCTCCGGTTACTCCCTCATCATAACGACAAACATCACGAGAACAGGTTCCCAGGAGAATGTCTTTTTCTCCCTTGCCCCCCACCAACTCGATTTCTCCCATGGCGCCCCTGGATAAGCCGTCTTCCAGGTAATAAATTAGTTCATATTCGATTCTGTCGTTGGTTAGTTCCTGTTTGGCTTCAACATAAAGGGTTAATTCTCGACCACTGTTTTTGGCCGTTAGTCTGACAATGGGCATTTCAGCAATAGTGAGGGGCTCGGCTTGGGCCGGTAAATTACCAGTTTCTTCCGGGGCGCTGTTGGGTTTTCTGGCAATCAAAAAAATTCCGGCAATAACAACAATCAGAACGGCTGCCGCCAAAACGATTTTTTTATTTTTATCGAGATTAATTGTCATTTTTTAATTGTTTGTTAAAATAAGTTAATAATTGGTCAATGGCCACTCGTTCTTGTTTCATAGTGTCTCGATCTCGAATCGTGACCGTTTGGTTTTTTAGGGTATCATAATCAACCGTTAAACACCAGGGGGTACCAATTTCATCTTGACGCCGATAGCGCTTGCCGATGTTGCCATTGTCGTCCCAATCGACCACCAGGTCCTTACCCAGCTCTCTAAAGATGTCTTTGGCTAGAGTTACCAGCTTTTCTTTATTGGCCACCAATGGGAAAATGGCCACCTTAATGGGGGCAATTTGCGGTTTTAGCTTAAGAACTACTCGGGTTTTGTTATCAACCTTTTCTTCGGTGTAAGCATCTTCTAGAAGATAAAGAAAGGTTCGATCGACTCCGCCGGAGGTTTCGACAATCCAGGGTAAAAACTTTTCGCCGGTATCGGGGTCTTGATAGGCGAAGTCGTGTTTTGAAAATTGACCATGGCGAGACAAATCCCAATCGCCTCGCCAATGAATTCCCTCCCATTCCTGCCAGCCGGCAAAAGAAGTCTCAAATTCAATATCGTGAGCCACTTTGGCATAGTGAGCCAGTTCATCATCGCGATGTTTTCGGAAACGAATCCGTTTCTGGTTGTTGATCAGTTTTTTATACCAACCCAAGCGCTCTTTTTGCCAATATTGATACCATTTTTGGGCCTCTTCGGGCCTGACAAAAAATTGCAAATCCCACTGTTCAAACTCTCTTTGACGGTAAAGAAAATGTTTTGGGGTAATTTCGTTTCTAAACGCCTTGCCAATTTGAGCGATACCAAAAGGGATTTTTTGCCTGGTGGAGCGTAAAACATTATCATAATTTAGATAAATATTTTGACAGGCTTCACCGCGAAGAAAGTAGGTGTCTTTTTCTCCTTCAATTACCCCCAGGCTGGTTTCTACCAAAATATTAAACTTTCTGGGGGCCCCCACTTCTCCCCCGCACTCAGGGCAACGGCCCTTCTTGGTTAAATCATCAGGCCGAAAGCGTTTTTTACAATTTTTGCAATCAACTAGAGGGTCAGTAAAGTGGCTGATGTGACCAGAGGCTTCCCAAACCCGAGGGTGGGTGATAATGGCCCCATTAATACCAACCACATTAGGACGGTTATGAACCATTTCTTGCCACCAAAGGTGTTTAATATTGTTTTGCATTTCTACCCCCAATGGGCCGTAATCAAAAATACCGGTCACACCACCGTAAATTTGGGAATTTTGAAAAACAAATCCGCGCCTTTTGGCTAAAGAAACAATTTTGTCTAAATTATTCACGTCGTTTGCAAACTTTTGCTTTTAATTTTAGCATGGATAAGGTTTTCAATAAAATGATTAGTTTCCTGATTGGTCATCTTTTTGTTTTCCGGCCAGAAGCCGGTAATAACTAACAGTCTAATTTTAAAAGCAAACAATAGGTTGTCAACATTTAAAGAGCCGGGTTGATTAAGGCGGCCAAACTGGTTTAAAACCAGAGGGAGCAGCCCCGGTAAAAAATCGTTTTCTGGAATTAGACGGTCAATTAGTTCACAAGTTTCCCAGCCGGCGCCAATACGGATCAGATCTTTTTTTAGTTGATCGAAGCGCTTGAGAGTTTCAACCTCTCCTAAAATGTCCCAAGTTTTACCCTGATGGATTTGGGCCTGAATATAATTGAACATTTCTATTCGTGGTCCGCGCTGGGAGGTGATTTTTCTTACTCCTCGAGCTAAGAAAACCTGTTTGCCCTGGGTTTTGGTGAGAACAGTAATAACCCGATCGGTTTCTGCAAAGTTTCTGCGGCCGATAATGATTCCCTCGATTTTATAGGAGTGCATCTTGCTTACCAGTCAAGAATTTTGTCTGAGTCCAGGTCAAATTCTTGACAATCGTTATCCCAGCAAACCCGATAGGGGTGATTTTTAGCGCCTGCCTGCTTTTGAATCAATAACTGGAAGCCCTCGCCCGAATTGTACCGGAAAGGCAATTGATATGTTAAGGTAACGATGCTGGTGCCGCCGGCCGGATAAAGCGGATACTTATCGCCATAAAAACCTTCAAAAACGGTTTTGTCCAATTCTTCGTAAACCAAAGGTTCCACCTCAGAACCTCTCATTTCGATTAATTGGCTTCCTTTGGGGACATAAATTCGAAACCAGTTGCGGTAAAGACCGTTTAGGCAAAGACCGCCGCTTTCTAGGTTACAATCAGATGCGGGAGCGGGGTTAGCGTATTTTATTTTTACCTCTTTGGTGATGGTGCCGTCTTTATCGACACTAATTTTTTGTTCGATTTCTTCCTCGATAAAGAGGTTGGACTTAGCGCCGGCAAAATTAGCATCGACAAGAAGAAAATAATCACCACCGGTAAAATCTTTCACTTTTCCCGACATGTTCAAGCCCTCAATGGCCGACTGTTTATCTTCTTCTAAAGCGTAGAAAAGGACATTTTTTTGATTAATACCCCCGATAATAGCCTGAAACAGATCGGGAATCTTCTCGAGCGGGGAACCGGTCATGTTAAGCAAGATTGACTGCATTAGCGGGCCAATTACTGCCTTGCGATCGGTAACCAGGGTTCCCAGGGGGCGGGTGATAATTGATTCCAGTTGATAAACCACCTGTGGACAACCTTGACAACGATCGTCGGGTTCGGCCGAAAAATCTCCCCAACCGGCCACTCCGATTGGCCCCAAAACTTCCAATAACGAGGCTAAAAATTTAGTATCAACAGCCAAAATGCCATCCACTTCTTGGGTGCCGGGAACGACCTGATAATATTGGTAAAAAGTCTCCATGGAAACAATAAAGTCCGGCGACAAATTCATATCTCTTAAATTCCAGTAATAAACATTGGGTAAATAATCGGCAATTGGTCGAGGCGCCTCGATCCGGCGGCCAAATCGAGCATCAAGATCGTAGATGTCTTGGGAAAGAACCGGTGTTGCTTGGCCGTCTTTAACTTCTAGAATCGCGTAGGCGGTTAAGAAGCCCCCACTGGGCCTAAGCTCGGAGTCGTTTTGAAAAATAACCAAGTAGGTGCGAGCCTCTTCTTGACCGAGGAAATAGGGTAAGTTTTCCAAAGCCGGTCCTAGTCCGGCAATAAAGTCTAAATTTTCTTTTAGGGCTTCTTTGAGGCTGATAAAATGGCTTCTTATTGGCTGACCGCGCCAATCTTCGGGTAAATATTTAGTGTCAACTTTAGCCAATAAGTCTTTGGTTTCTTTAATGTCTTGGGTAATAGCATCGATATTTTTAGCCAATCCCGGTCCAGTTTCCATTAAAAATTGAATTCGATCTTGGGCCTTTTCTCCCTCGCCTTCTTCTGAGGGTTTGTCTTCGCCATAATCAAAGCCCAACATATCGGAATATGGGGCAACTGCCTCAATGGTTAGGGTGCCGGCATCAAGCAATTTTTCCGCCGCTAAAAGACTATATTCAACGTTGGCAAAATATTTATTGGCCACGGGAACGGCCTTCAACCAGGCCATTTTTTTGATTTGTTGGCTAGAGTCGGCCAAAAGACCTGCTCCTTCAGAAATCTTGTTTTCTAAAAAAAGCAAATTTTTTTCCGCTAAGCCCTGTCCGGCTTCGGCGATAACCACTTGTCCCTCTTGAAGATTGTTTTTTAGGGCTAAAACTGGCGACAGAGCAAAAAACCAACCCAAAACCCCCAAAACAATTAGAGCGCTAATAACAGAGAAAATAATAATCTTTTTTTTCTTAGCCCTGCTATTGGAATTTCCCATTGACACTTCCTCAATTCCCGGTTGAGGAATTTCTTTACTTTTCTTTTTGAGAATTTTTAAATTTGGCAGTTTAATTTTCATTTGGAGTAATGACAAATAACAGACAATCGGTAATTAGTAATCAGTAATTGGTATTTTTAAGGCTTGAATTTTTAAATTTGGGATTTGATTAGAAATTAGAAATTAGAAATTTTTTACGATGCTCCCTTCCCGGTTAAAACCACCCAGGGAGACTTAACTAATATCACTATAT
>CAZUWK010000008.1:2446-4630 GCA_964624185.1 uncultured Gammaproteobacteria bacterium | reverse complement strand
GATGCTCCCTTCCCGGTTAAAACCACCCAGGGAGACTTAACTAATATCACTATATCATCAAATAAGTTTTTTCGTCTAGCATATCTGGCGTCTAGGGCAATTCGCTCTTCAAAATTAACATCCGAACGGCCCGACACCTGCCATAGGCCGGTAATGCCCGGTTTTACGGTGAGAGCCTCATCAATTAAATTTTTGGTTTGAGGAAAACGGTTCTCGTATTCGGCTAGTTCGTCAGCGTAATATGGTCGTGGCCCAACCAGGCTCATTTCCCCCCTTATAACATTAATTAATTGGGGCAATTCGTCGATGGAATATTTGCGAATAAATTTGCCTACCCTAGTTACTCTGGGGTCATTTTTAAGTTTAAAGTTGTTTTTTTTAAGCTCAGCAAAAGCTTTTTTTAGTTTTGGATCTTGCCTGATCATTTGGTGGGCGTTAGGAATCATAGAGCGGAATTTAAAAATTTTAAACGGTTGACGATTTTTGCCGACTCGAGGAGGAACATCAGCCAAAATAGGCCCTTGGCTATCAAGTTTAATGGCTACTGCTGTTGCTAGGCAGACAGGCAGAGTTAAGATGCCAATAACAATTGAAAGAAGAATGTCGGAGGCTCGTTTGAGGGGGTAGTAGCACGACTCTTTCATTTTATTTAGTTAATTTCTCGACCAAATTTTTGACTTTTTGACTTTGGTCTTTATTACAAATTAATAGTCCGGCGGGAGAATCAACGATAATTAAATTTTTTATCCCGGCCGTGGCAATTAATTTTTTCTTTGGAGCCACCAGGCAATTTTGGCTATCAACACTAATCCACAAAGACTGATCTTGGCCGAGAAAGACGTTTTTTTGTTGATCCTTTTCTTTTATTTCCCAAACGGCTTGCCAGTCGCCAACATCCTGCCAGTCGAAATCGGCCGATACCAAAAGCATATTGGTGCTTTTTTCCGAAACAGCTACGTCAATAGCCACCGGATTAACTTCTTGATAGACCCTTTTTAAGGTAGACCAACAATTTGGTTTGCCCCAAGCTTTTTTAATGGCTAATGTTTGCTGATAAAGCCCGGGGGAGGTTTTGGAAAGTTCAGAAAAGAAAGTGTCGGCCCGCCAAATATAGGTCCCTAGATTCCAGTAAAAATTACCAGCCTTGACGAATTGCTTGGCTTGATCAAGATTGGGCTTTTCCAAGAATCTCTTAACCCTGAAAAGATTTTTTTTAATTTTTTCTCCTGCCTCCAAATAGCCAAAACCGGTATGAGGAGAAGTGGGTTTAATGCCCAGGGCCACTAGGGCTTTTTTTTCGAAAGCCGTTGCTGTCGCCATTTGGACACTTTCAGCAAACTGTTCTTTGGTTTCGATTAAATGATCCGACCAAAGATTAACAATAACGGCTTCAGGATCAATGTTGGTAATAACGGCTGCTCCGGCTCCAATAGCAATAGCGGTGTGTTTTTTGTCCGGCTCAATTAAAATGTTGGCCGGGTTGATGTTGGGATCAGATTCTAAAATATCAGTCGCATATTGGGCCCCGGCAATAATAAAAATGCGGCTATAGGGGGCTATGGTTTTGGCTCGATTAATCGTTTTTTGAAATAGGTTTTCTGGCCCAAAAAGATCAATAAATTGTTTTGGCTTTTGGTCGGTCGAAGCGGGCCAAAGACGGGTCCCTCCTCCTCCGCAAACAATTAAAACAAAAGTATGCTGTTTAACCTTTGACATAATTTTTAATTAGCTTTTGCCAAGAAGAAATAAAATTCTCTTGACTAAATTTATCTAGGCCGAAACGAAAGTTGTCCTTATTATAATCATTTTTAGGAAATTTTAACAAGGCCTTTCGCAAGCCTTGACTGGTTTGAGGGGTAAAAAAGGAACCGGTTTTGTTATCAGTGATTATCTCCGTGGCTCCGCCGGCACCAAAAGCAATAACTGGGGTTTGGCAGGCCAAAGCCTCTAGGGCCACCAGGCCAAAATCTTCTTCTTGGGGAAAAATCAGTCCTTGGGCCCGCTGGTAATATTTGACCAATTCTTGATCAGAAACTTGGCCCAAAAACTGAATGTTTTTTTTGGCTAGTCTTTTTAGTTTTTTTTCTTGCGAACCGGTGCCAATAATTATCAATGGCCAGCCCAGGTCATTAAAAACCCTGATAACAAGATCGACTTTTTTTTGTCTTTCCAATCGGGAAACAA
>CAZUWK010000008.1:0-2346 GCA_964624185.1 uncultured Gammaproteobacteria bacterium | reverse complement strand
GCAATAATTTTATCCGGCCTTTGGGCGGCAATTTTATCCCAAGATTTAAGATAATTTTGGATTATTTTAGGGAATCCCAACCCCGAATATTGCTCCGGGTACCATAAAAATCGGGTTGGGGTGAGTAGATAACAGATGTGCTTAGTCGGCGGTTTGGTGATTATCCCTTTGGCGGCAAAACTGGCAACAGAAATGACTAAATCAAAATCGGCAAAGTCAAAGTTTTCAAAAGAAAAAGGCATTAGTGGTGCCAGTAAGCGATGGCCAAGACAAGAAAACCGTTGTAAAAAAGAAGTTTTAATTTGAGGAAACTTTTTGGCAAAATCGGCCCTTTCCGGTCGATATATGCTAGTGTAAATCGGCGCCTGAGGGAAAAGCCGGTTGAACTGTAGGAGAACCCGCTCCGCCCCGCCCCAAGAATCAAGCCAATCATAAACTAGAGCAACTTTCATTTAAATTACTGATTACTGATTACTGATTGGTATTCTCCCATTGTTTCTTCGGCCATTTTTTCCCAAGAGTATTCTTTTACCTTTTTAAGCCCCCTGGCCCGATATTGGTTTTGAAGTTTTTTATCATTAACCATAGTAACGATTTTTTTGGCCATGTCTTCCGGATTAAGGGGATCAAAAAATAAGGCGGCCTGACCATAAATTTCCGGTAAACAGGCAGCGTGGGAGGAAATAACCGGACAAGAAGAAGCCATAGCTTCCAGGGGAGGTAGGCCAAACCCCTCTATTAATGACGGAAAAACAAAACTGGTGGCTTCTTGGTAAAGAAGCGCCAAGTCTTCATCGGGAACAAAACCGGTTAATTTAATATAACTGTCCGCTTTAATAGAATGAATTACTTTTTTTAGTCTTTGCCAGAAAACATTACGTGAGCAGACAACTACCAAAGAAAGCTTGGGCGATTTCTCTCGGGCAATTTTTACCGCTTTAATTAAACGGTTAATATTTTTATGAGGATAAACACTGCCAACATAAAGCAGATAAGGTTTTTTTATCTGATATTTTTTCAGAACTTTTTCTTTTTCTTTGTTTGGAAATTGAAAACCTGCCCGTCCGGCAGCCGGGTTGGAAATTGAAAATTTGTCTTCTACTCCTTCATAAGTAACCACTACTTTTTTTTCGTTAATCCGATAGTGATTAACGACTTGGTTTTTGACAAACAGGCTGGGAACAAAAATCTTTTTGCTTTGTTTGGCGGCTCGGCCAATAACTAATTGATAAAAAAAGAATTTTATTTTGTAAAGAACCGGTTTTTTGGTGGTAGTTTGGGGGCCTCGAGATTGGTGCTTGATAAGGTCATGAATGGTGACGACAAATGGCTTAAAGTAAAGGAGAGGAACATTAAAGTGAGGAAAGTGAACTAAATCACAGCCGGCCCGATATAGGCTGAGGGGGAATAAGATCTGCTCGGCTAAGGAATAGTGGGGAAAGTTGGCAATAAGGCAGGTGAATTTCCCCCCGTACTCGTCGTTAATAGCTTGATAATCCTCTTTTCTGACAAATAAAATCCAATTAAATTGGTCAAATTCTTTTAAACGGGAGAGGTGTCTAATCAGATTAGCGGTATAACGGCCAATGCCGGCGTATTTGGCTCCCTGCATCCGAGCATCAATACCAATGGTTTTTTTCATAAACGGTTATTTAAACTGTCTCTCCACCGACCAGAGACGAATTTTTTCTAACAGAGCAATTCCTCCCATAACCAATAAACTAATTGGCTTGGGATATTTGTTTTGATAATGTTTTTGGTAAAAAATTCTCATTGCCTCAACAGAGGCAATCATGGCTTTCCTTTTGGTTTCCTTGTTGGCCCGACTTTTGGTTTTTTTAATTCCCGATGAGGCGCCTTGGTAGTGGGTGATTTTCACCTTGGGATAAAAAATTACTTTAAGGCCGGCCTCCTTAACTCGGTAGGCAAAGTCCAAGTCTTCACCATACCAAAAGAAGTCTTCATCCCACCAGCCAATTTTTTCGCCAATTTCTTTTTTAGTCATCATGAAGGCGCCAACGCAAGCGTCAATTTCATGAATAGTGTTTTTAGGCAAATGACCTAAGAAATAGCCGGCAAAAAGCTTGCTGTTGGGGAAGAGCCGATCTAAGCCGGAGAAATGGCAAAGAGCCCGCCAAGGGGTAGGAAAACCCCGGTGGCACTCTTTCTGTAACGAGCCATCGGCCAACTCAACGCGGCAAGTAACTAGACCAACGTCTTTATTTTTTGATAAATATTCGATTGTTTTATTTAATGTATCAGGATAAACAATGGTATCGGGGTTTAAGAATAAAACATATTCCCCTTCTGACTTTTCTATTCCCTGGTTATTGGCCCTGGCAAACC
>CAZUWK010000007.1:10769-28470 GCA_964624185.1 uncultured Gammaproteobacteria bacterium | reverse complement strand
CTTTGGGGATTGTTTCCAAAACGATCTTAATAATCCGATCGCGAAGGGCAGTTAAGCGTTCATTCTCCGTCGCCATTTCCTGATGAGCAATTTCAGCCGCGCGAGCAAAACCAACCAAGGCCGGGACATTAACGGTTGAAGAACGAAGGGTTCGCTCATGACCGCCGCCATGGAGCAGGGGAGTGATCTTAACCCCGGAGCGAAGGTAAAGTAAGGCCGCCCCTTTAGGACCGTAAATTTTATGAGACGAGGCCGTCAGTAAATCAATATTCATTTTATTAACATCAATCGGCAATTTACCAAAAGTTTGAGCCGCGTCGGTATGAAACAAAACCCTCTTTTCTTGACAAACCCGACCAATTTCTTCAATCGGTTCAATAGTGCCAACCTCGTTACTGGCGTGAATTACCGATACTAGCAATGTCTTGGGGCGAATCATCTTGGCTACCTGGCCAGGGTCAACTAAACCAGTTTCGTCAACAGGAATTTTTTCCACCTCGTATCCCTGACCGGAAAGCCAACCGGCGCTATTTAAAACGCAATCGTGTTCAATTGAAGAAACCAAGAGGTGATTTTTGTCCGGATTAGCCCAAGCCAAACCCTTAAGAGCCAAATTATTACTCTCCGTCGCCGAAGAGGTAAAAATAATCTCTTGTTCTTTGGCCCCCAAAAGGCTGGCCAAACTTCTTCGAGCCTGATCCACCGCCTCGGCAACCTCCTGGCCAGGCTGATGCAAAGAAACGGAATTAGCAAATTTCTCCCTAAAGTAGGGAAGCATGGCAGACAGCACCCGTTCATCAACCGGAGTGGTAGCGGCATAATCAAGATAGATCGGTTTTTTCATTGTCTTCATATTTTACCACCAAGCTTGATAGATCCAGGATCTCTCCAGATAGATCCTGGATCTATCAAGGCTAAATTCTTTTGTGAGAAAATATGAATTATGAAAAGAAAGAATTTTCTTGTTCCCCCAAAAGAAACATTTATTTGCCTAAATTGCGGCCGAAAAGTCTCCGGCGGCCGATACGTTAATCACTGCCCCTATTGCCTTTGGAGTAAACACGTCGATCAAGATGTCCCCGGCGATCGCCAATCAAAATGCCAAGGAGCGATGAAACCAGTCGGAGTCATCAAGAAAGGGGAGAGGTGGCGAATTATTCACCGGTGTCAACGGTGTGGCAAAAAAACAGTTACCGATACCAGAAAAGAGGATAATTTTGATCTGGTAGTTAAGCTCACCACAGGATTAAGGTAACATTGTTATACCCCTTGACTCTCTCCTGCTTTTTAAAGATAATTCCTCTAGGATGAAAAAAAGGGGATTAGTCAGTTGTATTATCCCTGCCTATAATGAAGAAAAAACTATCGGCGGGGTAGTTAAGTTTTGTCTCGGTATTGACGAAATTGGCGAGATTATTGCCGTTAATGACGGCTCTTCTGATGGGACTCTTTCTGAACTTAAAAAATTTAAAGATAAAATTAAAATCATTAATCTCCCCAAAAACTCCGGCAAAGGATTTGCTGTCGCGGCGGGAATTAAAAATTCTACTCTTCCTTATCTTCTCTTTCTAGATAGCGATCTTTTTAACCTTCGACCCCACCATATCTATTCAATTATTAACCCTGTTTTGGAAGGGAAAGCCGATATGACGATAGGCATGTTTACCACCCCATCCCAATTATTCGATCCTCTTTGGAGATTGGGAGGGCAAAGATGCTTAAGAAAAAAGGATATTTTGCCCGACCTTAAAAAACTGGGAAAGACTAAATATGGTCTGGAAGTGTTTTTAAACCACAAATTTGCCAAAAAGCGGCTGGTGGTTGTTCCCATTTTGACCGACAAAAAAGTTCATAATATAAAAACCTCAAAGCAGGAAGATTGGCTAGCAAATTATGTCAAAGAGATCTGGCAAATAACCTCCCAAACCATTAATATCAAGTCGGCTCCCTACCGAGAAAAAATAAAAACAAAGTTCATTAAAGATATCTCCTCATATCTTCAGATAAGCGTTGACCGAATTAAAAAATATCTTTCCGAAGAGTAGAGCTAGGCTTAACACCCCCAAGGTGTTAAAATAATAACAATGAAAAAAGCAAGTCAAGTTTACCAACTCTTTTGGTCCGATTACCAAAAGGACCCTCAAAAAATCACCACCGCTCTAGAGGCAACCGGAACAAAATTAGCCGAACCGGTAGCCGTCAAAACCCACTTTGGCGAACCGGGCAATAATAATGCCCTAAGAGGGAAAATTATTAAACCGGTCATTGATTGGCTAACTAGCCAAAACAAGAAGGGTTTTTTGACTGACACCAACACTCTTTATACCGGCCAGCGAAGCGATACCAAAAACCATCTTGACACTGCCCAAAAGCACGGTTTTGCCGACTTGGGCTTACCGGTAAAAATTGCCGAGGAAGATAATTTTGAATTTAGGTTATCCGAGCTGGCCAATCAGTACCAAAACCTGCCAATTCACTTGGGGAAAGAATTACGGGAAGCCGGCAGTATTTTTTGCCTGTCTCATGTTAAGGGCCACCCGATGTTTGGTTTTGGCGGCGCTCTAAAAAATTTAGGCATGGGCGGGGCCACCCCAAGAGGTAAAAAAATCCTTCATTCCAGCACCATCGGCAAAATCAACGAGGATAAGTGCGTTTTATGCGGCACCTGTATTCGAAATTGCCCCACAGGAGCCATTAGCAAAAAAAATAACAAAATCATAATCGATTATCAAAAATGTATCGGTTGCGGCGAGTGCGTGGCCGTTTGCCCCCAGGGGGCAGTAGAAATGAAAAAGGAAGATTTGGCCACTTGCCAAGAAAAAACCGCTGTTTATGCTTATGCTTTGGTAAAAGATAAACCCAGCCTTTATGTTAATTACCTAATTAATATCAACGCTGTTTGCGACTGCTTTTCCTCCACCAGGCCAAAACTAATGGAAGATTTAGGGGTTTTAATCTCCGATGATCCAGTGGCCATCGATCAGGCCAGCCTGGATTGGATCAATCAAAAAGCAGGCAAAGATCTATTTTGGGAAATTAATGAGGTTTCTTATCAACCTATTCTCGATATGGGTGAAGAAGTTGGCTTGGGATCTAGAAAATATCAAACAATTAGGGTCTAGTTTCTTATTATCAGCAAAAAACATTTTAATTTCTTTCCACTCTTCTTTAATAAAAGGCTCGCTTTCTTTAAAAAAGCCTATAATATCACAAATTATCAAGCCAGTACAGTTACACCCCCGGGGTGTTAGGCACAAACACCCCGGGGGTGTAACGCCCAAAATTGTTTTTAGCTAGCCATTTTGCTAAAATCAGGTGAGAAGTTTTCCCGGTCCCCGTAGCTCAGCTGGATAGAGCAACTCCCTTCTAAGGAGTAGGTCGTGTGTTCGAATCACACCGGGGACGCAGGAGAATAATTTCTAATTTCTAATTCCTAATTTCTAATAAAATCCCAAATCACAAAACTCAAATTACAAATTTTAAAGTGAAAGGTTTTTGAACTTTGATTGTTTGAATTTTGGAATTTATTTGGTTATTGGAATTTGGAATTTGAATTTTATCTTTGGTGGCTATAGCTCAATGGTTAGAGCGCTGCTCTGTGGAAGCAGAGGCTGCCGGTTCGAGCCCGGTTAGCCACCCAAAACATTAGTTGCTAAATTAAACTATTTTGTGATAAACTTTTTCCTAAGTTCTAAGTTATGATGGCTGAAACAGCAAAGAAAAAAACCATTAAAAAGAAAAAGAGTCTAAAGCTTCCTAAATTAAACATCTTGGGGTTTATCAAAGCCCAAAAAGCCATTATTATCCCCATTTTTACCTTCCTGGCCCCGGTGTTGTTTTTTGCTCTAGCCGGCAATTCCAAAGTTGCCCAAAGCGTAATCGGGATCTTTGACAAAACCAATCTTTCGGCAGAGGAAGCAGGAAAGTTCACCAGGGCCTTTATCGCCACAGAAGTAATCCCCGACCAGGATATTAAAGTTGACGACGTCAAAGATTTAGGGTCAATTTATAGTTTCCAACTTACTATTCCTAACCAAGGAACTTACCTCTCTTACGTTTCTAAGGACGGCCAATTTATTTTTCCTAGCGGTTATGACACTGCAGAATTTAAGAAAAAGGTTTCAGCCGGAGAGATTTCTTTAGAAATCACCCCCAAGCAAATGCCTAAAAGCGATCGGCCCCAAGCTCAACTATTCTTGATGAGTTTCTGCCCTTACGGCAACCAAACTGAGGAAATTATGATGCCGGTAGTTGATCTGCTAAAAGAATCGGCCGATATTATTCCTCGTTATATTGTTTCCAAAACCGGCGATAGTTATTCTTCTCTTCATGGTGAACAAGAGTTAAACCAAGATGTTCGCGAACTTTGCGTCTATAAATACCAACCGGAAAAATTTTGGAATTTTCTAAAAGAAGTTAACGCCAATTGCACTTATGAAAATGCCGATACTTGCTGGACTGGCCCCGCCCGAAAAGCCGGTATTGATATCAATAAAATTTCCCAATGCCAAAAACAAGAGTTTGAGACACTTTTAGATCAGCAAATTGCCCTAACAACGCAATACAGCGTTTCCGGATCACCAACTTTACTAATTAACGAGACTTCTTACACCGGAAGTCGAACTGCCGAAGATTTTAAGCAGGCAATTTGCTCCGCTTTTAATAACCCCCCCAAAGAGTGCTCCACCACTTTAGAAGAAGAGGCTAAGGGTGCTCAAGGAGGTTGCTAAAAAAACATTCTTTAGCGAAAAGAAACAATATCTTCATCAACCAAAACATGGTCATTGGCCACTAGTTGGCCGGGGAATTTGGCTGATCGGCCCCAAACATAAGCGCTCTTCTTGCCAATTAAGGCCTGACCAATTTGAGCCGCTAATTTAGCCACCGTGTCTTGTCCTCTCATAATTAATGGTTCAGAAAAATCAACCTGACCCCCTTGGGGTTTTAAGTAAATTCTCTTTAATTCCAGCTTTTCAAAAATTGCTTGTTTTAAACGACCAACCCCCTGACCAGTAAGACCGCTAACTAAAATCGCCTCAGGGAAACTACCATCAATCTCAGCTTTTTTTAAAGAAGAAATGGTATCCGCCTTACTAACTATCAATAAATAAGGCAAATAAGCTCGATTGGCTAAAATCGCATCAATTAGTCTTTTTTGGTTAATTTTCTTATCTTTAATAATTATCTCACCATTTTTAATACCCAACTCTTCTATAATTCCTTTGGCCGTTTCTACTTCTAGACCCTCAAGAGCCTGAGGGTTTTTAATTAAAATTCCACCCTTATTTTTTTTATTAATCACTACTTGGGGCGGTTTTTTACCTAACCTAATTCCCGCTGCCTCCAATTCGTAAATAATTTTTTCCACCTGACCCAGATGACCAGGATCAACTAACAATAAAATTAAATCGGCAATTCTGACTACTGACAGTACCTCTCTTCCTCGACCCCGACCAACTGAAGCACCGACAATTAAGCCGGGAACATCCAAAATTTGAATCTTTGCTCCCTGATAGGTCATCATTCCCGGTATTACTGTCAAGGTGGTAAAAGGATATTGGGCGGTTTTAGATTTGGCTTCGGTAAGGCAATTAAGAAGGGTTGATTTACCTGCCGAGGGAGGACCAACCAAAACCGCCGTGGCATCACCACTTTTGGCAATAGCATAACCGCCGCCACCACCTTTTAATTTTTTATCAAGCCTCTGATCTTCTAGCCGAGCAATCTTGGCCCGAAGCCGACCAATATAATGCTCCGTGCCTTTGTGATAGGGAAGAGAGGCGATTTCCTCCTTGAGCGTCTTAATTTGATCAACAATCTTTTTCTGGTCCATTCCTTGCCTTGCTATAATTAATAACTAATATGAAAAAACTACTTTTTGTTCTTGCTATTTTAACATTCCTAGCCGCTCCTGGCCGAATTTTTGCCCAAGAAGTTAATAAATTCGGGATTCATATTCTTGAACCCAATGAAATCCGCCAAGCCGCCGAACTGGTTAACTTGCCGGGAGGAGATTGGGGCTGGGTAACCATAGCCCTGCGCGTTAATGATTTTAACCAAAAAAAATGGCAAAACTTTTTTGATGACTGCCGGCGGCTTCATATTATCCCGTTGGTTCGTTTGGCGACCGAAAACGAAAACGAATCGTGGCGAAAACCAACCACCGGCGATATCGACCAATTTGTCGTTTTCTTATCTTCTCTTAATTGGCCAACTAAAGACCAACATATTATTGTCTTTAACGAGCCAAATCACGCCAAAGAGTGGGGTGGAGAAACTAACCCGGCCGAATACGCTCACATTTTAGATTATGCTATTGACAAGTTTAAAAAGGCTAATAAAAATTTTATTATCCTAAACGCCGGTTTTGATTTAGCTGCCGATAATTCAGCCGGAACTATGGATGTTTATCGTTATTGGCAAATAATGAACCGGGCTGTTCCGGGTGTATTTGACCGCCTCGACGCTTGGAGTTCTCACTCTTATCCTAATCCTGATTTTGCCGGTAAGCCAACCGATCAGGGCCGAAAAAGTATCACCGGCTATCGCTGGGAAATAAATATTCTAGGAAGCGCTTTTGGCCTTAAGAAAAATTTACCGGTTTTTATTACCGAAACCGGCTGGCCGCACCAAGATAACTCAAAACCTAAAAACCAAAACCCAAAACCCTCAAATTTTCTTAATCAAGAAACAATAACCGAATATACTAAAGCCGCCTTTGAAGTTTGGCTGGCTGATCCCAAAGTTCAAGCGGTAACTCCTTTTGTTCTTAATTATCATGCCGCTCCCCTAGACGCTTTTTCTTGGCTAGACCAAGAGGGAAAAGACTATCCTCATTGCCGGGCAATTAGGGAAATGAGAAAGCCGACCTGGTGGCCGGAACAAGCCGAGTCTTGGGAAATTGAAGCCCTTGATCTTCCAAAATTTCTCCCAATCAATTCCCACTACCAAGGCAAAATCACCCTTAAAAATACCGGCCAGTCAATTTGGGGAGAGAAAAATTTCGCCTTTGTTTCTCTTTCCGACTTTGCCGACAATCTTGTCTTACCGCCAGGAGCAAAAGTCGAGCCGGGGGAAAGCTATCAATTTATTTTCAATATTACCGCCTCCAAGTGGCCCGAAACCGCTAGTCTCAAGTGGGAAGGGCTTGAAGAAGAAGCTACAATTAGTTTTTTTAATCCTTCAAAATTAGATTCTTACCAAGATAATTTTTGGCAAAAAATTCTTGCCCTAATCAAAGTTTGGTGGTATCAAAAATTTCCCCAGGAAAAAATTAATTACCAAGAAAATACCTCCACTCATGATTAAAACAGCAACCAGATATCAGCGCCGATGGCAAAACCAACAAAGCCGGCACGGCGCAATAGTAACCAGTCCGAACCGCAAAATCTATAATCAGGCCTATCGGCTACCCAAAAAACATCCATTGCCCAAAATAGACAAATAAGAGATAATAAGCTATCAAATGGCTAATTTAAAACCACTCTTTTACCCTAAATCGGCAGCAATCATTGGCGCCTCGCGAAACGACCAAAAAATTGGCCACTTAATTTTCAAAAATTTAGTTAAGTCAGGCTTTAGAGGAGAGCTCTACCCAATTAATCCTAAGGCAGAAAATATTCTCGGCTATCCGGCTTTTAGCTCTATAACTAACCTGCCCAAACCAGCTGACTTGGCCATTATTGTTGTTCCGGCCAATATCGTCCCCGCCGTCCTGGAAGAGGTTGGCCAATCAGGAACAAAAATAGCCATTATCATCAGTGCCGGCTTTGCCGAAACAGGACCAGCCGGCCAAGAAAAACAAAAAGAACTCCTAAAAATCGCCCAAAAATACCATTTAAGAATTTTGGGGCCCAATTGTTTAGGAATAATTAACCCCTGGATCGGCCTCAACGCCTCCTGGGGAGAAATTCTGCCCCAAAAAGGGGATATCGCTTTTGCCTCCCAATCCGGCGCCCTCGCTGCCCCAATAATCGAGCTTGTTAGCGAAGCCGGTTTAGGCTTTTCCTATTTTGCCAGCTTAGGGAATAAAGCTGATCTTAGCGAAACAGATTTGCTAGAATTCTTTGGCCAAGATAAAAAGACTAATCTTATTCTTGCTTATTTAGAATCTTTTAAAAACGGCCGGCAATTAATTAGCCTTGCTAGCAAAATTACTACCCAAAAACCGTTAATAATTTTAAAGTCCGGCCAAACCAAACAAGGCGCAAAGTCAGCTCAATCTCACACCGCCAGCCTAGCCACTCCCCAAAAGGTCACCCAGGGAGTTTTCTCTCAAGCTAATATCATCAATGCCGATAGCATTGAAGGGATGATTAATTTAGCCAAATTGTTGACTACCCTAAAAGGCAAAAAAACCGGCCCGAAAGTGGCGATCATCACTAACGCCGGCGGCCCGGGAGTATTAACCGCCGATGCCATCGCCAAAAACGGCTTACTTCTTGCCAATATTTCCTCAAAAACAGTCAAAAAGCTTAAAAAATTTCTTCCCCAAGCCGCCAGCCTAAACAACCCCATCGATATCCTAGGCGATGCCAATAAAGATACTTATTTTAAAACCAGCCAAATTACTTTAACCGATAGTAATGTTGATTGTCTAATGGTAATTCTTACCAAGCAAAGCGGCACCGATGTTGAGGCAATCGCCAAAGAACTAACCAAGATAAAAACTCAAAAGCTGGTTATCCCCATTTTTATGGGCGGGGAAAGCATTAAGATCGCTCAAAAAATCTTCCAGGCAAAAGGCTTAACTAACTTTTCCAATTCCCAAAGCGCTGTTGTCGCTCTGGCAAAAATAATCGCCTGGCAGAACAAAACTGAGAGAAAAATTATCAGCAATAAAACCAAAATTAACGACAAAAAAATTAAGAAAATATTTAGTTTAATAAACCAATCCCGATTAACCGAGACCCAAGGGTTAGAGGTTCTGACTAATTGCAAAATTGATATTCCTAAATTTGCCACCTTTACTAGTCAAGAACAAGGACTAAAAATCCTTGAAGAAATCGGCTACCCGGCTTTCTTAAAAGTTCTATCGGCCAATTTAATTCATAAGACTGAATTAGGCGCCGTCCAAAAAATTAATTCCCAAAAAGATTTTTTAAGACACTTTAATATAATGAAGAAAAACTTTAATTCCTCTGATTTTATTTTATCCGAGGCGGTCGAGGGGGAAATAGAACTTATTGTCGGCGTTAAAAAGGAGCCCACTTTTGGTCACCTGTTAATGGTCGGAGCCGGCGGTATTTACACCGAAATTTGGCAAGATCAAAGCTTCAGAGTCTTACCTATTACTAAAAATGATGCTCAAGAGATGCTTGCCGAACTAAAAATTTATCCCATCCTAAAAGGCGCCAGAGGCCAAAAAAATATTAACTTAGGCAAAATAGAAGAAACCCTTTTGGCAATTGACAAACTCATCGAAGCGGTTCCCCAAATCGATCAGCTTGATATCAACCCGTTAATTGTTGGCCAAAAAGCCACCGCTGTTGATATTAAAATCTCCCTCGCCCTTAAAAACTGAAGCAAAAAAAGCTTTTTCTTGTTATAATTTAGGGGCGGCAAAAAAAAGCGCCTGTAGCTCAATGGATAGAGTGACTGTCTTCGGAACAGTAGGTTGCAGGTTCAAGTCCTGCCAGGCGCACCAAAAGATAAAATCCCAAATAACAAATAAATTTCAAATCCTAAATTTCAAATAAGAAAAAATTGTTTCATTGTTTTTTTCGTCATTCTGAGGAAGTGATAGCGACCGAAGAATCCCGTTCGTGAGGCAAACAAGTAAACGGGATCCTTCGGGAGTACCCTCAGGATGACAAGAAAGAAAGGGCTCAGGATAACGAAGAGAAAAATCCCAAAGTCCAAATTACAAATAACAAATAAATTTCAAATTCCAAATTACAATTATCCAAACAAATTCCAATTTCTCAAATTACAAAACAAACAACTATCGTTAAATTGCTAAAATGTTAAATTATTGGCGCGGGCTAAAGCCCGCTACTTCAGAGGAGTAGCGCAATTTATTGCGCGTGATTCGTAATAACGAAGCGTGGTGGAACAAAAAAATAATATTTTTAAAAATATCAAAAGATAAAACTTTTAGTTTTAGTTTTGAACTTTGAACTTTGAGTTTAATCCGCACCCATAGCTCAGTTGGTAGAGCATCCGCCTCTTAAGCGGCAGGTCGAGAGTTCGAATCTCTCTGGGTGCACCCAAAAAACAATTAAAAGTCAAAAGTTTAAAATTCAAAGTTCAAACAGTAAACTTTGAATTTTGAATTTTGCCCGCACCCATAGCTTGGGTCGGTAGATCCGCCAGCTGGCGGACTCTTAAGCGGCAGGTCGAGAGTTCGAATCTCTCTGGGTGCACTAGCTTTTCCGATCCAAAAAATACTTTTTCCCTTTCAGTTTTTTGGGCAAAAGGCTTTTACTTTTATCCGGATATTGTTCGTAATCCTTGCCATAACCAAGGCTCTTCATTAAGGAGGTCGGAGCATTACGAAGAGAGAGGGGAATAGGCAAGTTGCCATATTTCTTAACATCAGCCAAGGCTTTCATATAGGCCTCATAGGCCCGACGGTCTTTAGGGGCTTTGGCAAGATAAACCGTTCCTGCTGCCAAGTTTTCCTGACATTCAGGGTAGCCCACTGTCTCACAGGCCCGAAAAACACCATTGGCAACCACTAGAGCAGTAGGGGTAGCGACATCTTCGGAAGCAAAAACCACCATTCGGCGGGCAATAAAAAGCGGGTCTTCCCCAGCCTCGACCATTCGAGCCAAATAATAGAGAGCGGCGTCAATATTACCGGCCCGCATTGACTTAATAAAGGCTGAAATCGTATTGTAGTGTTCTTCTCCGGCTCGATCATATAATAATTGTTCTCTTTGAAGCGCCTCTTTAATATATTGAAGAGTAAGTTTACCTTTCCTGTCGTTATTACTACAATATAATGTATAAGCAATTTCCAGAATATTAAGCATTGTTCTCGCATCAGCATTAGCCGAAGAGAGTAAAAAATCCTTTGCCCTAGCAGTGATAGCTAAATTATTTAAGGCGACTAAGCCGCGGTTAAGAATTTTTTCTAAATTTTCCTTCGTCAGGGGCTCAAGAACTAAAACCCGAGAGCGAGAAAGCAGGGGACCAATGACCTCAAAAGAAGGGTTTTCTGTCGTTGCCCCAATTAAAATAATCGTGCCGTCTTCCACATGAGGAAGGAGGGCATCTTGCTGAGCCTTATTAAAACGATGAATTTCATCTAAAAAAAATATTGTTTTTTGGCCCTCGGCTAATCTAGCCCTAGCCTCTTTGGCAATTTGACGAATATCGGCTACCCGAGCCAAAACGGCTGATTTTTCAATAAAAAAAGACTTTGTCTCTTGGGCAATAATCCGAGCCAGCGTTGTTTTACCCACTCCAGGCGGTCCCCAAAAAATTAAAGAAAATAATTGATCACCTTCAATTAGCTGGCGCAAAATTTTTCCCCTGCCAACTAAATGTTCTTGACCAACAAATTCAGCCAGGGATTTGGGCCGAATCCGATCAGCCAAAGGAGAAGAAGATACTTTGATTTGTTTTTTGGTCATCAATATTAATTATGACTCAAAGCTTCCACCGGGTCCAGTTTGGCGGCTTTATTAGCCGGAGCGACACCAAAAGCAATACCAATTAAAACCGAAATTGAAAAAGCTAAAATAACCGACCAGGCCGTTACCGCCGTTCTTAATACCGAGTTAATTGCCAAAGCACCTAAAAATCCAAAAATAATGCCAATAATACCGCCCAAAACACTTAAGAAAACAGCCTCTATAAGAAATTGAATCAGAATGTCTTTATTTTTGGCGCCCACGGCTTTTCTTAGGCCTATTTCAGGCGTCCTTTCAGTCACCGAAACTAACATTATATTCATAATGCCAATACCGCCAACTAAAAGAGAAATAGCGGCAATACCACCCAAAGCAATAGTCAAAACTCCCATGATGTCGTCAATCTGATTGAGAATTTGCTTTTGGTCAAAAACAGAAAATTCATCCTCGTCAAAATACTGGCTCATTTCTTCCTTAATCATCATTTTAATCTTTTCAATATCCGCTCCGTCTTCGGCTTTAACGATGATACTGCCATACTGGTTTTGGTTAAAAATAGACTTAGCCGTTGACAGGGGAATAATTACCCTGCCATCAACACTAGAAGCACTCAAACCACCACCACCACCCTGTTCTTCCAAAACACCAATTACTTCAAAAGAAACTCCCGCCAAGAAAAACCTTTTCCCCAACGAATCAATTCCCGGAAAAACCTCATCTTCAACCTTGCTACCAATAACAGCCACCCTTTTAGCTCTTTCTTCTTCAGAATCGGTAAAAAACCGGCCAAATTTCATTTCCATATTTGCCATTTGGCCATAGCTTGATTCTGATCCCATCACCAACACTCCAAAAGAATTATTTTGATACCCAGCCTTACCAGAAGCTTGAATTATGGCCGATATCTGGCTAACAGGCAAATCGAGCTTGCCAATGGCCTGACGGTGTCGATCATCAAAGCCGGCTTGCTGACCGGGAAAAGACTGAGCCCCATCTGAAGAGCCAACAGAAGATAGGTCTGCCGGATAAATATAGACCAGGTTACTACCTAAAGCCTCAAACTGTTCAGCGATATAAATTTTAAGACCGCTACCAATAGAAACTAGGGCAATAACTGCCCCAACCCCAATAATAACCCCCAACATGGTTAAAAATGAGCGAGTTCTGTTGGCCCACAGCGATCGCAGAGCCACTTTGAAAACTTCTAAATTAAATGTCATTTGGTCTTGTCGGCGATAACTAGTCCATCCTTAATAGTAATCTTTCTTTGGGCAAAATCGGCAATTTGAGAATCGTGAGTCACCAAGACAATGGTTTTACCGGACTGATGAAGCTTGTTAAAAATAGCCATCACTTCTTGGCCCGAACGACTGTCTAAATTGCCGGTTGGCTCATCGGCTAAAATTACAGCCGGATTATTAATCAAGGCCCGGGCAATAGCTACCCGCTGCTGTTGGCCACCAGATAATTCTCCAGGCAAGTGATCAAGCCGATCAGACAAGCCAACCAGGGCCAGTTTTTCGGCGGCTCTTTTGGCCCGATCCGACTGAGAAACATTATTATAAATTAACGGTAATTCAACGTTTTCTTGAGCCGTCAATCGGGGTAAAAGATTAAACGACTGAAAAACAAAACCAATTTTATCCCGTCTTAGAATCGCTCTCTCATCTTCGCTAAGAGTAGAAACCTCTTTGCCTTCTAAAAACATTTTTCCGCCGGTCGGTCGATCTAAAAGCCCCAAAACATGCATTAAGGTTGATTTTCCGGAACCAGAAGAGCCAATCAAAGCCACAAATTCAGCCGGATAAATTGACAGACTAATATCTTTTAAGGCTTGAACCTCTATTTTACCGGTCTGATAGGCTCTTTTAACCGCTCTCAAGCAGAAGATTGCTTTGTCGTCGGGACTAGATTTTTTGACCATCGTTTACTTTGCTAATCCCAGAGGAAATTATTTCATCGCCTTGACTCAAACCGGAAACAACTTCAACCCCATCATCAGTCATAAGGCCCACTTCCACTGCCTGTTTGCGGACCTGGCCTTCAACCACCAGGAAAACAAAGTAACTGCCATCACGTTTGACCAGAGCCGATTCCGGCACTATCAGAACCTGATCTTTTTTTTCAATCAAAATTTCGGCATCACCACTCATACCAAGTCGAAAAGCCGGATCAGGCTCTAAAAAAGCAACCACCACTTGATAATAAGTTCCTTGACCCGATAGGGGAGCGAAACCAATTTTTTCTACTTTTCCAGTAAAATCCCGATCAGGAAAAGCATCAAGCCGAATATTAACTTCTTGGTCTTCGGCTAAATTGACAACCTCAGTTTCATTAACTTTGAGATAAAAAGCTAATGAATCAGGGTTAACAACAGTAAAAGTGGCCTGAGCCGGGGTAATATTAACCCCAGATAAAGGCGAATCAATTTCGGTAACAATACCATCAATGGGGGAATAGATCGTGGCATATTTTAAGGCCAGGTCCGTCAACTCAACAGCAATAACCTCATTGCTAAGGGCAAATTGAGCCTTATCTAAAATCCGCTCAATTTCCTTGGTGACAACGGCGTTATCTTTTTCTTCCTGGTAATCATCATGGGTTTGATCAAAAGTCCACTTTTGGGTCATAAAATCATTAAGCTCTTTTTCTAGTTTTTTTTCTAATTCCCGCTTATCAAGAGAGGCCAAGGCCTGCCATTTTTTGACCCGATCCCCTTCGGCCACCCCCACCCAAGCTAATTGGCCTGAGGTCTGAAAGCGAATTTCAGCTTTTTCTCTGGCTTCAATTTCTCCAGGAGCTGAAACCAGCAAAGACAGATCTCCTTTGGCAACTTCTGCTGTCTTAATGTCAGAATCGTCTTTACTATTAGCAACGCTAGCTCGGTAAAAACCAAAACCGGCCAAGGCAATAATAATGGTCAAGGCAAACCAAAGCCATTTACTTTTTAATTTCTTCATCGGACTTCATTATAACATCAAACAAGCCGCCTGTCCCGACCATGATAAAATAACCAGGTCTGTGGTTTATAGACTCCCACAGGCAAAGCCTGCGATCTTGGCCCTATCTTGAAATAGATTCCCTAGAAGGGACTATTAATTTCTATGGCCTAATAACAAAACCTAATAAATCTCTTTTGCCAATTAAAAACTTGGTTCGTAATTTAGCCCGATCGGTAACGCTGACCATGCTATTAATTTTTTGACCGGCCAAAAAATACTCCAGGGCAATTACCGGCCGCCGATGTTTGCCCAAAGCGCTACGATAACGAACCTGATAAATAATATTATCATCAGACAACAACCCCAATTTTTTAGCCAGTTCCTCATCAATGGCACTCCGATCGGCGCCGGTATCAACTTTAGCCATTACCGATACCCGGCTTTTATCTTGACTAATAATTTTTATTTCTTCAATTAGGCTAATTATTTTGGGTTCGTTTTTGCTACTCACCCGATCAGCAAAACTGGCCCCGAATAAAGCTTTGGCCACTTTAACACCGTGTTCCGGACTGCGAATTTCTAATCTTTCCACCCGTTCCAACCTTTTTTGTAAACCAGTCCGATTAGCAACTTGAATCGACAAGCCCGGGCGGGCATTTAACTCAACAATCAGTGGTCCTTTATTACGGTCAATTAAAAAATCAATCCCCAAATAGCCCAAAGAGGGGATAGCCTCTTGGGTCCGAACTGAGTGAAGGAGGATTTGCTCCCAAAAAGGAATTCTTAAACCATTAACCTTGGTTCTGGTGCCCGGTAAATAGTTAACCGGCCGGCCATGATGAATGCCATAAGTGGTTACTCCACTAGCCAGGTCAATACCAACACCAACCGCTCCTTGATGAAGATTAGCCTTACCATCGGATTCCTCGGTCGGCAGTCTTAACATCGCCATTACCGGCACCAGGTTGAAAACAATTACTCTAATATCAGGCGTCCCCCCCTTAACATATTTACTAAAAACTTTAAGAATCTTCACCCGCTCTTCAATAAAGGCCTGATCCGGAGTGTTATGAAGACTATAGCGGCCCGATAAAATTTCTTGGGCGTGGAACTTAAGATCAGAAATACTAATGGTTTCACCGTTCATTAGCTCCCACTCGCCGGCAAAACGGCTTTTTTTTCTAATTACCAGGATGCCTTCGCCGCCAAAACCGCTACAGGGTTTAAGAACAAAATTATCCGGCAAGCCTAACCAGGAAAAATTATTAATATCTTCGTGCCTCTTAAAAACTTTAACCAATTCCGGAGTGGGTAAATTATGACGAGTTAAAACTCTTTTGGTGGCCAACTTGGAATCGGCAATTTGGCGGCCAAATTTGGTATTGTGACCAAGATATTGATGATTACGGGCATTCATGCCTAAAACGTCTTGCCATCTTTTCATTGAGTGGGTAGAAGCTAACTTTTAAAAACCGAACTAAAACGACGATATTCTAACCAGCGCAAACCCGAATAGCGGCCAATAACCAAATTAACAACCAAGAGAGTCAAAAAAACTAATTCCGGATTCAACAAAACAAAATCCTGCAAAGGCCGCCAACTCAAGAACCAATAGCCAAAAATGGCCACAATTAGCGTTTGTCCGGTCATTCTCAATGCCTCAGAACTATTTTTACCAACTAAAACCTCAATAAAGTTTTCCGCCAAAAGAATAACAATTAAAATCGGAAAAATAGAAATATCGGCCAAGTCTTCAAAGCCTAATTGGGGTCCCAAGAAAAGAAGGCCAAAAACTCCCAAACAAACAAACCAGAGCAACAGTGACATGCGCGGCAAAAAATGAACTCTAATTTTCCTAAGCAGGGTTCGGGCCAAAATGGCAATAGAAACGATTACTAAAAAAAGCATTAAGCCTTGGGTCAGGCCAGTGGCAATAAAAGCCACTGAAATCATTACCGGGGTAAAGATACCAAAACCGGAAAGACCAAAAATATAACGAACAATACTAATCAGGGTGGCCACTAGGGGCAGTAAAAAAATTAACACCACTGTGTTAGCGGGAATTCCCTGACTAACTGTTTTTCTAATCGCATGCTTTAAAAAGTTGGTTACCCCAAGCTGGCCGATTTCCTGACCTTCTAAAAGTAAAACTAACCGACTCTTCACCACCTCAGTGGGCTCAGTAATTTTTTCACTTTTCTCTTCCGATTGCTCTATTTCTGCCGATTCGGCCATCTCTAAAACCTCATCTGCCTCTGGGGAAGTCGGAGCAGGAGAGAGGCCCTGGGCTTGAAACAAGGGGGCTAAAAACAAAAATAAACCTAAAAATAACCAAAGAAAAGTTTTCTTCATTTTGTTCATTCTAACAATAAGGGCTTAATTTGTAAATTTTTTTCAAAGATTAAAGGCTGGCCGACCAATAGCCAACTTTTGTGCCCGGGGCGGGAATCGAACCCGCACGAGATTGCTCCCACAGCATTTTAAGTGCTGCTTGTCTGCCAGTTCCAACACCCGGGCAAACAAAAAACTATTTTTTTCGTCCCAAGCCCCTGTAGTTTGGTTTTAGGCTGTGACAATTCGGACAAAGAATCTTTAGATTTTCTAAACGGTTGTCTTTGGCGTCACCATTAATGTGATGTAATTCTAGGGGCTGGCGACCGCTGGCTGTTTTTTTAGACCAGCCACATTCTTCACAATAAGGCTTTTTAAAACCCTCTTTAATTAATCTTTTTTTTAATTTATAGCTTTGGAAATCGCTATTTTTAACCAAAATCTTGCTTAGGGAAGTCTTTGGTTTAAAAGGAAAACTCATCCCCTTATTCCAAGCTCTACCCTTAAAATGAGAATTATCGATCCCGTATTCGCTTATATATTTCTTTAATTGATAATAGTTTCCTCCCGACTCAGCTAAATTCAAGGCTATCAACACTTGCCGGTAGCTTCTGGCATTTTTAACTGCCTTAGCTAGCTGTTCTTTTGTCCAAGATCTTTTCCTTGCCGTCCTTGCCATAAAAACAAATTGTTTTTTAACTATGTCAGTTTAACAAATTTTTTCCTTATATCGGTCGTCATTGGCAACTCCACCATCTAAAATCTTTTTGGGAGTTCAAACTCCTCTTCGCCTAGTGCCGAAGGGGAGATTTGAACTCCCACGGGTTGCCCCACACGGTCCTAAACCGT
>CAZUWK010000007.1:2233-10669 GCA_964624185.1 uncultured Gammaproteobacteria bacterium | reverse complement strand
GTGCCGAAGGGGAGATTTGAACTCCCACGGGTTGCCCCACACGGTCCTAAACCGTGCGCGTCTGCCAGTTCCGCCACTTCGGCTAATTTGGTCTTTAGTCTTTAGTCTAAAAATTTAAAACAATTTTTTACTCTTTGGGGCCAGTCTGCCCCCGCCTAATTTTAGCAATCGCCTTTTCAATATTATTCATATACGGCTCCTGCTACAATTTCGGCGGATTTCGCTTACGCTACAAGTTCCGCCACTTCGGCTAATTTGGTCATTAGTCTTTGGTCTTTGGTCTTTAGCTTAAAAAGCTAAAAATATTAGGAAAATCAAGATTAATTATACACAAAAAATATTAAAATTTCGGCTCTAAGGGCAACTCTATTTGGTCGATTTGGTTCATAACGGCCCTAATTTTACCGGCCCAATCCGAACTGGGCGGAGCATAAACCGGACCAATTTTTTCTGGTGTGTCTAGGCCCTTTTGATAATATTTTTCCGATAACGCCCGGCTAACTACCTCAATTGATTCCGGCCAAGAGGAAAAATAAATTCGGCCATTGCCCCAACCATAAGCGTTATAAGAACCGGCCGGAACAACTTGGCCAAAACTCGATTCAATACCGGTAATGGCCGGCAAAAGCCGCCAATCAATAACAAACTCATCAGCGGCCGTAATAAAATTAGTAGCATAATTAGAAAGGGGGGAATTTTTGCCAACCAAAAAGGCCAACAATTTTGCCTCTCGATCATCTGGAGAATTCAAATCAACCTCCGGAAAAGATTTTTGAGCTGAAGCGCCGGCCTCTTGGGCACCAGCACCAATAGCTCCTTGAGGATTAATCAAGAAGCTCAAAAATAGTAACCAGGAAAAACCGGTTAAAAAAATTTTCTTAAACATCTTTGGGCACCAAAAACATAAATTGTAAACAATTTCCAGTAAAAAGACAAATTGCCTTCAACAATAAACCCTATAACAAATAAATCTAATCCACAAAAAAATCCCAGAGTCTGCTTTAATCAATAAAGCTAACCCCAGGATCTGTTTTGAATTATAACACTGACTTATAGTGTTGTCAAGTGTTCTGGATTATCATTTTTACGGTGTCAATTTTCTTATCCGCTACTCTAATCGGATTTCCTCGACCGGCTGGAAAAAAACCAAATTTCTGGTAAAAACTAATTGCCCTCTGGTTGCTTTTGGCTACTTGTAAAACAACCTCTTTACTCTTTAGCCACTTCAAAACCTGATTTAGTAGGGCACTGCCTACTCCTTGACCCTGAAACTCGGGCAAAACGTGAATCAATTTGATTATTCCCCGATCGGCCTCTTTTTTGGCCGCAGCATAACCAACGGCCTGGTTCTCTTTTCGAACCAAAAAATAACGCCAATTGTCCTTGGTCATATTCTGATATCGAATGCGCTCTGGTCCGGTAAAATCTTTCTTTAATATATCGGCCTTGGTCACACCAACTCCCAATTTGGGATAAGTAGCCAGCCAAGCCTTTTTTTGAATTTTACTAATAGTGGGAATATCAATTGGACTAGCCTGACTAATTTTTAGATTACTCGCCATCGATACCATAATAGTAGCGATGAACCTTTACAAAAGTCAACAACTAAAATCTAAACACCTTGTGAAACGAATAGCCTCGTGATATTATCATCACTATGGCGGTTGAAAATAAAAAATACCAATTAACCATCGTTTCTAGCCTTAACCCTAAAACTAAAAAGGGGGAGGCCAATTTAGAAAAAATTAAGAAAATCATTGCCGATATGGGTACCATTACCGAAGAAAAAGACTGGGGCAAAAAGAACCTGGCTTACCCAATCCAAAAACAAACTTCCGCTTACTATTATTGGTTTGCCTTCGAGGCTAATCCTGCCAAAGTGACCCGCCTTGACAATATTTTGAAATTAAACGACAATATTCTTAGGCATTTATTAATAGTTATTGATTAGGGGGTGTTAACAGTTTGAGCGCGCGTTCTCTTAACAAAGTCATGTTGATCGGTAATCTCACCCGGGATCCGGAATTGCGCTATACCAGCAAAGGAACCGCGGTCTGTTCTTTTGGCTTGGCTACTAACCGAAGCTGGACAACTGAACAGGGAGAAAACAAAGAAGACGTTTCTTTTCATCGAATTGTTGCTTGGGATAAACTAGCCGAAATTTGCTCTCAACTACTATTTAAGGGTCGAAGAGTCTTCGTTGAGGGCCGATTACAAACCAGACAATGGGAAGATCAGAGCGGCGCTAGCCGGCAAACAACCGAAATCGTCATCTCAGAAATGATGATCCTAGATTCTCGCCGATCATCAGAAGAGGAAGAGGGGGCCGAAATGTCAAGCCCCGAAACCAAAATCAATCAGAATGATAATAACAAACCAGAGGCCAAGAAGCCTCAAGCTGATTCAGCCAAACAAGACGAAGAAGAAGTTGACACTAGCGACATTCCTTTTTAGGAAATTGTTATTTTTCCCAAAAGAGAATCAACAAGTTAATTATTAATTAATTATTATGGCTCTAACCAAAAAAAAGTTCTCCCCAAAAAGAAAACCAATCGCTAAAGATTGTTTTTTTTGCCAAAATAACCTTCAGCCCGACTATAAAGACGTTGAAACCCTTAACAAGTTTATCACCGAAAGAAAAAAAATTGCTTCTCGAGAATATACCGGGGTTTGCGCCAAGCACCAAAGAAAACTAGCCCGAGCCATCAAACAAGCCAGACACCTAGCTCTAATTCCCTTTGTGAGCCAAATTCATTAATACCGCCTAATGGCTGATTTTGCCTTTTTTCTTCCCTTGCCCAAAAAAACCAAAGTCCTCCTTAAAGAAGGGGATAAAGTTGAAGAGGGTCAAAAAGTAGCCACTTTTAACCGCTTCAAAAGGCACCAGATTAACCTGGCCCAGGAAATGAACCTGCCCTCCCAAAAAATTAGTTCTCGTCTCCTGGTTAAGTTAGGCCAAAAAGTTACCCGGGAAGAGCCTATTGCCAAAGCTGACAATCTATTCAAAAAAACCACTGTCACCGCTCCAGTGTCAGGACAGGTTTTCGCTTTTGACAGTGGCACCGGTATCTTAACTATCGAAACTGCCGGAAAGAGTCGAGACCTGCTATCGCCGTTTTCAGGCAAAATCGAAAGCATCAATCAAGAGGGAATAACCATTCTGGTTAAAGCCGAAAAAGTCCTTGACCTCAAAAAAGTTTGGGGCGATAATGCTTTTGGTCAATTGATCTATCATCATGGCGCTTTAACCGCCTTTGATTGCCAATTTCAAAACAAAATTGTTTTGGCCGACCGGCTTTATCCGGCCCTAATCAATAAAGCCCAGGCAATCGGTTCTTTGGCTATTATCAGCGCTGACAATATTAATCCCGACTTGGTTGATCTTGGTCAATTAACAATCGCCAGAGCATCTTCCGAAGAGGCAGAGGAATTAAAAAATTTTCTTGATTATTGGCTTATTATTGACAACCAGCAGAAAAAAATTGCTGTTTTAAAAAATGACCATTAAAAATTTTCGCAATCTAGTTCTTTTGTTGACCTTGTTGGTTTTTTCCTTTGGGGCCGGTTGGCGATTGAGCCAAAACTACTCCCAAAATATTAGCCTTAGTCTAAGGTCATCTCCTTTAAGTTTTACCCAATCAAGTCTCTTTGGCCAAGTTTATCAACTCTTAGACCAGCTATATTTGGACAAAGACCAACTACTAGATCAAAAGAAGCTCCTCTATGGCTCGGTTGCCGGTATGGTTGAGTCTTTAGGCGACCCCTATACCGTTTTTTTACCTCCGGAAGATAACGAAAAATTCAAAGAAGATATGGCCGGTAGTTTCGGCGGGGTAGGCATAGAATTAGGCTACAAAAATAACCAACTGGCAGTAGTCGCTCCACTGGAGGGAACACCAGCTCAAGAAATGGGTATTAGGCCCGGAGATTTAATTGCCCATATTAAAGACGAGGACAAGGGAATTGATCAGGACTCACTGGATTTATCTTTAATTGAGGCGGTAGAAATTATCCGCGGTCCCAAGGGTTCAAAAGTCACTCTAACCATAGTTAGAGAAGGGGCTAGCGAAGCACTGGAAATTGATTTGATCCGCGACGAAATTGTTGTTCCCCGGGTTACCCTGGAATATCTCAACCAAAACGGTCAAAAAGCAGCCTATATTAAGCTGGCCCGTTTTGGCGATAGCACCATCGAGCAGTGGGATGAAATTGTTGCTAAAATTGAGTCAGAAAAGAACCAAAATGACCTCGCCGGTATTATCTTAGATTTAAGAAACAATCCCGGTGGCTACTTGGATGGGGCAATTTATATTGCTTCTGAATTTCTCGACCGGGGGGTTATCGTCCATCAAGAAAGCGCCTCAGGTAACCGGCAAACATTTTCCGTTAATCGCCAAGGCAAGCTCACCCAAGACCCATTAGTAATTATTGTTAATCAGGGTAGCGCTTCGGCGGCAGAAATTGTTGCCGGGGCTCTCAAGGAACAAAGAGGGACTGTTATTATCGGCGAAACCACTTTCGGCAAGGGGACTATCCAACAATCAAAAGAGCTTCCTGATAACTCGTCTATTCACATTACTATCGCCGCCTGGTTACTACCCTCGGGAGCCAAAATCCATCAAAAGGGCATTGAGCCAAACATTAAGGTTGAGGACAACTTTGAAACCGAAGAAGACGAAGCCCTAAGTGCCGCCCTTGACCAGCTGATTAGCCATTAGTTATAATTATTGCCAACAGTTATTTAAAAAAATGTCTCAGAAAAAAAAGGTCTTGGCTATTTCAGTAATAGCGCTGTTGCTAGTTGGGGCCTTTTTAACCGGTACTTTTCTTAATAGCCTGACCGGTGAGCCTCTTTGGGATTCTTGGGGATCAAAAAAGTCTCCGACAACTAGCATTACCACCAATAAAATCGTCCAAGAAGAGTCGATGATCATTGATATCGTCGAAAAAACTTCTCCGGCCGTAGTTACCATTGGCATTAGCAAGCTAGAACGATTTTCCACTTTCAATCCCTTCGACCCCTTCTCTTTCTTTGAAACTAAAGAACAGCAAATTGAACAGGATATCGGCACCGGCTTTATCGTTGACCCCAAGGGATTAATTATCACTAACAAGCATGTTGTTTCCGATCTTAGGGCCCAATATCGAGTTATCAGCGCCAACAATCAAACTTATGAAGTCCAAAATATTTACCGTGACCCCTCCAACGATTTGGCAATTTTAAAAATTGAGGGCCAGGATTTACCGACAGTAGAATTGGGTAATTCGGATAATTTACGAGTTGGCCAATTTGCTTTGGCAATTGGGACTGCCTTAGGAGAATTCCCCCATACGGTTACCACTGGAGTTGTTTCCGGTTTAGGACGAGGTATTGTGGCCGGTTCTTTTTTTACCGGCTATGTTGAAGAGCTAGACAATGTTATCCAAACTGATGCCGCTATCAATTCCGGTAATTCCGGCGGTCCTTTGCTCAACTCTGCCGGTCAAGTAATCGGCATTAATGTTGCCGTCGCTCAGGGGGCCCAAAATATTGGCTTTGCTATTCCCATTAATATTGCCAAAAGTATGCTTGATAATTTTTACCAAACTGGTGAGTTTTCTCGTCCTTTCTTGGGAGTTCGTTACACGACCATTACCAAAGAGGCGGCCATTTTAAATGAAATTCCGGAAGGGGCTTACGTTGTTGAAGTAATTACCGGCTCTTCAGCTGCTGAAGCCGGTATTCGGCCCGGTGATATTATTACCGAAATCGCCGGTCAAAAAATAAAAGATGACCAGGAAAGCATGGCCGAAATCGTTAATAAAAAAAGAGTGGGGGAGACGATCACTATCAAAATTTGGCGCGAGAAAGAAACAAGGGAAATTCAGGTTCGCTTAAGAAGTCAGCAATAGATTCCCACAGGCTTTGCCCGTGGTCCTCGCGTTTCGCTCTGTTCATCCGCCACAGGCGGATGAGCTATTGATATCGGTTTCATCCACGGCCATAAGCCGTGGCTTTCACCTATCTTGAAATAAAATTATTTTTTCTGTTTGCTTCTCGCTTTCTGAAAAGCTTTAATAATTTTTTCCAAGTCCCCATCAACAATTTGATCCAAGTTTTGCCAAGACTTGCCAAGCCGATGGTCAGTAACTCGATTGTGAGGAAAATTATAAGTCCGAATTTTCTCCGCTCTTTCGGCCTCGCCAATTGATTGCCGCCTAAGCTGATCTAGATGGTCTTTTTTCGAAGCTTGTTGACGACGTTTTAATTCCGCTTCCAGTTTGCCTTGAGCAATAAGGCGATTTTGATATTGACGCCGTTCCGACTGAGAAGTGACGACAATACCAGTTGGTTTGTGACGCAAACGAACCGCGGTAGAAAGCTTGTTAACGTTTTGGCCGCCGTGACCACCGGCTCGAAAAAATTCTACTTCTAAATCAGCCGGGTCAATAGTAACTTGAGCCAAGTCTTTTTTAGATAAAATCACCACTGAAGCAGTCGAAGTGTGAACCCGACCCCTTTTTTCCGTTTGGGGAATTCGCTGAACCCGATGAACTCCGGATTCTTGCTCTAATAGAGCATAGGCCTCCTCGCTTTCAATCTCTAATCTCTCTTCGGCCAAGATCTTATTTGGCCAGCCCTTCTGGGTAGCAAAACGCTGATACATACGCAATAAATCTTGTTGCCAAATTTTGGCTTCATCTCCACCGGTACCGGAACGAACTTCGATAATAATAGACACCACTTAAAAATTTTTAATTCCTAATTTCTAATTTCTAATGAAATTCCAAATCCCAATTAGCGCGGGCTTAAAGCCCGCTACTCCAAACTTTCTTAAATTTTGGGGTTTGGTGTTTGGCAATTCATTAGAACAATTAGGATAATTAGAATAATTACCCCAAGATAATCAACTATTATTTCGTCTGTTCCAGCATTTCTTTAAGAGTCTTAACGGGGGCGGTAGTAGATTGATCTCTTTGACCTCTTTTTTTAGATTTTGGCGGTTGTTTTTTAACCTGCTTTAGTCGATCCTCAAAACGCTTCACTCGACCGCCAGTATCAACGTATTTCATTTGACCGGTAAAAAAGGGGTGACAGGCAGAACAAATGTCAACTTTAATTTCCGGTTTGGTTGAGCCAACGCTAAATTCATTACCGCAGGCGCAACTTACCTTAGCTTGGGGATAATATTGATCTTGATTAGTTTTATTCATAAGCGAAGTCTATTTTAGCATAAATTAACGAATAAGCCAGCTTTGCCAGATCCGGGATCTGGCAGGACTAACTAACTAGCCTTTTAGAAAAATTGCCAGATCGTTAGCTTTGACCCGTTCCTGCCGGCCAGAAATCAAGTCTTTGACGGTTACTTCTTGGGCCGCTTTTTCTTCGGGACCAATAATTAGGGCCTTAGTAAAACCCTTTTTGTTAGCATAAGCCAACTGCTTAGTCAGAGGAACTTGATAATCCAGATACATTTCTATCTTTATCCCGGATTTCCTTAAGTTGTCGGCCACCAGCAAAGAAGAGCGAAAAGTTTCCTCAGCAAAAACGGTCATCAAAATCTTAGCCGACAGAGCCGATAAGGCCGGCAATCGCCCCAAACCAGCTAAAACCCCATAAACCGTCATATCGCCAACGGCTAAGCCAACCCCGGCAATTTTTCTTTTGCCACCAACATCAGAAACCAGATTTTGGTAGCGACCACCGCCAAAAAGAGCTCGATCCTGGCGGCTTCTAGTTCGGGCCTCAAAAACAGTATCGGTATAATAATCAAAACCGCGAACAATGGTCGGATCAAACTCTACCCAATCGCCAACATCTAGGTCAGACAAAGAAGAAAAAAGTTCCGTTAACCAGGGCGATTCTTGGCTATAATCATAATCCTTTAAGGCCAAATTCAAGTCTTTAATTTGTAATTTTGTTAACCCCGCTTCGGCCAGCATCGCCTCAAAATCGGCTTTTTTCACCTTATCTTTTTTATCAATAATTCGAAAAACTGCCAACCTTTTACTTTGAGAAATACCAATTAGGTCAAATTTATTATCTAAATACTTGCGGTCGTTAATTTTAATAACAACGTCGGCGCTAGTTAAACCCAAAGAAGACAGAAACCGCACCCCAATGGCGATAATTTCGGCATCGGCGTTTGGACAATTTTGTCCTAAAAGATCGATATTCCATTGATAAAACTCCCGCCCTCGGCCTTTTTGCGGCGCCTCATAACGGAAAAACCTCCCCCACGACCACCAGCGAATCGGAAAAACCAATTCATATTCCTTGGCGGCTACCATCCGAGCCAGAGTGGGCGTTAGCTCCGGTCTTAAAACCAGTCTTTTTTGCGCTTCACCTTTGCCCGGAATAACAAAGGCTTGTTTATTAACAATTTCCTCAGAAGACTTGGCTTCATATAAAGAAAAGGGTTCCAAAATTGGCCCCTCATATTCTTGGTAACCAAA
>CAZUWK010000007.1:0-2133 GCA_964624185.1 uncultured Gammaproteobacteria bacterium | reverse complement strand
CTTCGGCCAACAACAACAACTCGATCTTGCTCCTCAAGACGACTGAATTTAGCCGTGATTATTTCATCATCTTCCCGATAAGTTAATTTGGCCCCTTTAGCCAAAACCTCAAAAACCAAATCATCATAAGTTAAGATAAAAACTTCCTCTTCGGAAGAAATATCACTAACCAAACCAAAAAACGATTCTCGGTCTACTGGGGTTGGCGTTTCCTGAACCACCAAACGCTTAATTTCTAATTTACTCGGTTCGAGCCGATCAAGATAACCCATGGCCACTAAATAATTGCCGGTCTCTAAATCGGCTGGAGAAATTTTTTCCCGGCTAATACCAATCATGATCGTATCATCATCATAAGAAGCTAGTTTTTCTTCTCCCCGAACATCAATTGACAACTCCTGATCATCTTTTCGATGGGCAATTAAATTACCACAAAAAGCTCGCTTAATTAATAGTCGATCACTGTCTTGACTGTCGGTTTCGGCTAATATTTTCTCCACCTCTTTTCTCAAAAGATCGGCCTTTTCAGAATCCTCGACCGCATTTTCGACCAACCCATCTTCAACAGCCCTAATTGGCATCGCCCAAAAAAGACTAAAAATAAAGAATAAGGGCAACAGTTGTTTAAATTTAATCATTTTAATCACCATTATAATTTAGCGGTTGAATAAACAACCGTCAAGAGGGCTTCGGCTCGATTGCCTTGCCGGTCATAAGCGGTAACTTTTATTTCATTGGCGCCGCCGACAAGAAGAGCGGTCGCCTCAAAGCTACCCTGATCATCAGCGGTAACAATGGTTTCTCCTTCCGGATAAATTAACACCACCACTGCCTCAGGGGAGGTTTGTCCGCTTACCTTAACCTCATCCTGATCAACAATCGCTCCCTCATCAGGAAAATCAATATCAATAAAAATCGTCGATTCGGCATTGGCTTGATCGGCCCCTGATAAAGAACCATTTTCTGAAGCTGAAGGGGTAGAATCCTGTTGCTGAACAAGGTCTTGAGATTTAGGGGCAGTTTCTGGGCCGGTCTTATTAGACCACCAAATTCCCCCGACAATTAATAATCCCAAAATAGAACCAAAAACAATCGCCAAAGTAATTTCCTTACGCATACTTCTTTTTCTAATATAACCTGGCTAGACTAGATTGTCAACAAGACCGATACATTTTAATAAACTAAAAAAGAGCCATGGCTAAATTGTTATATTGCTAAATTGCTAAAAAACCACGGTCTTAATAATCGAGTTTTTAACCAATATCAAGGCCTACTACCCCCAAAAAAATATTAAAGTTGCTATTTCTATTGCCCTAAACAAAAATAACAATGAAACAATGCCTTTGGCTGTTTGTTATCTTCTCGTTCTTATGATAAATTATAAGCATGGAAATTTGGCACTTGGGTTTTGGTAGTTTTAGAATCCGAACTAAAAAAGGCATCATTGTTACCGACCCCTATGATCAAAAAACGGGTTTAAAAATGCCCAAAGTTGAGGCTAATTTAGTCACTATTAGCCGGCCAGAATCTCTTCACAATAATAGTCAGGCAGTTGAAAAGAACCCCTTTGTTATTAGCGCCCCGGGAGAATATGAAATTGGCGGTATTAACATTTTAGGCCTTCCTTCCTACCCAGACAACGGCCAAAAGGGAGAAAAAAGCGATAATACGATTTATTTAATTCATACCGGTGGAGTCCGAATCGGCCACTTAGGCCAACTAAACCACCCCCTAAACAAAGAATCTTTGAGTCTATTAGACTCTCCTGACATTCTTTTTCTACCCCTGGGGGAAGAGACTGGCTTAACAGCCAAATATGCCGCTGAAATTACCCGGCAAATTGAACCAAAAATTATCTTTCCAATTCATTATATTAAAGAAAATGGCCAGTTACCCCTCGACCAAGTTGAACCGATTAGCAAATTCTTAAAAGAGGCCGGCAATACTCCCATTATTAAGCCAAAATTAATCATTGGCAAAAGCAGTTTAGTGGGCGAAGAAAAAAAAGTGGTTCTGTTAGAGGGTCGCGGCAAATAGATTCCCACAACCAAAGCCCGTGATCTTAACCCTTTCTTGAAATAAGAATGAAAATTTAATAATTTGAAAATTCGAAAATTAATTCTACTGTGGTTT
>CAZUWK010000006.1:0-30421 GCA_964624185.1 uncultured Gammaproteobacteria bacterium | reverse complement strand
CGCCCGAAAAGGCCCTAGCTTTAACAAAAAAATTCCCCAATGTGCCAATAACCGAGGTTCATGCCGAATTTAATTTTTCTTTTTGGGAAGAAATTTACCGAACAACAAATCGGTGAACAATTTTTTCCTGAAATTTCAGATGGCAAAATAAGCGATAGAGCTAAGCTTGCTTTTAAAAATCGAATTTTTCAAACGGCTTGGATGTTCTTTTTTGGCCAGGCAACCCAAGGAGAAGCCGTTGATATTGCCTCATATCTTCACCAAGAATCTCAAGGAAAATATCCGAACAGTCCCGGAACTGGTCTAAACCTTCACGCCAACATTGTTGAGGGCTTTGCTCAACAGAGCCGGCTCGAAAAAATTAAAGGTAGAGTTGCTCGAGTACTAGCCGAACCGGAGCGCCCCTATCGATCACCGGTAATGAGACGTCTTAGTCGCAAACTAGGTATTAAAAGCGAAAACTTAATCTCTGACCCGGCCACCATCAGAGAACATATTATTTTCCGTTATGGTCTTGATGGCATGACTCTAGGAGTTGATCATCAGCTGGCCCAAGGAACTGACCCCACCCCCTCATTTAAAAAGGTTCTTGACGTTATCCGCAATATTCATATCGCTGGCGGTAAGGGTTCTCAGCTTCATACCGCTATCGATTTCGACGACCCTAATACTCAAAGTTTCCTAAATAATTTATTTACTAGCCAACACCAACACCCTATTAGGTTGTTCTTAGACCTCAACCCCCTGGAAATGGGCAAACTTAACCAAGAAGAACAGCTTAAGTCAATAAAGACTACCATTAGCAGATTAGAAGATTTACAAAAGAAATCTTTAGATAAATCAAAGTAATTTCTTTATCCTTTCCAGGGTTTTTTCCTTACCTAAAATCTCCATTGATTCATTAATTGGTGGAGTGTAGGCAGAACCGGCAACGGCAACTCGCAAACTCATGAAAAAATCGCCCGTTGGCCAGCCGTTTTCTTGAATTAAGTTCATTAACTTTGAGGTAATTTCTTCTTCTTGCCAGTCTTCAATAGACTGTAGAGCGCTGGCCGCTTTTTTTAAATAGATCTTATAATCACCTTTAACATTTTCTTTTAAAAGATCCTCTGCTGCTTTTGGCGCTTTAAAAAAGAAGCCGGCTAAATCTTTAAAATCAGATAACTTAATTAACCGATCCTTAACCAAAGGAACAATCTTTATTAGCAAATCTTCTTTTGTCCCTCTTGGGGCAAAGGGCTTTATTAGTTTGGTCAATTCTTTATCACTCTTCATTCTAATGTATTGACCATTAAACCAATCCAGTTTTTTAATATCAAAAACGGCGTTTTGCTTTTGAATTTTATTATAATCAAAAACTCTCACCAGCTCCTCAAGCGAAAGTAGTTGAGAATTGTCTTGATAAGACCAGCCAAGATAAACCATAAAATTAATCAGGGCTTCTTTCAGATAACCTTCATCCCGATAGTCAAGAATAGATTTGGCTCCATGCCTTTTGGACAGCTTGGTTTTATCAGGGCCCAAAATCAGAGGCAAATGCATAATCTCGGGTACCGGCCAGTCCAAAGATTGATACAAAAATAGATGTTTTGGAGTCGAGGAAATCCACTCTACCCCCCGAACAATATGGGAAATTTTCATATCATGATCGTCAACCACAACGGCTAAATGGTAAGTAGGAAAACCATCCGATTTTAGCAAGACCTGATCATCTAAATCTTTAGAATTAATGGTAATTTCTCCTTGAACTAGATCATCCCAGGTGAAATCTTTATCATCGGGCATTTTTAAGCGGATCACATATTTACTTGTTTTCTTCTTTTCTTCAATTTCTTGCTTTGATAAAGAAAGACAATGCCGGTCATATTTGGGAATTTGACCCTTTTCTTTTTGTTGTTGACGGAGTTTTTGAAGCCGAATTGGAGAGCAAAAACAATAGTAGGCCGCCCCTTTATCAACCAATTCTTGAGCCACTTCTTGATAGCGCTTCAAACGCCCAGATTGAAAGTAAGGTTCATAAGGACCGCCTATTTTTGGCCCCTCATCCCAGGCAAGTCCTAAAAATTCTAATATTGCCAAAATTTTTTCTAACGATTCTTCTTGATATCTTTTCCGATCAGTGTCTTCCACTCGGACAATGAATTGACCGCCACTTTGACGAGCCAAAAGCCAATCAAAAAGAGCCGTTCTGGTATTACCAATATGGGGAATGCCAGTTGGCGAAGGAGCAAAACGGACACGAACCGGTTTCATCTTGGTTTGAATTTTATCATTTGCCGGTGCTATACTCAAACATGAAAATAGCCCGCCTTAAAAATAATGAGCCAATTAACCCAAACTGCCCTCTACGCTCGTAAGTTTATTAAATTTTCCCTTATCGGCCTGGTGGCAATCATTATTCTTGTTCCGGCCAGTAAAAGTTTCCGCGCTTATTGGGAGGAGCGCCACCCCCAACCACCCCCACCCCCAAATTTGGCTTTAGGTAAAATTCCCGCTATTAATTTTGGCCCCGAAAGATATCAGGCCAAAAATTTTTCTTTTCAACTCCAAACCGTTGACGGTAATCTGCCTAACTTAGGCACCCAATCGCGAGTTTATTTTATCCCTATTTTAGGACCTAAATTCTTTGATGAAGATAAAACTAGAAAAACTGCGGCTGCTCTTGGCTTTACTAACGAATTAGGTAAGATTAGCAATACTCGCTTTGCCTTTAGCAACATCGATACTGGTGCCACCATAAAGATTGATACCATCAATAATAATTTCGAAATTAGCTACCCCTGGGAAAACAATCTCTTTTTTGCCAACACCCAGGGACCAAACCAAGCTCAGGCCTTGCAAGCAGTCCAAAACTATCTTGGTCGAGCCGATCTTTGGCCAGACGATATCGACCCCCAAAACAGTAATTATATTTTTCTTAAATATAGTCACGACGAAAGAAGGCTAGTTACCGTCCCCTCTTTATCAGAAAGCCAACTAATTAAGATTAATCTAAGACGGGCCAACCTTGATAATCGGCCAATTATGCCCCCCAACCCTGATGAGAGCAATATTGCCTTTATTGTTTCTTCCCAATCCGGCAACCGCCAATTTATTTTTGGCAAATATATCCGCTACCCGATCACAAACGATCGCTTTGGCACTTACCCTATTAAATCGTCGGTAACCGCTTGGGAGGAACTAAAATCCGGACAGGGCTTTATCGCTCGTTTAGGCAATAACAGTGATCAAACCCCAATTACGATTCGTAACATTTACTTGGCTTATTTTGACCCTGAAATACCACAAAGCTTCTTGCAGCCTATTTTTGTTTTTGAGGGCTTAAACAATTTCCTGGCCTACTTACCGGCTCTTGACCCTTCGGTAATTAGTCAAGAAAATCAAGCAAATTAACTTCCTGAGGAGAAAAACTAACTGCCCCCCAAGCCAATAAATTTTGGGTTTCCCAAAATCGGTTTTTCGAACCCAAAACAACACTTAAAAATGCTCGTCCATCCTGTTCCCAAAAACCAATAAAACAACCACCCGCCCCGTCGGTATAGCCCGTTTTAACCCCCAAAATTCCGGGAAAGGTAAGCAACTCATTAGTTGCTTCAATCTGATAACAGTTATCTCCTTCTAAATTACAAATCGAGCCGTTATCTTTTTTAATAATCTCTCGAAAAGAGTCATTTTTTAGGGCGTAATTGGTCAAAACAAATAGGTCTCGGGCGCTACTGTAATGACCGGCCTCATCTAGGCCGTGAGGGTTGGCAAAGTGAGTGTTGGCTAATTGTAACTCTTTGGCTCTTTCGTTCATTCGGGCAACAAAAACCGACTGGCCGCCGGGATAACTTTGAGCTAAAATATCAGCCACATCGTTACCGGACATAACCAAAAGAGCATAAAGAAGGTCAGAAACCAAAAATTGTTCGCCCTTTAACAAGCCGACTGTCCGTCCCCGGTTTTGGGTTTGACCAACAGTAATAATTTCCTCCTGAGGAATTTCTTCCAAAACCACCAAAGCGGTCATAATTTTAGTTAACGAGGCCATCGGCAAGGGCTGGTCAATATTATCCTGATAAAGAATTTGCCCGGAATCATAATCGGCCAAAAGCACTGAACGGGCCGCAACGCTTGGTTGTCCCGATAACGACTGTCTTAAAAGGGGTGGTAAAGAAGGTAAAATTAAGTGATCAGGCTCGGGAGAAACTAATCCAGAAGAAAAATCTAGGGTCTCATAATAAGAATTGCCGGGTAAAAAAAGCAAAGAGACAACAATTAAAAGCGGCCAAAAAGGCCAAGAAAAAACGCTGGTAAAATTTTCTTTTTTAAAAGAAAAGCTAGGCAGTCTGATCGGGATCTTCATCAACAATTTTTAAACCCAATTCTTCAAGCTGATTCCGGTCAACTCGAGAAGGAGCTTCCATTACCGAAATTCGACCGGAAGAATTAACCGGAAAAGCAATCACTTCCCGAATGCTGTCTTCTCCTGATAAAATCGCCGCCAGACGATCAAAGCCAAAGGCAATGCCTCCATGGGGCGGCACCCCGTAGGTAAAAGCTTCCAAAAGGTGGCCAAAACGCCGACTAATCTCCTCATCCTTATGGCCTAAAATTTTAAAAATTTGTTTCTGAATTTTGGGATCGGTAATCCTAATACTGCCTCCGGCTACCTCTTGACCATTAAGAACCAAATCATATTGCCAGGAACGAACCGCCAAGGGGTTGGTCGCCAATTTAGGCAAGTCTTCCGGATTGGGGCTGGTAAAAGGGTGGTGCATGGGGTTTATTTCTCTAGTGGTCGTCTTTTCAAAAAGAGGAAAATCAATTATCCAAGCAAAGGCCAATTCCTGAGGATCATTGGGGTGTTTTCTTAAATCCGGCTTATCGGTCCGATATTTTTCTTCGGCTTCTTGATAGGAAATTTTAGGAAAAGGTTTTTGGGCTACTTTTCGACCCAAGCTCTCTACTATCTCAACCAGCATCTCTTCCATTTGCGCCAAAATTTCATCCCTGGTCACAAAAGACATTTCGATATCAATCTGCTTAAATTCCAAGCCCCGGTCAGCCCGTAAATCCTCATCTCGAAAGCAGGTGGCAATTTGAAAGTATTTTTCTATACCCGCCACCATTAATAGTTGTTTATATTGTTGCGGCGATTGAGGAAGAGCATAGAATTTACCCCGCTGAAGACGGGAAGGAACCAAAAAATCTCGAGCCCCCTCTGGGGTGGATTTGGACAAATTGGGAGTATCAACTTCCCAAAACCCTCGACTTGACAACGATTGACGAACGGCCTGCATTAACCGGTGACGAAACTCTAAGTTTTTCTTAAGACGGCCCCGTCTTAAATCTAAATAACGATAACGTAAACGAAGATCATCATTAATTTTAGTGCCCGATCCATAAATATCAAAAGGCAAATCAGCAGATTCGGCCAAAATAGTTACCCCTTTAGTCTCTATTTCAATTTTACCGGTAGCAATTTTTTCATTAATCAAATGGTCGGGGCGTTTTTTAACCAATCCTTCAATCGCCAAAACAAACTCATTCTTGACCTTGCCCAAAAGATCTTTGCTCCCCACCACTTGAACCAGGCCGGAGCGATCACGAAGGTCAATAAAAACCAATTTGCCATGATCGCGAATGCTGTTGGCCCAGCCATAAAGGGTCACTTTTTGACCAATCTTATCAATGGTTTGACTAACTAGGGTTCGCTCTGCCAGCATGGTTTGATTATAGCATTAAAGCCATTGTTGAATTGTTATGTTGCTTTTAAAAACACACTCTTATCCCTAACCAATAAATAACTCGACAATAAATTTTGTTTCAAAAATATTCAACCTCATCCTAAACCCTAAATACTAAATACTGGTTTTCAGGGCTGTTTTGATTTTCTTCTTGGCCAATCGGGTTTTGGCAAAATCCAACCAAGACGAAGCCGGTCCTTTTCGATGCCGATCCAATAATATCTCAACAATCTCGCCATTTTTAAGCTGATAATCCAAACCCACCATCCGACCATTAACTTTGGCCCCACAAGCTTGATGGCCCATTTTAGTATGAACAGCGTAGGCAAAATCAACCGGGGTAGCCCCATCGGGCAAATCAAAGGCGTCCCCCTTGGGCGAAAAAACAAAAATCCGGTGTTTTAGGGCATCAAACTTTACCGAGGCAATAAAATCGCCTGAATCAATAATCTCATCCTGCCAGGCCGCCAACTGCTGAACCCAGGCCATCTTTTGAGCCGAAGAAAATATTTCCCCTTTGTCTAGCTCCCTTGAGCTGGCTCCTCCAGACTTAACCTGACTATAATACCAGTGGGAAGCCGCCCCATGTTCGGCTTGTTCATGCATCTCTTCGGTCCGGATTTGAATCTCGATTATTTGACCATCACCCAAAAAAACATTAGTATGAATTGACCGGTAGCCATTGGGTTTGGGTTGGGCTATCCAGTCCCGCACCCCCAAACGAGGCACCGGATGCCAAAGCTTGTGAACCAAGCCTAAAGCCAAATAACACTCCTTAATATCGGAAGTTATAATTCTTAAGGCCATTAAATCGTGAATATTGTTGATATCTTTCTCATTTTCCGGCCGTAATAGTTTCCGCCACAGGCTGTAAAGATGTTTGGCTCGACCATCGACTTTACCCCGAACTCCCTCTTGGGCCAATTCTTTAAGAAGGGTTCGTTTTAGTTTTTTAATCCGCTCCTCGACTTGCTTGTAGTAAGGGGCTGAATAGTTAATCAACCATTCATATTCGGCCGGATAACAATACATAAAGGCCAAATCTTCCAGGGTTCCCTTAACCTGGCCCATGCCTAACCGTTCCGCCAAAGGCGCATAAATCTCTAGGGTTTCCTCGGCAATACCAAACTGTTTATCGGGCGGCAAATACTCTAACGTTTTCATATTGTGAAGGCGATCGGCCAACTTAACAAAAACAACCCGCAAATCTTGCGACATCGCCAAAAACATCTTTCGCAAATTTTCAATAAACTGCTCATTACTAGAGCCGCGCAGCCTAACCCGGCTAACCCTGGTTAAACCATCAACCAAGCTGGCCATTTCTTTACCAAATCTCTTTTTAATAGTGTCAATTTTGGCCGGCGTGTCTTCAATAACATCGTGCAATAACCCGGCGGCAATTGAGATTGAGTCTAGTTTCCAATCGACCGCAATTGCCGCCACCGCTAAGCCATGGGTAATCACCGGATCACCGGATAATCTTTTTTGATCCTTATGGTGTTGTCGGGCAAAATCGTAGGCTTGTCTAATCAACTCCTGATCCGCCTCCGGGTGGTAACTGGTAACCTGATCAAGTAATTGGTCAATTGTAATTATTTTAGCCCTGGTGGTGGTCATACTTTTTTAATCTCTTTTAATTTTAACTCTAAATTCTTCCGACCCCGATAGCGGTTAATAATTAGGCTAAAAGCCAAATCAACCCGATCGCCAACGGCTAAATTTTCTTGTCCCAAACCAAAACCAATCCCCGACAATAATGGTTGGCCAACATCAAGCCGGGCCGGGGTTTTTTCTATTCTTTTAGTTTGGCTATCGTCAAGTACTAGTTTTAGATGATCACCGTTTTGGCCCACCCGGTTCAGGCTTTTAATAATTGCTCCGGGGGTATAAAAAAGCGGCTCCGGATTGCCAAGACCAAAGGGAGAAAAACGGTTTAGTTTTTCCCAAAAATTATAATCCAGATCGGTAAAGGCAACCCCGGCATCAATGTTTAGAGTAGGCTGAAGCAATTTGGCCGTAAGCTCTTTTTCGGCCAAGGCCAGCAGTTGCTTTTTCACTTGAGGTAAGTCTTTCTTTTTAATGGTAAAGCCGGCCGCCATCGGATGACCGCCAACCTCAACTAGCTCCGTTATCTTCTTTAGCGCCCTAATAATGTTAAACCCTCTAATGGAGCGGCAAGAAGCCCGATAAAAACCGTCCTCGGCTGATAAAACGATACTAGGCCGATAAAAACGTTCCGTTAATTTTCCGGCCACTAGGCCAATAATGCCGGAGTGAAAAGAAGGGTGATGAACAAAAATTACTTTTTGTTTTTCTTGTTTGGTCTTTTCGACAACTAGAATAGCCTTTTTTAGGGCCTGGTCGGTCATTGTCTGTCGTTCCCGATTGGCCGAATCAAGTTTTTGGGCTAATCTTTTAGCCCGCTCCCAATCGGTCGTGCAAAGCAGTCTGACTGAATCTAGGCCATTATAAAGGCGGCCCATCGCATTAAGCCGCGGCCCAAGCAAAAAGCCTAAATGGTAAACTGATAATTCCTGATTGGCAATTCCAGCCTGATCTATTAGCGCCCTCAAACCAAAACAGCTGGTTTTGACCAAAGACTCCAAACCAAACTTAACCAAGCTCCGATTGACCCCCAAAAGAGGCATCATGTCGGCCACTGTCGCTAAGGCGACCAGATCAAGAGCGTAATCCTTTTGACCGATTATTTCCCGGGCTAAAAACCAGGCCACTGCCGCTCCGCAGACCTGATCACTCCAAATAATTATCTTGGCTTTGGGTAAGGTTTTTTCTTTAACATGATGATCGGTAACAATCACATCTGTTCCCAAGGAAGTAATTTTGCCTATTTGGTTATGAGCAACAATGCCATTATCAACCGTGATTATTAAACCAATATCGGGATGCTCTTGATAAAGTTTTTTAAAAGAGGCCAGGCTAAGACCATAACCTTGAGAGCGATCGGGAATAAAGGGAATTGCTTCAATTCCCGACTGCCATAGGGCCTGCCAAAGCAAACTGGTGCCGATAATGCCGTCAGCATCATAATCGCCCCAAATCAAAATCTTCTGGCCCTTTTTTTGAGTTGACAAGATCGCCTTACGAGCTTGATCTATTTTTGCCTGGCTAATACCAACATCTGGGGGCAAAAGCTTAGTCGGATGAGGGGGTGAAAAAAAAGCTTCTTTTTCTTCAACGCCCCGACTAGCCAACAAAAAATCAATAATTTCTTTTTGCCGTTTTCGGGTTGTTTTTGAATTGGGAGTAAACTTAACTTGCCAATCTTTCATGATAAAATGAGCTTATTAACCTAAACGATTCCTTTCTTAAACGTCTTTATTATAATGAAAAAAACAGCAAATACCAAAGATCTTTTCCAAAAACTACCTCCCGAAACCGTTAACATCCTAAAAAAATTTCACCGGGCCGGTTTTGATATTTTCTTAGTCGGCGGGGCGGTACGCGACCTAATACTCGACCTTCCCATTGGCGACCTAGACTTGACCACTTCGGCTCCACCAGAAAAAACCCAAGAGCTTTTTCCTAACAGTTTTTACGACAACACCTACGGCACAGTTAAAATTACCCGGCAAAAACGACAAATTGAAATCACCACTTTTCGAGCCGAATCCGACTATCAAGACCATCGCCATCCGGACCAAATTTCCTGGGGAAAAACCATTGAGGAAGACCTTTCCCGGCGGGACTTTACTATTAACGCCCTGGCCTTGGGGGCAAGGGCCCAAAAAAAAACTTTCCAGCCAGAATTAGTCGATAAATTTTCTGGACAAAAAGATTTAGAAAAAGGCTTAATCCGCGCGGTTGGTAACCCCGAAGAGCGCTTTGCCGAAGATGCTCTAAGATTATTACGAGCGGTTCGTTTGTCGGCTCAACTTAACTTTACCATTGAAGAGCAAACCCTATCGGCTCTTAAGAGACAGGCTCACCTGATTGAAAAAGTTTCCTGGGAAAGAATCCGCCAAGAATTATTCAAAATTCTTTTAACCGATCAGGTTGAACTGGCTTTTGAGACTTTAAGAATCACTGGGTTAATTAATTATTTATTACCGGAACTAGTTAAAGGCTACCAAATGACCCAAAAGGGCCACCACCTTTGGGGGGTTTGGAAACATTCTCTTCTTTCAGCTCAATACTGTCCGACCAAAGACCCAATCGTTAAGTTAGCCGCCCTAATCCACGACATTGGCAAACCCCTTGTTGTCGAAGATAACAATGGGGAAAGAACCTTTCATAACCATGAAGTTGTCGGAGCAACTATTGCCCGACAAATTGGCCAAAGATTAAAACTAACCAAAAAAGACTTGGATCGGCTAGTCAAGCTGGTCCGCCATCACCAGTTCTCGGTTTCCGAAACACAAACCGACAAGGCCATTAAACGCTTCATCCGCAGAGTGGGAAAAGAAAATGTTCCCGATATGCTGGCCTTACGAACCGGTGATCGTTTAGGCAGTGGCGCCAAAGAAACTTCCTGGCGAACCGAAACTTTTAAAAAAAGATTAATTGAGGTTGAAAAAGAACCCTTCTCGATTAAAGATCTAAAAATCAACGGCCACGATGTTATGAAAACCTTAAACATTCCCCCGGGTCCGGAAGTAGGCCAAATCCTGCTTGGCCTCTTTGATCAAGTCGATAACAAACAACTAGCCAACAAAAAAGAGGTTCTCTTGGCCGAACTAAAAAAACAATTGACCACTAAGAAAGCTTAACGACTCTTCTTCCTTATTTTTTGCCAAACCACTAAAAGCGGTACCGCCAAAAAAGTTGAGGAATAGGTCCCCAAAATTGTTCCAATTAGCAAGGCCAAAGAAAACCAGCGAACTGTTTCTCCACCAAGCAATAAAATCGCTACCAACATAAAAACAATTGTCCAAGAGTTATTAATATTCCTCACTACAGTGGCGTTAATAGCCTCGTTGGCAGTTGCTTCAATATCTTGGCCCGAAAAAGATGATTGTAGCCGATCGCGGATATAACCGAAGGTAACAACCGTATCATAAACTGAAGTGGCCAGAGTCGTTAGGGCGGCAGTAATAAACAAAGAGTCTACCGGAGCCGATAAAAATCGACCTAAAAAAGAAAAAGCCCCTAAAAGAATTAAGTTATCATGAATCATGGCCGCTACTGCCACTATTCCAAAATTTAAATCGCCAAAGCGCCAGGCAATAAAAATAAGAATTAAAATAATGGTCAAACCAATGGCCAAGAGGGCTTTTTTAAATAGCTCCTGACCAAAGGTTGGCCCAACCGTCTCGTCACGCAAAATCTGCCCGCCCCGAGCTTGAAAGAAATCAACTAGCCGATCTTTTTCCTCCCAACCGCCCTCAAAACGAATTAATAGACTGCCACCGCCTGTTTGTTGAATTTGGCTAACCGTCAAACCGATCTCCCCCAGATCTTCTTTAAGCTTTTCTTGACCTTGTTCTTGGCTTGGCAAGACCTCAACTAGAGAACCACCGGTAAAATCAACCCCTAAAACTAAGCCAAAGCGAATCAGGCCGTAAATTGAAGCTAAAATTAGTAAGCCCGATAAAATAAAACTGATAAAACGATATTTAATAAAGTTCATAACTAAATTGTTGAATTGTTACATTGCTAAATTGCTTTTTAGGCTTATTTCTTTCTAAAGATCTAATCAACAATACAGCAATATAACAATATGACAATAGGTTTTATTTCCCAAACACTCTCATTAAATTTCTAGTAACAATGATCCCGGTAAATAAAGAGACTACCACCCCCAAACTCAGAGTTAAAGCAAAACCTCGCACCATACCGGCTAAGGGTAAAAACGACCAGTCAAAAGGATTAAACAAAACAAAACCGGCAATTAGGGTGCAGATATTAGCATCTTTAATTGAATCCCAGGCCTTGCCAAAGGCCACTTCCCGAGCCACTTGATAGCTTTTGCCGGTTCGAAGTTCGGCCCTTAATCTTTCGAAAATAACAATATTAGAATCAACCGCCATTCCTACCGATAGCACAAAACCGGCAATTCCCGGTAAAGTCAAGGTAATAGGAATTATCCGATATAAGAAAAAAGAAATTAGAGCATAAAAAAACAAAGAGAAACAAGCAAATAGTCCCAAAGATCCATAAAAGGCTAAAATAAAAATCATCACCGCCGTCAAGCCGACTAAACCGGCCATGATGCTTTTCCGAATCGATTGATCGCCCAGGGTCGCCTCAATCGTTTTTTGACTAACCAGTTCCAAAGAAACCGGTAGCGCCCCGGCATTAAGCTGGGCCGACAATTTTTTAGCTTCATCAAGGCTAAATTGGCCGCTAATTAGAGCCTGCCCTTGAGTAATTGGTTCTTCAACGACCGGAAAAGACAGGGGAACCTCATCTAAAAAAATCGCTAAAATCTGGCCTTGAACCGTTTCGGTAATTTGAGCAAATTTTTCCCTACCCTGATCGGTAAATTCCAAAGTAACGACCGGCTGATTAGTGTTAGGATTAAAATCAACCCCCGAAGATTTTAAATCGGCCCCCGTTAAATCGGTGGTAATAAATCCGGCCGAGGCCGAAGCCTCATCAATTTGACGGCGAAAATCCAATTGAGCCGTTTGGCCAACCAAGGCAATCGCCTCGTCGGTATCTTCCACTCCCGGTAATTCAACAATAATTCTTAAAAGTTCGTTTTCCCAAGCCGGTTGAACCAAGCTCTCCGAAACACCATAAATATCAATTCTTCGTCTAATATTTTCTGTTAACGACTCCGTTAGGCGACCCCTTTCTTCTAATGCTATATTTTGGCTTTGAGCCTCAAAAACTAAATGACTGCCACCGGCCAAGTCTAAGCCCAAACGAAGGGGATAGAGGGTGGGAATTTGTCTTCCCATTAAAGAGATGGTGGGGTGGGGAATATTAATTTGACTCTCAATCGATTGATTAAAAATATTGGTCGAAAAGGAAATTTGATTGGGCAGGTTGATATAAATAAAAAAAATGGCCAAAAAAATAATGACAATAAAAACTTTAATTGGTTTCATCTTAAAAAAATGGTCAACTTAAAAGGTGGCTTTCACCACCCAAGATGGTAAACCGAGGCACCATTAGTAAGCTGGTTAAAAAGGGGTCTTTGCCTGAATAGCGAAAGCGAAATTCGGCCTCATCCATCACTGAATAATTTATTTCTCGTTCTCTCTTCTTTTCTTCTTGAGCCACCAGAGCCGATAATTCAGGCATAATTACTTCGCCAACGAAGAAGATATCAATTTCTTCCTTATCGACTGGTAAATGTTGGGCAAAGTTTTTGGAAAAGAAAACCCATTTTATTTTACCCAAACGAGACTGATTCTTAATAATCGCCTGGCCTAAATCGGTCGTCTTTAATACCAACAACAGTAGCGCCTCGTAATGAATAAAATCTTTGTTCAGGTAAAAATAAATTCTGTTGCCTCTTTTCTCGCTCTTTAATAACCCTATCTCTTGCAAGTTTTCCAGTTCTCGACGAATGGCATTAATCTGTTCTCCTAAACGACGGGATAACTGCCGGCCATAACAGGGTTTATCAGGCTGAGAAAAAAAAACCTGGAGTAGTTTAACCCTTACTTTAGAAACAAAAAGATGGCGAAGCATAAATTTAAAATTCGATTACGTTGCCGGCCGGAACAATCTGAATCCAAACCAGTCCTCGATTCAAGCGAATCTCAGCACCAGAACTATCAAAGAATCTGGTTCGACTAGTTCGGGACTCTTTCTCCCAGGTTCCTCTCTCCACTTGTCCATCCTGAAAAACAAACAATTGTCCTTCCCCAATGGTGTCGTAAAGAAGGTGTTTTTTATCGTCAACCGGACCCCGTTCTCGGGTTAACTGAACAATAACTGTTTTAGCCAACAGGGCCTGATCAGTAACAAAGTCTTTATGGACAAGGCCCCCATTGGTTCGCTGATAACTATTAGTCTCTTTATCATACTGCCAAACGACATCGTAATCGGGCTGGTTTTTCCAAAAATAAACTTCAATTTCGGATACTTCACCCCGATCGGCTAACTTAGCCTCCTCTTTAAAAAGCCAGGGGCGAAAATTTTTATCCCAATCATTACCAGACACCGCAGTTTTTACCGTCAAGCCCCGATCGGCCGCCTTTTCCCAAAGAGCTACCGTATCGCAATACATAGTATGTTCTGTCGCCACATTGGCCCCTAATCGAGTATCTCGTCGGCATTCTTTATAAGAAAGAGAAAACTGATTCAAATCACTCCAGGTCCCCTCGTTCATCCAGCCATATTGGCGAATCTGACAAAGAGCCTTAGCTTCTTCATGAACAGTGGGATCACCGCACTCACCGGCACCGCCAACATGAGCATAAAGCGGATAGTCGCCATATTCTGAAGCCCAATCAAGAAAATAAGTCCGAGCCGAACGAACCGGGCCAATATCATATTTTTGCTCACCGGTAAGAGCCGCTCCACAATAAAAAATTCCCAAAAGGCGAGTAATTCCCCCTTCGGCCACCGCTTCATAAACAACATCGGCCCGCGACAGGCCGGATTGAGGTCGAGAGTCAAGATGGTTTTCGATTGTCACGGTTAACGGTCGACGGGTCTGCCAAATGTCTCTTTCAGCTTTAGTAAAATAGGCCCCATTAATGGGACACTCTTGATCTTTGGGGCCTAGAGCTTCCGTAACATTTTGACCGTCTCGACCGGTGGGGGCAATAACAACCGATCCTTGATTAAAATAACCAAAAACTGCCCAAGAAAGGCCAGTAACCGCCAAATATAAAATTACTCCACCGGCAATGAGAAGCTTCTTTGACTTGTTCATTATTTCCTATTTTTAATTGCTTCTTTAATCGCGGCCTTTTCTTCTTTAGAAAAAGCCTCGTCCGTCTTTCCTAGACTAACGGTTTTAGCATAAAGCCTGGTTCCTTCCCGACTATGGAAACTAGAAATAACTATACCATTGTTTTCTTCGTCTAACAAGGCCAAAGAAAAGCTTTGGTTTCCTCCGGTTTGGTTAAACGGATTATACCTAACCAAGGCCATTTTCTGAAAATAATTCTTAGCCCTATCTTTTATAAGAGCAATCTCTCCTCGACCTAGGGCAATCTCCTTTTGGCTTTTTTCCTGATCGGCAAGCAACTTTTGAATAATCTTATCTAGAGAGCCCGATTTAACCCCTTTGGTCAATTTCTGATAGCGCCGAATCGCCAAAATTAAAAAAACAGTTATTGTTGACAACCAAAAAAAAATTATCAACCAAATCGCATTTGGACCGGACCAAAAATTATTTCCAAACATCTTCTTTAATTTTTATAATAGCTTTCTTAAGGTAATAATGTCAACAAATAATAATTGCTAAATGGTTATATTGCTATATTGCTAAAACCTCTTCCGCTATGATTTCCCCCCTCCCTTCTTGCAAATCAGCCTTGTTTAGGCTAAGATAAGGCTGATGGTCAAAAAAACAAAGAAGGAAAAACAGGCCAGAGACTTAAGAAAAAAAGGCTATTTTGTTCTGCCAAAAGCTTCCTCCAACCAGCCCAATGCTTCTTCCCAGGATAGCGTTTCCTGGGTAAAAAAAGATTTAATTAAAAGCTTTGTTTTAGCTTTGATTGTCCTTACTTTTCAGCTTGTGCTATACTGGCAGCTGAAATAAGAACAACTTTTGGCAGTTAGTTTAAAATTTTATCAATCTGCCCGGAAGGGGGTGACAAGAATGACCTTTTATTGCGTCAAGTGTCGCGAAAAGAAAGAAGCTGACAACTACGAAACCGTTACTTGGAAAAACGGCCGTCGAGCCGCTAAAGCCAAGTGCCCAAGTTGTGGTACCGGTATGTACCGAGTTTTGCCTATGGCATAAACGGTTCATAAAGAAAAGTTGTTTCTTTCTAAAACAACCCAAAACAACTCACTTGTTTTTTGTGTTTGAAGACATTCAATAATCAAAACAGGTGGGTTTTTTGGTGTTTCGGAGTTAATTATAAAGGCTCTACTTGTTAGTCTGATCAAGAATGGTTTCTCCCCCCGAGAGCATAACAATTGGCCACTCTCTGATACCGATTGCTCCTGTTTGCTCATTAATTTCTACTCCCACCAAAAGCCCCTTGGTCACTTCAGGAGAAAAATATTGATCAAAAACAAAATTACCGAGGGAATAATAAATAATCTTGTTTTGATAAACTTCCTTTTGTTGAACCACGTGTGGGTGAGAACCAATAATTAAATCCACCCCCTGATCAATAAAATCCCTGGCTAATTTTTCAATAGTCGTCCCGGCCCGAGGCTGATACTCATAACCCCAATGAGCGTAAAGAATTAGCCAGTCCACCTTTTCTTTTAAAGAGGCGATATCTTCTTGGGCCGCCAATAACCCGCCTTCGTGAAACTGGTTGTAATTTACAAAACCAAAATTCAAAGAGCCAATTTTTTTAACCAAAGTCCTGTTTTCGTCTTCGCCGGTAAAACCAAAAAAATCCACCCCCGCTCTAGATAAAGACTGTTTGGTAGACTCCAAGCCGGCTTGACCAAAATTTAAAATATGGTTATTGCCCAAACAAACCAGGCCAATATTATTGTTAGACAATACCGAAGCCGCTTCCGGGTCAAAAGTAAAAATAAAGTTTTTGGCTGTTCCCGGCACGGTGCCCAAGCTAACTGAGGGATTATCGGTAATTGGTCCTTCTAAATTAGCCACCACTAAATCATAACTAAAAAACAACTCTTTTGGGTCGGCCAAAATAAAGTCATAACCTTTTTCTTGAGCGGCAAGGCGGATATGACGATCAAACATCAAATCACCACCAAAAAGAATTCTAACCTTAGCGACTACCTGATCGGAAACCTCTTCAGGCGAGGCTATTTTTTCTCCGGTCAAGTCAAAAAGAACATTACTTTGACCAAAAAAAATTTTTTTGATAACCGGAGCGGTTAGCAAAATTAAGACCAGAATCAATAACCAGCCGGTTCTTTTTTTAGTAAAAAAATCCTTCATCAATTTTTTTAACTTAAACATAAGAAAAACCCTGGGAACGAAAGCTCAGAGCCTCGATCAGGTGATCCTGACTGATTCTATCCTCACCAGATAAATCAGCAATAGTTTGAGCCACCTTAATGGTCCGATAAAACCCTCGCGCCGAAAGGGCTAGGTTTTCTGAAGCCTTGACCAGCATTCGCCAAGATTGATTATCCATTTGACAATATTTCTTGACTTCCCGACTGCCCATTTCGGCATTACAACTTAATCGAGTCCTCAAAAAACGCTGGCGTTGCTTATTCCTGGCCTTTTCTACCCCCATTCTAATTTGGGCTGAAGTTTTACCGGTTACTTTCTGGGTTAACTTTGCCGGCGGTACTGCCGGCACCTCAACGTAAATATCAATCCGATCCATTAGCGGGCCCGACAAGCGCTTCTGATAACGACTAATCTCGGCCGGAGAACAACGGCAAGCCCTCTTAGTATCGCCATAAAACCCGCAGGGACAAGGATTAGAAGCGGCTACTAAATTAAATTGGGCCGGATAAGAAAACCGGCCTCGAGATCGAGCAATAGTAACAAAACCGTCTTCCATTGGCTGTCTTAGAGCCTCCAAAACATGACGAGGGAACTCGGGTAGTTCATCCAAAAAAAGTGTTCCTCGATGGGCTAGGGATACTTCTCCCGGCAGAGGAAAACTGCCCCCGCCAATTAAACCAACCCGCGAAACACTGTGGTGGGGGCTTCTAAAGGGGCGCTGATTAATCAAGTTACCATTTAAATTACCGGAAACGGAATAAATTTTGGTAACCTCTAAGGCTTCTTCCTCAGTCATGGCCGGCATAATTCCCGGTAAGGCTCGAGCCAACAGGGTTTTGCCTGATCCTGGTGGACCGAAAAAAAATAAATTATGCCCTCCGGCCGAGGCAACCTCAAGAGCTCTTTTGGCCTGATTTTGACCATTAATATCACAAAAATCTAATTCTATTTCTTCTTGAGACAATAATAATTCCTCGTTAAATTTTAAGACACTAATCGATTTAACTTTATTAAAATGAAGCAATATTTCTTTTAAATTTCGGGCTGGAAAAATATTAAAGTCCCTGATAATTGCCGCTTCATTAGAGTTATTCCAAGGAATAAAAACCTGCTTTAGTTTTGTTTTTCGAGCGTAAAGAACCGCCGGTAAACAACCATTAACTCGGCGGAGATCGCCATTTAGTGATAGTTCCCCCAAGAATAATCCCTCCAGGGGCTCTTTTAATTGACCAGAAGCTTTTAATATTCCCAAAGCGATGGGCAAATCATAAAATGTTCCCACTTTGGGAATATCAGCCGGGGCTAAATTAATAATTGTTTTGTGTCCGGGAAAATCAAAACCGGAGTTTTTAATTGCGCTTCTCACCCTTTCTCTGGCCTCTTCGACTGCCTTATCGGCCAAACCAACCACAGTAAAACTGGGCAATCCCTGATTAGAAACATCAACCTCAATATCAACCCCTACCGCTTCTAATCCTAAAATTGCCGCCGAAGATACTCTCGCCAACATAAAAACAGCTTACTTCAAAAAAAGTTCCGCCGTCAAGAAGAAAGTTTTTAACCCCCGACGTCTCAGCGGGTAGAAAAATAAGCAAAACTAAAAAAGCCCCTAAAAGAGAGTAAGCCAGGTTCTGTTTTGCGATGGAAATCTATCTTTTAAGCTCCCCACTCAAAGATTATGGCGGAAGCGGCCATCTTTGTTTTGGGATTGCAACCGGGAGGATTGCCCCGCCCGCCAAGAGCGGACGTATCACCTCTGGCGATCGTTTCACCCCCACTTTTTCAATTAAAAAAAGCGGAACTCGTCTCTGTGGCTCTAACTATCCCCACCATTTTAGGCAGAGTCCCCAAACCTTAATTAGGGCACCGGGCTTCCTGTTGCCTGGACTTTCCTCGGTAAACCACATTGGGTACACCGTATCCATCCTTCTTTCAAGGGCAAAAATATTATAACAAAAAGGGGGCAAAAATTCTAGGTTATGCTTTTAATTCGGGGTAAAACTGTTTCCTCAATAATCACCTTAACAATTAAGATGGTCGGCAAAGCAAAAACTGCTCCAACGACCCCGGCTAAACGAAAACCAATCAATAAGCCCAACAAGGTAATGATTGGGTTAAGCCCAACCATTCCCTGCATTATTTTAGGGACAATTAGGCTGTTTTGTAGTTGCTGAATAAAAAAAAAGGCCAAGGCGACCAAAACAGCCATTAGGGGGCTAATGGTAAAACCAATAATAACTGCCGGGATGGCCGCCAAAACCGGACCAATATTGGGCAAAACCTCTAATAGCCCGGCCAAAAAAGCCAAAGGCAGGGCATAAGGAAACCTTAAAATCAATAATACTAAATAGGTTAATATGGCAATGATTAACATTAATAAAAGTTGACCCCAAAGCCAACGGCCAACTTCTCTTTCCGCCCTGCTGATTATTACCTCCACTTTTCGAGATCTTTTTTTGCCAAAAAATTGCTCCAAACGACCCGGTAATTTTTTCCGATCTAGAATTAGATAAAAGCTGATCACTAAAACTGAAAAAACCTGGACTAGGTTGCCAAAAATTGTTTGGGTTATACGAAAAATATTGCCGGAAAAAGGCAGAATGTTTTTAAAGGGATCCTGAACCGTCGTTGATAACCAATCTCCGGCCCCAGCCGTTTCGGCCAACTTGATAATTTGCTGTAAAAGCAAGCCGCCTTGTTGTACTACTGGACCGGCCAAAAGAAAAATTGCTAAAACAAGCAAACCAAGAAAAGCCAAATAATTTAACAAAACTGCCAAAATTCTGGGTACTCTTAAATCCTCCAACTTATTAACCCCCGGTCCCAAGGCCAACATTAATAAAAACCCAACATAAAAAAGAAGAATAATATCGGAAATTAAATAGGCAAACCACAACAAAAACAAAACGGCTAAAACAAAAAAAATGGTTTTATGAGAAACCTCAATTTTTTTAATCATGATTATTTTTTAATATACCACTTATTAACTTTTTTGACTACCATTGGCAACCAACCATTTTTGTCAACAGAAAACCAATTAATCTGCTTATTTTTCTTAAACCAGGTTATTTGGCGCCGGGCATATTGGCGCTCGGCCCTCTTCCACCGACTGACAACATCATCAAGAACCCGATCTCTTTGGGTAAGAGGGGCTTGAAAATATTCCCGCCACTGCCGATAGGCGATTGTTTCTCCTAAAACGCTATTATCAAAATCAAATCGTTTTAGCAGTTTTTCTATCTCTTCTTTTAATCCTAGCCCCAGACGTTTCTCAACTCTTTGAGTAATTTTTTGGTCTAGGTTTTTAAAGGGCGCTGTTAGGCCCAACCACAAAACTTGTTCTTTTACTAAACCCAAACCGCGGGATTGAATAAACCTGCTATTTTCTTTGCCAACACTACCAACTTCAATTGCCCGAATTAGTCGTCTTGGGTTGTGTCGATCAGACTGATTCATTCTACTAAACCGATCGGGGTTTACTCTTTCGGCTTGTTTTTGAAGTTGGGCCACGGTTAACTTTTCCAATCTATTGCGCAAAGACCAATCGGGAGCAATGCCGGCAGTGCCAACCCCCTCTAATAACCCCTGAAGATAAAAACCGGTTCCCCCCACCAGAATGGGTAATTTATTTCTTTGCCAAATGTTCTTTATTACTGGAGTGGCAACCTCAATATAATCGGCCACGCTGAATCGATAATCCGGCCAAACTACATCCAACAACCAAATCGGCACCCCTGAAACTAAATAATAGCCAATTTGATAGTTTGAGATTTGGAATTTAGAGTTTAAAATTTGTTCAGAATTTAGAATTTGAAATTTGGGATTTGCCGGCAAATCCTTACCGGTGCCAATATCCATGCCCCGATAAACCTGTCGAGAATCGGCATTAACTAATTCCCCGGCAAATCTTTTGGCTAATTTAATCGCCAAAGCCGTTTTTCCAGTCGCCGTCGGGCCGCAAACCACTAATAATTTATTCATTGTTTTTTCCCAGCCAACATTCTAAACAAAGCCTTTTTTTAGGCAAGCTTATTGCCGAAACCATATCAGTTACCGTCTGAAACTTAAGAGAAGTTACTCCCAACTCTTGACTAAGCAAAGAAACCATTTGCTGATAATCAGAGCTCTCATCGTCAAGATAGTTTTTGGCTTCCTGGTCAGTGATTCTTCGACCAATAAGCTTGGCCAAAGCTCGTCTTGTTGCCAATTCCTTTCTCGTTCTGGTCGACAAACAATAACGACAAGGAAACATTAAGGGGGGGCAGGCAATCCTAACATGAATCTCCTTGGCACCACTTTGCCAAAGCTTTTTAACGCCTTGGTTTTTAAGTTGAGTACCCCTAACAATAGAATCATCACAAACAATAATCCGCTTACCCTCAATTACTTCCCTAATTGGAATTAGTTTCATTTTGGCCACCCGATCCCTAATTTCCTGCAAGGGGGGAGTATAGCTTCGGCCATAACCAGCCGTATATTTTACTAGTGGTCGCCGATAAGGAATCCCAGAAACTTTGGCATAACCTAGGGCGTGGGCAATACCAGAATCGGGCACCCCGGTAACCAGGTCTGCTTTTATATCATCTGCCCTGGCCAGGTTTTCCCCACATCGTTCCCGAACCAGCTCAACCGATTGCCCGTTATAAGAAGAGGCCGGAAAACCACCATAAATCCACAAAAAAGCGCAAATTTTTTCTCTCTTGCGGCCAGAAATCTTTTCTTGTAGACCACTTTTAGTCAATAAGACTGTTTCACCGGGAAAAAGCTCTCTTACTGGGCAAAAACCCAGGTTGGCAAAAGCGCTATTTTCTGAAGCCACTGCCAAGCTTCTTCCCTTTTTAGCAATTACCAGTGGAGTTCGGCCCAATTTGTCTCGAACGGCATAAATCCCTTCTTTAGTTAAAATTAACAACGAGGCCGAGCCGGAAATTTTCCCAAAAAAATATTTTATCCCTTCAAGAACACTGTCTTGACTGGCGATTAATTTCCCCACCACCTCAACAGAATTAATCTGACCGCTGGACATCTCCGAAAAGCTTTTTCCCACCGACATTAGCTCTTTAACCAGCTGGCGCTTGTTAGCCAAAAGACCGTTAAAAACTAAAGCAAAGGTACCAAAAGAAGCGGAAATAACAATCGGCTGGGGTTCCAGATCAGAAATTACCCCAATGCCCGAACTGCCCTTTAACCCAGGTAACTCATTAATAAACTTTGATTTAAATTGCGAAGTGCCAATATTGTGAATGCTTCTTTTGATCCGGCTATTAAAAATTGCCAAACCGGCTCGCTCGGCTCCCAAGTGAGAGTGATAATCCGTTCCGTAAAATAGAATTTCGGCACAATTTTGTTTAGAAAAAACGCCAAAAAGCCCACTCATAAGCTAACTATATCATGGAAAAAAACTGAAACCATTATTAATCAGCTGATCTAAAATTTGCCAGCGACGTTTTTTCTCGGACCAAGTAACATTATCTTCTAGTTTAGCAGCGGCTGTTTGCGGCCGAGGGGAATACTTGTTGATATAGGCTTTGTTAAAACCGATTTCCCGACAAAGATTAACGGTGTTTTGAAACTGTTTTTCGCTCTCCCCGGGAAAACCAACAATAATATCGGTGCTTATTTTAATCTCCGGAACTTTTTTTCTAATTTTTTTAATTAATTCAATATATTGAATCACGGTATATTTTCTATTCATGGCTTTTAAAATTTCATCGTCGCCGGATTGAACCGGTAAGTGAAGTTGACGATCAATCTTTGGCAAGGTCAGGGCTTGAATAATATCATCATCTAAATCCTGAGGATTAGAAGTTAAAAAAGAAATTTTCTTTAACTTCTTAAAATCATTAAGATTGGCAAGTAGGGCGGCGAAGGGAGTGACAAGATTTATGTCTTTTAAATCTTTGCCATAACTATTAACATTTTGACCCAAAAGTAAAACCTCTTGATGCCCTGAGGCTATTGCCTGCTTGACTTGGCAAATTATCGCCTCAGGCAAAACAGATTTTTCCCGACCTCGAGCATAAGGGACCACACAATAACTACAGAAATTATTACACCCCTCCATGATAGGGATGTAAACCGGTTTGGTGGTTTTTCTTCTCATCTGTTCCCGTTTGACCTTAATCTGCCAATGTTGAGCAATAAATTCCGGCCAAGAATTGGTTTTAACAAAATAGTCAACTTTATGACCAAGCTTGCCTTGAAGATATTTTTTATTATGATAAAGAAGACAGCCGGAAACGATAATTGTTGGCCGTTTGGTTTTTTGACTCAAATTATGGGATAGACCAACCACCCTATCCTCGGCTGATTGGCGAACAGCGCAAGAATTAATCACTACTAAGTCGGCCCGATTAATCTCCTTCTCCTCTTCCAGACCGGCCTGGATCAAAAAACCGGCAATTATTTCCGAATCAGCCTCATTAGCCTGACAGCCAAACGTTCTAATATGGTAGGTTTTTAGTTGGTCAAAAGCCATTCTCAAATCACTAAACAATTTCAAAGTCTTGCTCGCCAAGGATTGCTCCGTGAGGCGAACATGAACAATCAAACTTTAACATTGACAAAGAAAGGGTCAAAAACAAAAAAGGTTTGCGGAGCTGCTATTCAACAAGATGAATCCGCCCTTCTTGATAGTCCCGATCAGAATGGGGCGGTTTTTCCTCAGCCGGATAACCAATGGGGAAAGTGGCCAGAACGCGAAAATTGTCAGAAATATTCAATAAATTTCTGATATATTTTTCACTATCTTCCCCTTGAGGGTTTTTAGAACCGCGATTTTGAACCCAACAAGTTCCCAAACCCTGATTAGTGGCTTCCAAATAAATATGAGCCCCAACAATTGAAGCATCCTCCAACCATTCTCTAGATAAGGTCTCGTCGGCGCAAACCACAATCGCCAAGGGGGCCTGGGCAATAAACGAACCCCAGGGAGTGGCTTGAGCCAGCTGAGCCAAAGTATTTTTATTTTTTACCACCCAAAATTGCCAAGGGTTTTTATGATTAGCCGAAGGAGCAAACTGAGCCGACCCTAATATTGCTTTTAGTTTTTCCGCTTCAACCGGCTTATTCTGATAATCCCGGATACTGCGGCGCTTTCTAATTACCTCGACAACCTTATTCATCTTTACTTTTTAGTATAGCACAAGTCCCCTTTAACACAGGTCTGAAGCTAACAGACCCCAGGGGTCTGTTAGCTTCAGACCTGTAGAATAAGGCTCAGGTTCCGACCTTAAACTCGACTACTTCATCGCCCACAAATTGATAATTTTGACCTTTAAACTCGGTTTTTCCCAAAGAGCGACATTGGCTCCAACCACCAAAGTTAACAAAATCAAGATAAGAAATAACCTCGGCCTTAATAAAATTCTTTTCAAAATCGGTGTGAATTACTCCCGCCGCCTGAGGAGCCAAGGCTCCCTTGGGAACGGTCCAAGCCCGGGCCTCTTTTTCTCCGGCCGTATAAAAACTAACCAACCCCAATTGGCTATAGGACTTTTTAATTAATTTCTCCAAACCCGACTGCTCAATTTTTAAATTGGCCAAATATTCTTTTTGCTCCTCCGGAGAAAGCAGGGCCAATTCGGCTTCTAATTTGGCGCAAATAACAATTGGGTCAAGGTCAACAAAGCTCCCTAGCCGGTCATCGGTTTTCCCAAAACTCTCTTCAGCAACATTTAAGACGACAATTTCCGGTTTACTGGTTAGTAAAAAAAAGCTGTTTAGGGCTTGGTTTTCTTCTTTGGCAAAGTTTTTACTATCCAAGCGTTGACCGGCACCCAATAGCGCGCTTGCTTTTTGGGCCGCCCGAAAACGCCAAGACTCTTCGTCATTTTTTGGCTTTTTCGATAAAACCTTCTCGAGGGTTTCTAAATCTTTCAAGGCCATTTCTGTTCTCAAAACCGCCAAGTCTTGCCTGGGGCTAACCGAACCGGCCCGATCAACATTGTCATCATCAAAAAATCGTAAAACATAGCAAACCAAATCCACCTCTCGAACATGAGCCAGAAATTTGTTCCCCAAACCCTCGCCGCCAGCGGCACCCTTAACCAGTCCGGCAATATCAACAAACTCCACCGCCGCCGGAATAAGGGTTTGGCTTTTTTCAATTTTTCCCAAAATCGGCAACTTGTCATCTGGCACCTCTACCACGCCGACATTGGGCTCAATGGTACAAAAAGGGTAATTTTCGGCTCGAGCTACTTGCCGTCCTAAAAGGGCGTTAAACAAGGTTGACTTGCCGGCATTAGGCAGACCAACAATTCCAACTGATAAAGACATAAACTATATTATAACCCCCGATAGGCTATAATCTATAGTCATGCTTTTTGACACCCACTGCCACCTTAATTTTGAAATTTTTGACGATCAAGAAAAGTCGGTCATTGGCCGCGCTAAAAGAGCTGGTGTTAACTATTTTTTAATCCCCGGAGCGGACTTGCCTACTTCAAAGAAGGCTGTCTCTTTGGCCCAAAAACATCAAAATGTTTTTGCCGCCGTTGGCATTCACCCCCACCACGCTCAAAACAGGCCCGATTTTAGAAAACTGGAAAATTTGATTAAAAACCCTCAAGTGGTAGCGGTAGGAGAAATTGGTCTTGACTATCATCAATACCAAAAAACCAAACACCAAAACTACCAAATTGATAATCAATTTAAAAAAGACCAGAAAAGCTTATTTATCGACCAAATAAAATTAGCCCAAAAATACCAAAAATCAATTATCTTTCATAATCGAGAGGCTAAAAAAGATATGTTGGTAATAATAAAAAAATACTGGCACAAAAATCTTGAGGGTCGGGCCGTTTTTCATTGTTGCGAACCCGACGAGGAATTATTAGCTTTTGCCCAAAAACACCATATCTTTATCGGTGTTGACGGTGATATCACCTACTGGAACAAAAAAGCTCGTTTTATTAAGGGCGTTCCTTTAGAAAGACTGGTTTTGGAAACCGACAGCCCATATCTTACTCCGGAACCAATTAAAAAAGAAAAACCCTTTCCCAATGAGCCTAAAAATCTAAAAATAATCGCCGAATTTATCGCCAAAATTAAAAATACCACCCCAGAACAAATAACTAAACAAACCACCGCTAACGCCAAAAAACTCCTTAATCTCTAATACAAATCGCTAATCTGGTCTGCCACCCCACCAGCCTACCCCAAAGGCAAAAAACCCACCTTCCAATTTACACCTTAAAGGTGTAAATTCAGCCAATTCAGCCAATAAAAAAGCGCCCCAAAACGGGCGCTTTTTCTTTCTTGTTAAAAAAAGACGGTTTTTATTTAACCGCTCTTTTTAAAGCTTTGCCTGGACTAAACCGAGCGGCTCGATGAGCCTTAACTTTAACAGTCTCGCCACTACCGGGGACAGTTACCTTTTTTTCCTTAACCATGGTGGTTCGGAAAGTGCCAAATCCGGAGATAACCACCTTAGATTCGCCTCGAGCTAAAGCTTTTTTAACTTCCTCTAAAAACAAATCAATCACCTCTCGGGCGTTTTTTTTGGTGGTATTAGCTTTTTTAGCCACCTCTTCAACAATTTGACTTTTAATCATTCTTTTCCACCTCCCTTTATAAACCTAGATTATATCGATTATTAGCATCATTCCTATTTTTTAATAAATAAGCAAGAAAAAGAATAGCCAATTATAATCGGGCTGTCAACATCAATCTTCCTCTGTTAGCGGGGCAGTTTGGGCCGCTCTAATCTCGCGAATAACTGTTACCCTAATTCGGCCGGCCCAGCGAGCTATTTCTTCTAATTTTTCGGCAATCTCATGGGCCAGGATAGTCACTTCATCGTCAGAAACCTGGTCTGGCTCAACTACCACCCGCACCTCTCGCCCAGCCTGATAGGCGGCCACATCAACTACCCCAGGAAATGACTTGGCGATATCTTCAATTTTGCTCATCCGTTCCAAATAATCTTCATGAGGCTCATAACGAGCCGCCGGTCGGGAACCGGAAATAGCATCGGCAATCCAGACAATGGCCGATTCAATCGAAGAAAAAGGTTTGTCCTCATGGTGCTCGGCAATAGTATTAACCACCTTTTCCGGAAAATTATATTTTCTGGCAATTTCCACCCCCAGGTCAACATGAGAACCCTTACGGTCGGTGACCACTTTACCAATGTCGTGCAACAGGCAACCCAAACGAACCGTATCGACATCGGCCTTTAATTGATGGGCAATTTCAAGGGCAATTTTGGTCTCTTCCAAAGTATGGATTAGTAAGTTTTGGCCGTAAGAAAAACGAAACTTAAACTTACCAATCATGGCCACTAACTCTAGAGGCAAATCGTAAACCCCCACTTCCTGACACAATTTAGTTCCTTCTTCCAAGATAATCTTGTCAATTTCATTTTTAACCTGATCGACCACTTCCTCAATCCGATTAGGCTGAATCCGACCGTCACGAATTAATTTTTCAAGGGCTCTTTTGGCCACTTCTCTTCTTTGAGAGTCAAAAGAAGACAAGCGAATTTCCCCTTCTTCTTCCAAATCTAAATCTACTCCGGTAGCTCGTTCAAAAACTCTAATGTTTCTACCTTCTCGACCAATAATTTTTCCCTTAATGTCTTCTGAAGGCACCCTAATCGAAGAAACGGTATATTCGGCGGTAATGTCCGTTGCGCCGTGCTTCATGGCCTCAACCAAAATTTGTCGCGCCTTCTCCTCTGCGGTTAGCTTAATTTCCTCTTCAGCCTTGGCAATTTTTTTGGCAACTGTTGATTTTAGCTCCTGATCTAATTCTAAAAGAAGTTTTTCTTTGAGGGCCTTATTTTCTTGTTCTAGTTGATTAATTTTTTCGGTTAGTTTTTTTAAATCGTCTTTAGTCATAAAAATAATAAAATTGTCCTTTTTTTGTTATAGATTCCCACAAGCAAAGCCTGTGGTTTTGGCCCTATCTTGAAATAAAAAACGTCTTAGGAAAGACAAGAAGGGCCAAAGGCTTTAACAAAAAGAAATCAACCACCAACAAGAAGATCGCTGGCCTTTCTTCCCCGTTTCCATAAACGTTTTTAACTTTCCCTTATTGTAACCCCTCACGCCTTTTTAGTCAAAAAGATCGGATTTTTCCAAGCCCAACCTAATCTTTTCCCAGGAAAAGCCTCGACGAGACAAATAGGCAATCAGTTTCTCTTTGGCTTTATTTGGCTCAAGGCCAGTTAGCCAAGATTTTTTGTCCAGAATTATTTTTTCTATCAGGGCCTCCTCGTCAACATTGGCCAAGACCCGATCAACAACTTCGACCCCAACCCCCTTTTTGGTTAATTCACTTTTTAAAAAATATCGACTTCGAGGCCGAAACCGCTGGCGCTGATCCAGCCACCAAAGTGCAAATTCTTCATCATTAAGATAGCCTTGGCTCTTAAGCCGAACAATCACCCGGGCAATCATCTTTTGACTAATTTTTTTCTTAGTTAAATAGTCTGAAACCTCTTTTTCTGAGCGGGGCCGATAAGAAAGGAAGCGATAAACCAAATTAAGAATTTTTTCTTCTTCGCTCTGACCCCTAAGATCGGCCACTGTTTCGGCTGATATTTCTTGACCGATCACCAGTTTGGCCTGACTAACCAAACTCCGATTTAAACCAAAAACAAACCGACCATCAAGATAAAGGCTGACTCGGCTAGGATCTTTTTTTTGGGGGGTTAGAGCCGTAATTTGGGGCACTTTAATCTTTTTTTGGGGCTTTTTTGATCGCCGCCACAACCTCTTTGGCAACTTTAGGATTATCTTCTAAATATTTCTTGGTCGCTTCTCGTCCTTGAGCCAAAACTTCACCGTCGCGCTTATAAAAAGCCCCTGACTTTTCTATTAGGCCCAAGGAAACCGCCAAATCCAAAATATCGCCAGAAAGAGAAATCCCCCCCTTATTCATAATGTCAAACTCCGCCTCTCGAAAGGGCGGAGCAACTTTATTTTTTTTAATCCTGGCCCGATGGTGAGAACCAATTACCTCATCGCCCTCTTTAATGGCACCAATTTTCCTAATATCGATTCGGACTGAAGAGTAAAACTTTAGAGCTAAGCCTCCGGAGGTGGTTTCCGGATTGCCAAACATCACCCCAATTTTGTGGCGAATCTGATTGGTAAAAATAACGGCAGTATGGGATTTGGAAATGGCTCCGGTTAATTTTCTTAGAGCCTGGCTCATTAGCCGGGCCTGAACCCCAACTTGAGCATCACCCATCTCACCCTCAATTTCGGCTCGCGGCACCAAGGCGGCCACTGAATCCAAGACCACCACATCCACTCCACCGGAACGAACCAGGGTTTCAACAATTTCCAGGGCTTGTTCGCCAGTGTCAGGCTGAGAGATTAATAACTCGTCAATATCAACGCCAATATCTTTGGCTCTGGCCGGGTCTAAGGCATGCTCAACATCCACAAAAGCGGCCACCCCCCCCTGTTTTTGGGCTTCGGCAATAACATGAAGGCAAAGGGTCGTTTTCCCGGAGGCTTCAGGGCCATAAATCTCAGTCACTCTGCCCTTGGGAATTCCGCCCACTCCCAAGGCCCGATCCAAAGATAAACAACCGGTGGGAATCACGGGAACATTCTTGACGATTTGATTTTCCCCCATTTTCATAATTGATCCTTGACCATATTGTTTTTGAATTTGCTCCATGGCCAACTTCACCGCCTCCAATCGAGGAGAAGAAGAGCTTTTTCCTTTAGTCATGATTGGCTTTTATTGTGCCATAAACTTTGTTAAAATACAATTTGTCCAAAAATAGCAATAACGGGATGTGGCGCAGCTAGTTAGCGCGCGCGCATGGGGTGCGCGAGGCCGCCGGGGCGGAGCCGGCCATCCCGACACTTATGAAATCTCTATCAAAATCTATTCGCAAAGAGGCAAGGAAACTTCGACATGCCGGCTTTAGCCATAGAGATATTGCCAATAAGCTAAAAATAGGCTTAGGATCTGCTTTCAAATATACCAAAGAAATTAAATTAACCCCCTCTCAACATCTTGTTTTGATGCGTAGAAATACTCCTAAGCCGACAATAAGTCAAAGAATAAGGGGAGGCAAAAACACCCCCCATAAATTTAAAGTCCAATATTCTAAAGAAGATTTAATTAAAATTATTAAAAATTTTGTCGAAAAAGAAAAAAGAATTCCTACTAAAAGAGAGATTCCTCAATACCGAGCCTTTCTTCGAGTATTTGGAACCTGGAATAATGGAGTTAGATCTGCCGGCTTTAAGCCTAACTCGAGCATCTTTACTAGAAAATTCATTGCCAATGACGGCCACAAGTGCGATTCCCTATCTGAAAAAATTATTGACGATTGGCTCTGGGCAAGAAAAATTAAACATCAAATAAATGTCCCCTATCCTGAAAATAAAAAATTAACAGTTGATTTTTTAATAAAAAACTATTGGATTGAATTCTTCGGCTTATCGGGAGAGTTAAAAAAATATGATAGGTTAAAAATAATGAAGATCAAGCTCGCTAAAAAACATAAATTAAAGCTCGTTGAGATTTACCCTCACCATCTATTTCCTAAAAATAAATTAAACAAAATTTTTAAATTCTTGATAGACACCACCACTAATCAACAAACAATTCTCGAATCAGAAAAGCTTAATAAATTATCGGCCCAGCCTCTTCAAGAATAGGGCTATTGATTCTTTTCTGCATAAGTCACGATACATATTGGACTAATTAGTTAGTCTAAATATGAGTTACG
>CAZUWK010000005.1:0-31379 GCA_964624185.1 uncultured Gammaproteobacteria bacterium | reverse complement strand
CAAGCAAAAATCAAGATAAGACCAAAACCGCGCCAGGCCATCTTAAAAAAGTAACCAAAACCCTCGTTTTTGTCGCCGAAAAGATCAATAAAAAAGAAATTGATTGGCTTTTGGGGGCCAGTGGGGCACTATTTGTTTGGGGAATAAAAATTATCCCGCAAGATTTGGATATTTTCGTTTCAGCAGACAATGTTGTTAACCTTGAAAAGGTTTTTAAAAAATACATCACCCGCCCTCTCCATTACTTCCACGAAGGTGATAAAAAATATTTGGAATTTCAAATGAAAATAAATGGGGTAGAGGTGGAAATTTGTGAACTGGATTTTAAAAAGGGGGACTATGTTTTTGTTGATTTTTGGGGCAAGAAAATCCCCGTTAATCCCCTTGAAAAAGAACTAGAATTTTATCAAAAACGCCCCGGGAGAAAAGATCGAGTCGAGCTTATAAGAAAAAGGTTAAAGGAGTTGTCTTACCGCCAGTAAAAAAATTTAGGGGCTATCTGATAAAATAAATAAAGGAAACAAGCCCAAACAATCAGCTAGAACCTACCTTTTTCAGAAGTGAAAAGTGGTCCCGTCCTAATTTTACGATCAAAATATCCCCACCCAAACATTTATCCTGTGATTTTGAAGAGGGAAGGAGGGGATAGAATGGTGAGTTCTAAATTTTCCAGGATTAATCTATAGGTATTGCGTAAAAAATGGTAAAATTTAGGTAGTTAGCTAATCCTTGTAAATTTAGATATAATAGTATGAAAAATAAAAAGAGAACAACTAAAAAAATGAGAGAAAGAGAAACACTAAAACCTGTAGAACTTGAGCAAAAAGTCGACGAACTGCTTACAAGGGGAGTTGTTGATGTCATTGAGAGGGGGCACCTGAGAGATAGGATGCTTTCTGGAGAGATTTTAAGAGTAAAGTTTGGCATTGACCCAACTGGCCCCAATATCCATATTGGAAGGGGTTCCGCAATAAAAAAACTTCGAGAATTCCAAGATTTAGACCATCAAATTGTATTGATAATCGGTGACGCTACAGCACAAATCGGAGATGCATCAGATAAAGAAAATGCTAGAAGAATGCTAAATTCAGAAGAAGTGGCTTCTAACGAAACAAAGTATTTAGAGCAAATTGGCAGGATTATAGATATTAATAAGGCCGAAATCCACCATAATAGTGAATGGATTGAACGACTTACCCCACAGGACTGGATTCGTTTGGCAAGCCTTTTTACTTTGCAACAAATAGCCCAAAGGGATAATTTTGCTAAAAGAATTGCAAAGAATAATCCAGTTGGATTCCATGAGGGGATGTATTGTTTGCTTCAGGGGTTCGATTCTGTAAACATACAGGCAGATGTCGAAATAGGCGGCACTGATCAGTTGTTCAATCTGCTTGCTGGAAGAAAGATACAAGAACACTTTGGACAACAACCGCAAGATATTATGACGCTGCAATTATTGGCTGGAACTGACGGGAGAAAGATGAGCACAAGTTGGAGCAATGTAATCTTGGTTAATGAGTCTCCAGAGGAAAAATACGGAAAGGTCATGAGAATAGCCGATCCCCTTATACCAGTGTATTTAGAAAATGCAACATTAATACCTATGCGAAGAGTACACGAAATAAAAATAGCGTTAGAGGAGGGCGAAGGAAACCCCATGGATTACAAAAAAGAACTGGCTTATGAGATAGTGAAGTTTTATGATGGAGAAGAGGCGGCTCGACAAGCGCAGTCTCATTTTGAGCGAGTAGTCCAAAAACAGGAACCCCCTAAGGAGATGGCTACTATAAGAGTCTCACCAAAATTGAGTGTTACGGAGTTATTTGATGTTCTAAAAAGAGCCAACTTAGTCAAAAGTAAATCAGATGCCAGACGTCTAATGGATCAGGGGGCAATACATATAGGAAATTCTGAATTGAGGGTTGATAATTTGGAAACGTTGATTGGCATACCCCAAGACCCTGAAGGAATAATGGTAAGGGTGGGCAAAAGAAGGTTTATGCGCTTAATTGGCGAAGAATAAATAAATTCCATAACCCTCAACATAAGCTACAAATTGGATTATTTGAAAGAGTTCCGTATATAATACGAACATGAATAATTCTTTTTGGCGTGCCGTAGGTGTTAATCCCCATATCGGGAATATAGAAGCAGAAAGTCTAGAAAAAGCTGTACAGATAGCTTTTAGTCAAAAAAAGCATCTTGTCTGTAACAGTAGATGGTTTATTGATATAAAGGGCAAATTCAGGCTGTTTAAATTTAACAAAATAACTTATTTAGCTAAAGAAATTACTGAAGAAAAAGCTAATATTGAAATTCGAAATTGTCTTATTGCCAAGAAGAGAATTGATAGTAAAAGAGTTGGGAAAAGAACTATTGAAATCGTAACTCCACAAAAGATTTCTGCTAAAACAAAACCAAAACAACACCATCTAGTGTCAAGGTATTTGGGTTTGGACTTGAACAATAACGTATATAGTAAAACCCCTCCCATTCTTACAGTTGACGAGTGTCTTTCGATGGTTAAGCTTTTTATTGAGAATGGAATTTCATATAGAGGTTTTTTGCCTCGCAATATTGTCGAAAACAAGAATAAAATATATCTTTTTGATTGGGAGGATGCATCATTTTCAAAACAAGTCTCAATCGACTCCTTTGATCATTTGTGGAAAACCAACTTTTTACTTAATTGGAGTTATTTATATGGATTTAATGACTTGGTTCATGGGTTACAAGAAAAACTGAATATACACGAGCCATTACCTGAGCCTCCATTGGTAAAATATGAGAAAACCTATAAATTAATTACTGGCAACAACACAGAAAGACATCATTTACGAAATACTATTGATGAAATAGTCTTCGGATCAGAGTTGCCATTAAAAAAGAAATATAATAAGTTTTACATTCGCCCAAACGATATGGGCCACATTATGGCAGATATTTTTCCGAGCGAAATTGATGTTTTGCATGATATGTTATCGGTCTTGCTTCGTAAACAAAATGAAAAAATATACACATTGAATCTTCAATTAATGACAAGATTACTATTTCTATATTACAAAGAAATATTTGTGAATAAGTCAATTCCTAAATTTTCTCTTAAATACTATGCTCTAACGCCAATTCTTCTCATACTAGACGACTATGTTGTTAAGAATAATTACATAGATATTTTAAAAAGGGAGACCCTGGATAGTTCGATGGACCAAATATCTAAAACTAAACCCCAAAATAGCGTAACTTATTTGTATCTTCAAAATAAGAAAGGGTTGTTAAAATTGCTTAATAAAATGCTTAGAAAAAGAGTTATCGAAGCCTGCCCAGAAACACAACCTAAAAAAATAAAAATTAATAGTATTGCTAAATACATTCTGCAAATCAGCAAAGAGATCTATACAAACTAGGTATTATCTATGACAGCACAAGAAATTAAACAAAAGAAAAACAATTCTCACCGGCCCATATATTCAAACGGACTGTTCAGGGTAAGTCATGTAACAGACTATGCTATACCAGGTTTGTATACTACTGAACCTGAGGAACACAAGGAAACGTTTGGGAGCTTAGATAATAAGAGTGTTAAATCCTTAGCTAAAATACAAAGGAGGCTTCGGGGCGGTCTCAAATCAAAGTTTGGTATACACTTATGTGGGCTATACATTGAGGAATCACCAGGCAAAAAATTTGTAAGCTTTACTATACCATTTCATATAGATAGGCTGTCGGAACAATTTTCTGTGCAAATTTATCAGCCACATATTGAAGACTATTTAAAAAGCTACACTAATACACCAAATCAACAAATCCAGCAATTTGACCTTGGCATAAAAAAAATATTAAATAATTCCAAATTTATTTCTCACATTAGAGAGGAGCAAATAGATTTAGCTACAAATCCCGCAGAGAAAGCTTTTGAAATTATGGAAATCCTAGAAGTGTTTGATGAAGGCGAGTTACCCGAACCACCACAAGGTAAAAAATATTATGTCTGTATTGGCGGTAATAAAAACTTCCAGTGCTTTCTCTCTAGGGATAATGTGTCGAAAGGTGAATTTATTTCCCATCACGAAGATGAGCTAGATGATTGTTTAAAGCCTGTTTATGTTGATAATTTTGTAGTCGTAAGACAAGATGCTAAATATGCTATTCCTGGATTTTATATAGTAAGCCCCAAAAAACACTATACTAGAATAGATGAAACACCAAAAGATATTTTTGAGAAGAGCATGTTGAGGGCGAGAGATGTTAGGAGAGTATTATCAGCTATGGGGATTAATCGAGCGCACATTTATCACGATGAAAAATACAACAGCCCAACCAGCGTCCACTTTTGGGTGCTACCTGTTTATGAAAAACACATTAGGGCGCACAAGCTTAATCCAACAATCTTTTCAAAAGATATCTGGACGTATTTAGACACATTTCCTCGTTTTGGTAAAAGCAAGTCACAAATTCAAAAATTCAATACAATAATGAAACAAGGGCTTGGTAAATTAAAAAATATAAGTTAATGTGTCGAAAGGAGGAGACGCTTCGAATCAATAACCTCAAGAGCATTGTCAAAGTCTGTCATTGGATTACCCAAGTCAACCATTTGGGGAATCCCCATTTTATTTATATATATTCCGCAAGCATTGCCTGTGGGCCCAATTTGATAGTATCTTCCTGAAGTTTTTTTATATAATTGCAGTGTTACGGACAAAAGAGGATAACGACCCCTAACAACACTCTCCACTAACTTACACTCATCTTCGCTTGCCCTCCATTCTTTCGTATCAACTACGTCCGCCCTGGGTCCAATCGGCTCAACTTGATATAACTTGTAACGAATTTGGGAAAGATTGACTCCATTGTTTAATAGTGTTTGAGGGATATTAGCTATATCGTTAATGTTTGGTCTGGCAATTACGGAGCGGACCGTAAGATCAACATTGGGATAATCGCTTTGCACCAACTTTATTCCTTCAATTACATCACCAAAATTGTCGATCTCGCCAGGTCTCATAAGTTTATTAACCTCAGGTGTGGATCCGTCTAAGGGAAGTCCCAGATCATCTACCCAAGGTAACAGAAAGCGGTGTTGTTTTTCCAGCAATATAGCATTGGTTGATAGGGTAGTTCGCATTGAAAGAGCTTCCTTTGCATATCTCAAGACACTTGATAATATTTTTGTAGTCAGTGGTTCGCCGCCTGTAAAAACAACACCTAAAGTCCCTGACTCACGAAATTTGCGTAATAAATTTTTCCATTCATCTTCGCCATAAATCGTTCCAACGGCATGGTCTTCTCCCCAACAAAAAGGACAGTCCAACTGACACACTCCAGTCAAACTCACATCTATAGTCCTTGGACGGTTTGACCAATTCGGATTTTCTGTAATTCTTCCCATATGTAATTGCTAATTTTAACATATTGGGGTTATTTCTAAAATTTTCGTAAGTTCTAAAAACGATTGCAACCCCCTAGGGTAACCCGGTATCATACCTTCCATGATCAAAATGGAGGTGAGAAAAATACCAAAATTCAGTAAACTAACTAAAACCGAACGAATTTTAATTGCCCGGTTAAAAACGAAAGACTATTCTAATAAAAGGATTGCTAAGATTTTAGGAAGGTCAGTTTCTACTATTGGCAGAGAGATTAAAAGGAACAGCCCTACCTGTTACAACAGACAAGGCAGGAAAAGAAAACTCTATGAACCGCTACATGCTCAAGCCAGGGCAGAAGCTAGGAAAAAAAGAGCCTGGAGAGCAAAACAACCTTTAAAAAACCCTAAGATCTATGCTTATGTTTTAGAAAAGCTTAGGGATGGTTGGAGTCCGGAACAGATTGCCGGCAGATTGCGATTAAAGTATCCTGGTGACAAAAGCTGGTGGATATCCCATGAAACTATTTATCGGTTCATCTATCATCCGGATAACAAGGCCGGAGCTTGGTGGGAATACTTAAGGCGTAAACAGAAAAGGAGAAGAAAAAAGAAAGGAAGAAAGGCCCACAGAGTCAGAATACCAGATAGGGTTTCTATCCATAAAAGACCAAGAATAATTGAACGACGGAAACAGATTGGCCACTGGGAAGGAGACAGTATTGTTGGTAAAAACCGCATCAATGGTTTACATACAGAATATGAAAGGGTCAGCAGTATAATTAAACTCGAAAAACTAGATAGGCTTAACGCTGAAGAAACAATATCAGCCCAAAAGAAAATATTTGGGCCATTACCAAAGTTTCTAAGAAGATCAACCACTCTAGATAATGGTCTAGAAATGGTTAAGCATTTTAAATTGAAAGAGATGGGAATGAAAACATACTTTGCCGATCCTTACGCTTCTTGGCAAAGAGGGGGTAACGAAAATGCTAACCTGTGGGTCAGATACTACTTTCCTAAGGGAACCGGCTTTAGTAAAATCAGTCAAGAAGAATTAAAAGATGTAGAATGGGAATTAAACAACCGGCCAAGAAAAAGGTTGAAATTTAAAACACCCATGGAGGTCTTTACCGAACATTTTAATCGTTAGGGGTTGCAAGTGTAATTTGAATACGGGTTTTCCTGAATTTTATCTGATATTTGTTATGATTGGCAAATGATCTGAAATAGAAAACACTGTTTTATCCCTAATTACTCTATAATCTATAAGATTTTTTGATAATTCCTTTGATAAAAATATGTAATCTAACCTTAAGTTGTAGTAGGTGATATTATGATCTTTAGTTAGTGGAACTGTCGGAATAAATTGTTTTCCTGTTTTTAATGCAGCATCAATATAACCTGCTTTTCTAAGATAGCTGGTCACTTCATGCCTAACGGGTTCTTCTGGTAAATTTAGCGGGTTTGTTTTTGCTACTTGATTCTCTTTAGATATGGAATTGAGGTCTCCCAATATTATTTTATGTTTTGTGTTTTTTTGATGGAAAACAATCTTATTTATTTCAGCTAAACGCACGTCCTCTGTGTTCGACGCAAGGTGAACTCCTGCTATAGATATATCTCTAGATTTGGTTTTGACGTTAACGATTACACCAGAATTCTTTAATCCTTTAACTAGGGTAACATCGTTTATTCTAAATCTAGAAAACAAAGATAAGTGATTATTCGACTTAGCAGAATTGGCGAAAAAATAGAACGGTAAGTTTATTTTTTGCGATATTATTTTTAATTCGAGAGACTTAGCATTTAGCCAACTTAATTCATTCAATACTAAAATGTCTGGGGATATTTTAGTAATAAGTTCCAAAATTGGAATTAATCTATCTTGACCCTTAGCACCGATATTATAAGTCATTAACCACAACACTAAGCTGATTATACAAGAAGGTTTGTTTTTTTTAAAAGCGAGGTGCGGGTTGAGGCGTGGGTTATGGTAAAATTGTAAAATCTATTTGGTAAGACTATTGCAATGTCTAAAAAAACAAACAGATACCAACGAATTATTGATGACTTAAGGAAAAATGTTTTTTTATCGGAAAGAGGCGATAATTTTGAGCGCTTATTAAAATTAATTAGCGTTTCTATTTCAAATATAGTCGATAAACAAGGCGATGGACCCCTGTTCCCAGTGTTTGCTACAAAAACGATATCGGAACTGATTACTAATTCATCTATACCTCGAAAATATAATTTTAGCCATTGCTCTCTACTTGAAAATCTAAATCTAGATATGCAGCGGTCAGTTAAGGTAAATAGTCCTTACATGGTAAAGAATCTTATTCCACAACCCAGCTTTATTTATTTCGCAGCGTATATTGCCTCCGCTTTATATATGGGTAATGGGGTAACAGGAGAAGATTCAGGAGAGGCCTTGAAATCAGAATTATCTTGTGCAGCTGCTATTGCAAAGATGGCAAATATGGATACAAAAAAAGCTTCTGGAGTATTTACTTTTAGTGGCACAGCAACCAATTTTTATGCAATTAAAATCGGCTTAGCAAAAGCTTGCCCTGATCACATGTTAAATGGCATCGAACTAAATAACGTTGTAGTTGTGGGAAACAATGCTTCTCATTACAGCCAACAAACGGCAACAAACTGGCTAGGGATAGGTCAGAAGAACTACAAGCAAGTTAGTACCAACCCTGATCAAACCACTAATCTGGAGGACTTGGAGGCAAAGTGTATAGAGTTGCTCAAAAAAGGCAAAAAAATAGCATGTATTGAGGCGGTTGGAGGAACAACTTCGCATCAAGCAATTGATGACATAAGGGCGTTTGTTTTAATTAGGGATAAACTTATTAAAAAGTTCAAGCTGAATTATGTCCCACACATTCATGTTGACAGTGTGCAGGGCTGGGTATGGCTTAACTTTGCGGGGTATGACTTTAAAGTGAACCCGCTGGAATTTAACGAGGTTGTTTTACATAAGGCCCAAATGAAGTACGAGAAAATTTCCAGCCTATATCTCGCTGATTCATTCGGAGTTGATTTCCATAAAACCGGATATACGCCGTACAATTCGAGCATGTTTATTCTAAAAAATAAAAACGATTTTAACTTGCTTAAGCGCCAGAAAGATATCATGACACCACTGTTTCATGATGATCAAGAGTATAATCCTGGGGTTTATACACTGGAAACATCAAGATCTTGCGCAAACATACTGGCCACATGGATAACTTTAAGGTCTTTCGGACAAGAGGGCTACCAGGTAATGCTGGGTCACGCGCTCAAGATGCGTGAATTATTTGTGGGAGCACAAAAAAGATTCAATGAGGTGGGGATTGTGATAGAACATCCCAGCTTGGCGGCTGTTGATGTATACATTCGTTGCATCAAAACAGGCAAGGATGTTATTGAAGAGCACACCAAAGAGTTAGACGATGACAAAATAGTTGCAAAAAACTCAAAATACACTGACGAGTTTTTCGAGTATTTTAACAATGAGTTTCAAGACTCATCTTCCAAAGTCGCTATTAGTAGGTCATCTGCCTCTTTTTACAATAACAATGGAACTAAAATAGTAGCCCTAAGACTTTATCTTCTTAGCTTAAATAATACCGAAGAAACAATCGAGCATATAATAAGTTTTCTTATAAAAGCAAAAAGGAGGTTTGATAAAATACCATAAAATAAGCAAAATATTTCAGGGCAAACAGCAATAACTAAAATGAAAATAATTCTAAACTCAATTAAACCGGTTGTTGAAAAATCAAGACACGTCCGAATAAACCAAAAAGCCATTTTGGAATTTACCAAAATTGTTACTGCTAAAGACTTCGATAAATCTGAATACAACAGCGAAACAATTATTGAAAACGGTTCGGAAGAAAAACAGGTTGCCTATAGCATTGTTTTTAATTCCTTAAATTTTTGTTATTGGGGGCAGCCAAAATGGACTATTACCATCAATGGAGAAAATTATGACGGTAGTTTTGGTATGCTTCGAGCTCTGAAAAGAGGCCTGGAAAAAGGCTATCAATTGCTTGACTCAAACTACCTGGCCTCCTTACCGGAAGAAGATTTAAGAAATACTTTTGCCGGTAATACCGAAATTCCCCTGTTTTCAGAAAGATTAAAACTGCTTAGGAACTTGGGGCAAATTGTCACCAAAAAATTCAATAGTTCCTTTTTAAATATTGTTAAAGGGGGTAAATTTGATTCAATCAAAATAGTCGAAACCCTAACTAAAGATTTTCCCAAAATATTTGATGACACTGCCAGCTACCATGGCCAAAAAGTTGTCTTCCATAAAAGGGCCCAGCTTGTCCCGGCCCACCTGGTGGACTTGGAGAAACTTGGTTTAATTTCAGAAAAAATTACTAATTATGACCAATTAACCGCCTTTGCTGATTACAAGGTTCCTCAAATTTTGAGAAAATTTAATATTGTTGAATATGATAAAAAACTGGCCAATAAAATTGATAAAATGATTGAGATTCCGGCCGGATCTGACGAAGAAATTGAAATCCGAGCCAACACTATTTGGGCGATAGAGCTGGCTGTTAAATTACTAAAAGAAAAGTTTCCTCAAGTCAATGCCGCTAAAGTGGATGGAATTTTTTGGTTTAAGGGGCAAATAAAATCACCTGATGATAAACCATATCATCGAACCAAAACAGTTTGGTATTAGAAAAATTAAAAATAAAAAGTCGTGTTCAAATTACCTTAAAATAACTTTTTCAAATTTATAATCTTATTATGAGGGCCAACCAATTATACGAACATCTCGAAAAAGATTTTATTAAGCCCAGAATTAGTGACGATTGGGCACAACACATGGATTCTATTGCCGATTTCTTAAGCGACAACTTCAAAAAAAGATCAATGGGGCTAGTTTGCGATTTCGCTACCAAAATAAACAAGGTTTACACTGCGGTTTTTCCATCAAAAAAAGTTATGCAAAAGATTATTGACAATAATCCTGCAGAGGCAATGCTTTTTGTTCACCATCCGGCAATATGGGACATCAGAAAAACCCCTAACGTTTTTCAACAAATGAATAGAAATCTATTAAAACAATTTATGGAAAGGAAAATCTCAATCTACAATCTTCATACGCCCCTTGATAATTTCGGGGGATACTCAACTACCGTTTCTTTAGCAAAAGCTTTAGAAATCAGCTCCGAAAAGCCATTTGCCCCTTACTCCGGAGCAATGTCCGGGATATTTGGGAAAACAAACGCTGCAACGGTTCAAAAATTAAAAAATAAATTCGAAGCCGCTGTTGGCCACAGGGTAAGTCTTTATCCTTATGGAGAGAAAAAAATTAAAAACAAGGCCGTTGCTCTTATCGCCGGAGGAGGGAATGATGTTGATTTTTTGAAAGAAGTTGCCGAAGCTGGAATTAACATTTTTGTGACCGGAATTAGCGTAAAAAATGATCATTCAAAAAAGGTCCATGAGTTTGCCGAAAAATATAAAATCAACATTCTTGGGGGGACGCACTATTCTACTGAGAAATTTGCCTGCATATCGATGGTTAACTATTTCAAAGAAAAAGGATTACCTTCTGAATTTATTGAAGATAGACCGATAATGGAAGATATGTAAACCCCCTCTTTTGGGACTCTATTTTCTAACAATAACGTGCTTAAACCATTGTTCTTGAAATCTAGTTTGTTTTTTAATTTCTTGATCGGTCAATGATTTTCCTTCTGGAACAATCACCAACTTGTCATCGTCATCATTAGTCCGATAAATAACAGCAATACAAATACCGGAAGCCTTTTGGAGGGGCTTATCGGCCCCCAAATAATAGGCGTCTAGTTCTTCACCATCGGGCGCTTTAGTGTTGGGGACAAAGCCATAATTTACTTCATAAATAAAGCCGTGTTTGGGGTGTTTGCTGCCCAAAGGGCGATCAATAATAATTTCCACTTCTTTGCCTAAAAAATCTTTGGCTATCATTGAATAAATATTATCAAAAATTTCTCTTTTGAGGAGTAAAATTGCTTGGTTTGGCCATTTTTTTCCAACCGATAATCTGTTTAATCAAATCGATAAGGCCCAGGTTATGAGAATGATAAACCCTAAAATCAGGGTCGCAAACTATTCTAAATCCTTTTTCCAGCCAGTGTCTCCCCCAATCCACATCTTCGCCACCACCGGCAAAATCCTCATTCAGGGGATATTGTTCCCATAAATCCCGGCGAATAATGGCATTAGTAAAACCTAATATTCCGCCACGATTCTTGCTTCCTGCCTCAATCACCATCTTTTTGTTTCTAAATATTTTGTTAGGAAACGAAAAAAGTTTCTCGACCCGGGTTGCTTCAGGTAAGGGCAGAGGATAGGCAAAAACGCCGGCTACTTTTTTATCTTTAAAATTAGCCAATCCCTTTTCAAGCCAAGAGGTATTGACAGGAATAGAGTGGCCGCTTAAAAAAACAACATATTTACCCAGACTATGATTAATACCAAGGTTGGCCGCATAGGGGTAGGTAAATTTTCCTTTCGGGAGAGTAACAATTTTACAATTATATTTTCGGGCGATTGATCGAGTCTTGTCTGTTGAATGATCATCAACAACAATAATTTCAAAATCCTGAAATGTCTGCCGCTTTAGCATCGCCAAAACTTGTCCTAAATATCTTTCCTCATTTTTGGTTCTGATAATTATTGAGGTCTGGGGCATAATTAGCCTAAATTATAACAAGAAAGGGCAAAGAAATTTTTATCTGATAAAATAGATAAAAATCCCCAAAATAGAATGACCAACAAAATAAAAGTCCGAATTCGGCTGGTAATTATCAAAAACGATAAGCTTTTGGCTTATTATGATTCGATTGAAGACTTTTACTTTTATATCGGCGGTAAACTAGATTTTGGCGAAACAGTCAAGGAGTGTTGGGAAAGGGAAGTGGCCGAAGAGCTGGGCGAAGAGGCTAAATTTACTTTCAAAAAAATTCTTTATGTTCGCGATTTTATTCTGCCGGAAGAAAATGAGCACAGCCTAGAATTATTTATTTTGGGCGATATTAATAAATTCGAAGAAATTGAGGGCCGGCCCGACCCGGAATTTGACGGTAAAAAATGGCCGACCTGGCTTGATCTTAATAATTTACCCGACAGTCTCTATCCCAAACTTTTGGGCAAAAAACTACTTGCCGACTATCGGGCCAACTTTCCCAAAGAAGGGGAGTATATTGGCCGAATGGAGTAAAAATAACTATTCTCAAAAAACAGATAAATTAACCTTGGGGCAAAATTATTTCCCGTTCTTTTCACTCTCTGCCGCATACTATTAATCTAACAGAATAAACAGTTAACAACCTCAACATTGCTTGGCTTTAAAGAATCAAGATAATAAGCATTTCAATACCACAGCTAAATATGCGCAGGTAACTAAAAGCATTAACAGGCCCCTTTTTCCATTTTGGCCAAACTATTTACCTATATGGTTATACTATAACATATAAAATATTTTGGGTAGGCAGTATTGTCTGTATACCTAATCAAGATATTCAAGGCCAATACCAACAAATAAAGGTGAACTTATAAATATCCGTGATATACTATGGGAAAAATTACTTTATTTGAATTCAAGATTAAATAAAATGGCAACTAAAGAAAACCCCCCTATCTTAACTCAAGATTCCACCTTGCAAGAATTGCTCCTTCGGGAATTGAAAAAAGAAAAAGCAAGAGCAATTTTTACAAAAACCTTAAATGCTCCTTTCGCCATTGTTAGTTGTCAACAAAGAACGTCTTGGCAAGATCATGTTAAAGATTTTCCCAGAAGAGGATCGGGTACTTGCTCACCTAAACATTATTATCTTGGAGCCCAATTAGAGGCATTAGAAATACCAGTAATTTATGTAAGCACGCCTTTTCTTTGGCAAGAACTTCCAGTTAATTACCCACATGAACTTCAAGCTCTAGTAGAAAAAATGCCAGTTCAAAATCATCTTTCTTTACTGGCAGATCTAGATGGTTTTTGGCAAACAGTTGATGCAACCTGGGATAGACCATTAGGCCAAGTTGGATTTTCGGTTCCTGAAGAAAATTATGAACTAGAAACCTCATCTTTAGCAGTCATACCTTCTGGAAAACAGGTTTTTCATTATTCAGCAGAAGAAAAATTCGAATGGATAAAGGAACTAAGAAAATCCATGCCATATTCAGAAATTCCCGATCGATTCTACCTAAAATTAAATAATTGGTTCCAGGAGGTTCGTCAACAGACAGTTTAGTTGCACAACCAATAAAACAGTAATGTCATCCCCAATTTTTCTCACCGTAATCAATCCATAACTTTTCACAATCAAAATCAGCAAAGTTTTTTTAATATACTTTTATTAAAGAGGTAGTGGGTAACACCTTTCTCCTTGCCTTCCAGGGGTTGATAAGTCCTAGGTGCAATCATTTTTACCTTTAAAGTGCTAAGCGTGGTGATGCCAAAAATAACTTTATGCCTTAACGGTAGCTGGCCCTCGTCATCTTCAAAGGTTATCTCGCACATTTCTTTTTTTCATCAGTAAATTCCTCAAACTTAACCCAACGATAAGCCCTCAATTCCTTATTGAGAAGCTTGATTTCATCATCTTTTGCCAAACATCTTAGGAGAAATTGTTTTTTTCCTTGGCCACGATATTTTACGCCATCAATCAATTTGCCGTTCTCTTCAGGAAAATCATAATAATGACTATATTGACTCTTACCAATTAGCTAAAACTTATCCGCTCCTAAGTTCAATTCTTCATTTAGCTCCCTAAATAGAGCCTTCTTTGTATCCTCCCCTTTCTGAATTCCACCGCTGATAAATTTCCACTCATCATCTTTAAATTCATTAAGCCGTACTAAAAAAATTTTTGTCACTGTCGATGATTACGACCAATACCCCTTGGCGATAGGATAATTTGCTTTTTAACATAAAAATATAATATTTTTAATTTAGATTTAGAAATGATAAATTCTTTTCAACTTTGTCATCAACGCCAATATCTAACTACGTTATACATACGTTCTCGATTACATTAGTTATATTCTAAAAAACCTCTTTTATAAACAAACAGGTTTTCTTGCCTACGTAAATATTTGGCTGATTAAATATAATTAATTACATTTATCAATACACTTTAACCAGATTCTGCTAAATAGAGTATTAATGTAGTAGTTTTGTGATCAGGTTATTCGAAACAAGAACATTGTCGCTTGATTGCAATAGTTTCAACGCTAAAATATCTATTTTCCATTTGCTCAGCCACCAATTTTCGCCTGTCATACATAATTGTTTTTATTTTTTTGAGGAAAGATTCTTATGCTAATTGTTGGATAAAATTTATCGTTTGTTAGATTATAAGATATAATATCACTAATGAATATAGAAGGTGCTCCGGGGCCAAACAACGCCGAGCTTTTCCCAAAAAAAATGATAACCGGAATTCGTGACCCAAATTATCTTGAAACCCTTAATTGGAAAAACAACATAAAGGTAATAAACTATATCCCCTGTATTGATTATGAAATTGGAAATCCTATAATTTTTCGTAGTCGTTACCTAGACAGGCAAATAGGTTTACTTAAGATTCTTGATACTGCCGGTAGATTTGTTGCCGATAACGACCTTCAAAAACCTAAAGACATAAAGCCTGAACATAAGCAATTTTTAAGAAACTTTGTTTCTCGAGTAGGAGTATTTTTTAGTGAAACAACAGCTTTTGGATTAAATGCAAAAAGAGCCCAAACGGATTTATATGAAAGACTCATCAGAAAATATCCTCATATTGATAGTAATTTGTTTATTACTCCGTCTAAGCCACCTTCACCTATATTGAGGTTGCTCAGCGAAGCGCAATACGCAAGAGGAGAAAATGAAAACTTCGTATATCAGTTCTGTGGAGGAAATGCCGAACTTGCCGTAAGAACCCTAAAAGCACCTTCATCACAAGTTGAGAAGCAGCTGAAAAAAGCAGCTCAGGAAAAATCTATTGAAAAAGGATATACTATGTTTGGCAGAAAAGACATTCAGTTACTTGATGACCTGCTCGTCATTGATCACACACTTGAAAACTGGATCTGGAGAACAAGCCTAGTAACTGCTCCCCTTTTTCATATATATAACTTAATGCAGGAGTCTATCGAGCAAACAGGAGAATTTGTAAAAGAAAAAGGTTATATATTTGATTTACAACTAATTAGAGAGCATTTTTGATTATGTCAAAAACAAAAATTGAAAATAAGCTTATAAAAGTAGTAATCTTTGATCTTTGTGGTGTCTTAATTGATGTTGCTTGGGAAGATATGGGACAAATATTAAAGAAAAATAAGGTAAAGGTTTCTGAAGATGTTTTTAGAAAGACATCAGAGGAAGTGTTTCAGTTAGAAAAATATACAAATATTGAAAATGGCGTTGATATTTTTCTTAAAAAGCTAAATTTACAAAATAATGATACGCTTAAAAAAACACAAATATCATTTATGAACAATTGGGGAAAAGAGGCTAAACCTAATGTTAAGGCAATTTCTCTTTTAAAGTTTGCCAAAAAATGTGGCCTAAAAACAGCCGTATTATCAAATGTTTTCCCCGTAAAGGAGAGTTGGAAAAAGAAATGGAATATCGACGCGGTTGATAAATTTTTTTTCTCATATGAAACAGGGGTGTTAAAACCAAACAAACAAGCATTTCTAAATGTATCCCAGGCTTTCAATGTATCGCCCGACACGTGTTTGGTGATTGGTGATAGTAAAAAAAAGGAAATTATTCCAGCAAATAAAATAGGTATGGCAACTATCTATTGGCCTAATTTTCTGCAAACACTGCCACAACTATGATAAAAGAAATTATGTTTGATTACGGAGGGGTAATTGGAACTTTACCAAGAAAAAATTTGGTTGAATCAATAGCGGAGAACTTTGGACTAGAAAAAGAGAGGTGTCAGCAAGTTATCGGCCTGCATGCTAGAGGCGCTCAAACAAGGCAATTTCCCGACAGATTTTGGGAGGACGTATCATCAGCCCTTGGTATAACAAGGCATAATGTATTGAAAGATCTCTGGATAAATCATATCGAAAAAGATTCAGAAATTAACGAAGACGTTGTTTCATTAATTGAGAGCTTGAGACAAAGATCATACAGTCTCTGTCTTCTCTCTAATACAACAGGGCTTTACCAATATTCCCCCCACGAGAAGCGTATTGGTCTATTATTCCATCATAAAGTACGCTCATGTGATGTGGGGCTCAGAAAACCTGAGAAGGAAATATATTTATTAGCTTTACATACGGCTTGCGTAGACCCCGAAAGTTGTGTTTTGATTGATGACAAAACAAGAAATCTTCACTATCCACGAAGAATTGGAATGAATACGATACTTTTTGAAAGTAGTAAACAATTAATAAACGTTCTTGAAGAGCTCTTAAATAGATAGCTTTCTGTAATTCTACGAACATCATACCGAAAAAACTGCCTCTATATTTTATTTTTTTCTTTTTTAGTTGCCAAAAAACTATAATAGTCTCTTTCATCATGCCACAAGTCAGTAATATGAAAATTTGCAAATAGATTTTTTATTATTCTTTTATTAAAAATAAAATGGGGCATACCAGCTTCGCGGCCTTTTGTAGGAACATAAACCCGCTCAGAAATTTGTTCGGCAGTTTTTATCAAAGAATAGCGCACCTCCCCTTTGGCTACTCGACCGGGAACAGTAATGAAAACAACGCCTCCAGGAAAAAGAACCCTCTCGATTTCTGCAATAGCTTTTCTAACCTCGTCTTCTTTACCATGATTAATAGTCTGAACAGAAATCACCGCATCGAAAACCTGGCTAGGAAAAGGTAGGTCTTGAAAATTAGCTACAACCGCTTTTCCTGCTATGTCTGTCTTTTTTATAATCCTATTTAACCTATTTATCGCGTTTGGTGAACTATCGATTCCAGTAAGAGTAAAGCCAAGCCTGGCTAAAAATAGCATATTACTTCCTATGCCACAGCCGACATCAAGCACTTTTTCTACGCCTTGCTTTTTAAAATAATCGGCAACCTTACACATATCCGGATGAATATCATTAAGATCATAGTATTGGTATTCTTCCGGTTTGCGATAGATATCATCCCACCGATTATGGTTATTATTTTTGTCGTTATTCATAAAAATGATTTCGAAAGCGCCGAGAGATTTTAGCCGCTTCTACCGGCCGATCAAAATCCCTCCTACCCTCTTGATTAATTAAGATATGGGTCATCTTTAATTGATTTGGCTTATTCACCAGGCTAATGATATCATCTTTTTCCGTTGTAGTAATAATTTGATCATAGCCAAAATCCAATGCTAGTTGAGGAATTAAATCGGCTCCGATAGTTGGTTCTCCAGAACATGACAAATATGATCGATTATTCAAAACAATATGATGAAAATTCGAGGGATGATAGTAACCAATTAAATTTAAAATACCAATATCAGCTAAGACACTGCCATCACCTTCAATGACTACCACTTTTACTTCTGGACGTGTCATAGCAAAACCAAGCGCGATTGAGCTAGTCAGGCCAAGAGCTCCAGCATTATAGAACTGATTAGGGCCATCATAATAATGATATAGAGATCGGGAAATTAATCCTGTCGATGAAAAAACTGCTGTATCGACATCAATGTTTGCCATAATAATATCTAGGGCTTGTTCGCGATTCAGTCTGACAGATTTTTCCAAAGAGATATTAGAACCCATAGGGCGCTCTTTACTCTTATGCATTATGGTTTCGGGTGGCTGGTTAAATCTTTCTCTACATTTTAATATACAAACTGGCATTCCAGTTCTCTCTTTTTCCTCTTTCAAAAGCCAAAGCTTTTCTTCGTCGGCCTCGACGATAAATGGTATTTCCAAAGCTCGTAAAAGGTCTTGGGTTGCCTTACCTGTAGCGTGGTGTTGCGTTGCCGTTTCCCCAGGAGTACCTCGCCAAGAAGCAACAATGGTAACGGGAATTTTGCTGGCAATTAATAACGACCCAATATCATTAGAAGACAAAAACAAGCCGCTGTTTTGCATATAAATTGCCGGCTCTCTTCCTCCTAGCCACATTCCCGCCGATATGCCAACCGCCTCTCTCTCATTACTTGCCATTAAGTGCAAAGATTCTTTATCTAAAAAAACCTGATTAACAAATTCTCTCAGCTCCCCACAGGGTAATCCAGAGAAAGCATCTATCCCAAAAGCTTCTCTTAGGGGCTCATAAATTTCCCCTTCAGAAAAATGTCTCCGATTTTCGTAATCATCTATTTCTATGCGACTCATTTTGCTTTATTTAGTAATGGGTTGTCCTGCATATTCACTATACCAAAGGCCACGATAATTTAAACCAACATCTGGCCTCAAATTAGGAAAAGTGTTTTCGACAACTTTTCTTATTCTTAAGTAATAATCTAAATCGCAAGCTTCGGGGCATCGGACTGTAATTTGTTCTGGTTGATAAACCTGAAAAGTTTGGAATTGAGGTAATCGAGTAACGACGTTGCTAAAGAGAGGCAATTTATTTTTAAACGACTCGATTGAATCTAAACCAACAATATATAAAAAAGATGTCTCCGCCCCCATCGAGCGTGCCTGTTCAAGCAGTCTAGCACCATCTTCTAAGGTTAAAGAGGCTTTAGCCTCTTTCATCATTTCTTCTCTCCTATCAAAACATTCCACGCTTAAATAGTAAGCAAACGACCCACTAGCAATCAATTTTTCAATTGCTTCAATAGAGCGAAGCTGAGCACCAATATATTGGATTTCTCCTCTAAAGCCTTCTCTATCAAATTCTTTTCTTATCATTAGTAAATGATCAACCAGTTCTCCTTCATCAGAAAAACAGCCTGTTACTACACCAATCGAGTCTAGATCTCTAAAACCATTCTTCCTGGCATTAGCTAATTGCACTACTTTTCTTCTAATAGCAAAAGAAGTAGTTAATAGCTGATCGTCTCTTTCTAGGCTATAAGTCCCACAAAACCTGCAACCACAACATTGACTTCGAGAATTAGAATTTAAAGTCAAATGTCTTTTATCCCTTCGGTAATAGGAATCAGTGCAGGTGTCTGATTCCACATCAGTTACTAAACCAATTGCCTGATCAGCCAAAAACAGAAAACCATTATTTAGCCGAAAAGGGGAAAGTGGTTTTTCACTTAGTGTTAAAGCAAAACGATACTCGTTTCCCGAAAAACAAGTCAAGGTAAATCTACCTCTTTCAAGGCCTGACTCATCATAAACACCAGAACAATTTAAAGCCAAAAACACAACGTCTTCTATTGGCAAATGATAACAAGAGGCAATTTTTTTTGCTTGATTAATATTAGAAAGTAAGGGTTGAGGCTGATATCTTTCAATAATTGAAGCTGAATTATGAACATCCCTTTCTAACATAAGACATTACTATATATCGTTGGATATTATACCATAAAAGACCAAAAAATAAATAAATTTAGTCGAATAAGTTATAAAAAGAAAAAAACCTATAGAAACAAAATTCTATAGATCAAAAGGCCCATAATTCGGCTAGTGATTACTAAAATAACTTTCCCAAAGGAAGGAATATATTGCTCGAATGGAGTAACGGGGGCTAACTAACCAGGCGGTTTTGACGAAAACGACGTTTTTCTTGCCTGGAAACGGCCTTTTTTCTCAGGCGAACGCTTTTGGGGGTAATCTCCATTAATTCATCATGGTCAATAAAACCCAGGCCCATTTCCAAGGTGACCGGAATCGGGGGGACCAGTTGAATAATACCATCAGAACTTTTGGAGCGCATATTGGTTAGTTTCTTGCCCCGACAAACATTAACTTCAATGTCGTCTTCTTTGGTGTTTTTGCCAATTATCATGCCCTGGTAAACCTGGGTACCCGGACCAATAAAAGTTGGCCCTCGACCCTGGGCAATGTTTAGCCCATAGGAAAGAGCCTTACCCGATTGGGCGGCCACTAGGGCTCCGGGGCGTAACTTTCTGATCGGCTTTCCCAAGGGCTGGTAATCAACCACTTGAGAGCTGAAAATAATGGTTCCTTTGGTTTGAGTAACCAGCAAACTCCTTAACCCAATTAGGGCCCGGGTTGGCAAACGATAAACAAATTCGGTTTCTTTTTCACTAATGGGGGCGGTATTGACCAGAACAGCATAGCGCCGGCCTAATTCTTGATTAATAATCCCGGCATAGTCGGTGGGGATAATAATATCTAGCTCTTCCACCGGCTCCATTTTAACTCCATCAACTTCTTTGATAATGACTTCCGGCTTTTCTACCTCCAATTCATAACCGTCTCGGCGCAACTCCTCTAAAAATACTGTCAAGTGTAATTCGCCCTTGCCGGCCATTCTAAATTTACCATTGCCGGCCTTGGATACTTGTAAGCTAAGGTTAGTTTCAGCCTCTTTTTTTAATCTTTCCTCCAGCTGATTGGCGGTGGAAAATTCTCCTTCCTGGCCGGAAAAGGGCGATTTATTAGGTTGAATAGCAATGTGTAGTGTCGGCTTGCCAATTTCCATCGCCGGCAGGCTTTTGGTTTGACCAACCGCGGCAATAGTGTCGCCAATTTTGGCCCCGGTAACTCCGGCCAAAAAAACAATATCGCCTGAGGTGGCCATTTCAACCTCTTCTTTAACCAGGCCCTGAGCGATAAAAATTTTTTCTAAGGCAAAAAGGCTGTTTTCTTTCTGAATTAGGCTGACCTTTTGGCCCCGGGTAATTTGGCCCTGATGAATGCGGCCAATTAGAATCCGCCCCAAATGATCGTCATGTTCAAAAGAAGACACTAACATTTTAAAAGGTAGGTCGTCCCGGTTTTGGGGAGCCGGAATAAAATCAATAATTTTCTCCAATAGCGGGGTAACATCGGCCTCAACATTAAAATCGTCCGGCATTTCTTCAAAGACCTGGCCGTTTCGGCCGATAGAATAGAGAATAGGGAAGTCAAGCTGATCCTCACTTTTAGCTAAATCCAAAAACAAATTTTCTGTTTTCTCGATTACCCAGGGAACACGAGCATATTGCTTATCAATTTTATTGATAATGACAATAATTTTTAAACCTAAATTTAAGGCTTGTCGCAAAACAAACCGGGTCTGGGGCATGGGTCCCTCCTGGGCATCGATAATTAACAGGGCGCCATCGGCCATACCCAGGGTGCGTTCCACTTCACTGGAGAAATCGGCATGCCCCGGAGTATCGATAATGTTAATTTTGGTATCGGCAAAGCCAATGGCGCAATTTTTGGCCCTGATGGTTATGCCGCGCTCTCTTTCTTGGTCGTTGCTATCCAAAATTCGGGAAACGGTCATTTCTTTCTGATTATCCCGAAAGGTGTGGGTTTGCTTTAATAGGGCGTCGATTAGGGTGGTCTTACCATGGTCGACATGGGCAATAACGGCCACGTTTCTTATCTTTTTCATATTTTTAAACTACTTTTTACCCTAAATGAAGGGGCAAGTGGATATTGTATCAGCCCCAGGCAAGAATTGATACTCCCCAGGCTCTTTTGCTAAAAAACCTTAACCTCCTTATCCTATAGTTTATATTAACCTGCCGTTTTTTTGTGTTATAATAACCTTATCGCTAATCAACCTTCCGTCGACAAACTAATTAAAATCTTTTTAAAAAGAGGTGGACGGATCGACAAGTACTATCTTCAAGATAATAATCAGAGCAAAAACACCCTGGTTTACCTTAAGGGTTGGTTTGCCGGCAAAAACATTCGTGAAGCCCTAAATAAAGCCCTTTTTTCGCCCAAAAACAAATAGGTTTGGGGGGGAAACTGGCTATTAGCCGGCCTTCGTGTTATAATACTTTTTGATTGATGCAGATTGTACCCTGGTACATCTGCTTATACTGATTTAGTTTTTTTAAAAGATAAAGATACCTCAAACTTTCTACTCAAGTATCTTCACATTAAAAACGACTTCATTTCTTTAAGCAGATCTACCTGGGCGCAATTGCCTCAATTAAAAACCAAAAATAACTTATGGCCTACTCCAAACGAAGAAACTATTATCGCCGGCCAACTTCTGGCTCTGGCAATCGGGCCAACAAAAGACGTTTTCAAAATTCAGAAAAAAAGCTCGACGAAAGCCTGTTTATTAAAAAAGCCAAAGGCGGCCCGGTTGAAAAACCTTTTGCCGAAGGAGCCAAGTTTGCCGACTACGCTCTGGTTGACCAATTAAAAACCAACATCGCCCAACACGGCTATCAAACCCCCACCCAAATTCAAGACCAGGTTATCCCTCAGGTTTTGGCCGGTAAAGACATTATTGGCGTTGCTAACACCGGCACCGGTAAAACGGCCGCTTTTTTAACCGGCCTAATTAATAAAGCCTATTTAGACAGAAATCAAAGAGTATTAATCATCGTGCCCACCCGGGAATTAGCCCTACAAATTGGCCAAGAATTTAACCATCTTGCTAGGGGGATGGGTTTATCTATTGCTACCATTATCGGCGGCGTCAATATCAGCCGGCAAATAGGTATTTTAAGATCAAATCCCAATTTTATTGTTGGGACCCCGGGCCGGTTAAAAGACCTTATCAAACGCAAAAAAATCGAGCCGGCCTCTTTTGGCAATATTGTCTTAGACGAGGTGGATCGCATGGTCGATATGGGCTTTATCAAAGATATTAAATATTTAATTTCCCTTTTACCCCAAAACCGCCAAGGGCTGTTTTTTTCGGCGACAGTTAACGGTAAAACAGAGCAAATCTTGCGAAACTTTGCTCACCAACCGATTCGAGTCTCGGTGAAACACCAAGACACTCTTGATAATATTGACCAAGATATCATCAAAATTACCAATCGGGGCGCCAAAATCGATGTCTTAAGAAAATTGCTAGCCCAACCGGGCTTTGATAAGGTGCTGATTTTTGGCCGAACCAAATGGGGGATGGAAAGGCTGGCCCGACTTTTAGTTGAATACGGCATTAAGGCCACCGCTATTCATGGCAATAAATCTCAAAACCAAAGGCAAAGAGCCCTGGCGCAATTTAAAAACAACCAGCTTCAGGTCTTAACGGCCACTGATGTGGCTTCCCGAGGTCTAGACATTGATAACGTTACCCAGGTAATTAATTACGACGCTCCGGCCACTTATGATGATTATGTCCACCGTATTGGCCGAACCGGCCGGATGGGTAAAAAAGGCTTAGCACTAACCTTTGTCGAATAACTCCAATCCCCGCTCCTCTTGAGGAAAAAACCCCTAAGAGTATAAAATAAAACAGTGCTATTTAGAAACCACGTTTATAAGGTTGTTAGTCAAATCCCCAAAGGAAAAGTGGCTACTTATGGCCAGGTGGCCAAACTGGCCGGCAATTCAAAAACGGCCCGAGCCGTTGGTTGGTTAATGAAAACCAACCCCCACGCACCCAAAGTTCCCTGCCATCGGGTAATTGGTTCTGATGGTCAATTAGTTGGCTATTCAGCCAGAAAGGGGCTTGTTACTAAAAAACAGTTATTAGTATCTGAGGGGGTAGTTTTCAAACGAGAAAGAATAGATCTTAAAATGTGTCTTTGGAAACCAAAAAACTAATACTTGGGGGTTGTTTACAACCGCTCTTTACTCGTTTATAATAGGTTGTAGTAAATTTCCTGCCCCCTAAAAATTCAAATAATGAACCCGGAAAGAAAAAGCGGCGCTCAAATCATTGTTGGCAGTCAATGGGGCGATGAAGGCAAAGGACTAATCTCCGCCTATATTACTAAGCGAGACCAGGCCGCCATTGTGGCTCGGGCCGGCGTTGGTCCCAACGCCGAACACGGCTACTTTCTCACCGAACAGGGTCCCTATATTAAAACCAACCAACTTCCTCTAGGTTGGATTCTAAACCCGGAAAGCAAAATAAGAATTGGTTCCGGCGTGGCCGTCAATCCGGAACTACTCCTAGAAGAAATAGGTAAATTTGGTTTAGAAGAAAGAGTCTTGGTTGATTATCGTTGTCCGATTATCACCAAAAATCATATTGAAGCCGAACGAAAAAGCAAGGGTATGCAGGCAATTGGCTCTACTTTTAGCGGCAGTGGCTTTTGCCGAGCAGATTTTATCTTAAGAAGGACCCAACAGGCCCAAGATGTTCCTGAGCTAAAACCATTTTTGACCGACGTTAGTAAGGAAGTTAATCGAACCGCCGAAAAAGAAATAGTAGTCGTGGAATCTTCTCAAGGAACCTGGCTCTCACTAGCCTTATCACCAGATTACCCCAACACCACCTCCGACAATGTCACCGCCATGGCAGCGGGAGACGATGTTGGCTTAAATTGGCAAAAAATAAAAGAAGTAATCATGGTAGTAAAAACCTTGCCAACTCGGGAAGGGCAGGGGTCTTTATGGACAGAGGAATTAACCCAAGAAGAAATGGCCAGTAGGGGAGTAGTGGAATATAGCTCAATCGGAGGAGCAATTCGGCGCAAGGGCTCCGGCATTAACTGGGAAATGCTAGCTTATGCCACCGAGCTTAACGGTGCTACCCAAATCGCCCTCACTTTTTGCGAACATTACGACCCCAAAGTAAAAAATGTTAAAACTGTTGATGGTATCACCGATCGGCTGTGGCAACTAATAGAAAAAGTAAGGGTTGAAACCGGTGTGCCGGTAACAGTTTTAAATACCGGTAAACCCTATAATTCTATTGTCGATCTTACCGGCCAAGAAATTGATTGGAGCCAAGTAGCAAAAGATCTAATTTTACCAAAAGAAGTGTAAGCCTGAATTTCTAGTTCCTTCTCTGAATAATTACCAGTGAAATATTTTTCTCAAAAAGAGGAAAATAAAATTAGAAAAGGGAACACTTGAAAAAATCGCTAATCTTTTTACCAAATAAAAAATTAAAAATATTATTGGTAATAATTACCAAAAAATAATAAAATATCCCTATGGCCGAAGCGGCTAGCGAAGCCTTTCCTTATTTTGGTTATGGTACTGTCCGCCAAGAAAACCCTCTTATTGCCCTGCGCCGAAAAATAGCTCCAATTCGTTTTAGACTAGCCGCCGAAGCGATTATCAAGGAAACCAACATTAGCCATCAATCAAAAATATTAGAAATTGGCTGTGGGGTAGGGCTTTTGGGTGAGGCTATCAAAGACCAAGTCCCGAATCAAGAAAACCATTATTATGGTCTTGATCTAAATTTTGACCCGGCCCTAAAAGAAAGCCAAAAACGAGGGTTATCGCCAATTGAAGCTAGCGCTACTACCTTGCCATTTCAGGATGAAAGTTTTGATGTTATTGTCTCAAACGACGTTTTCGAACATATCGACAACGCTGACCAACTAGTCAAGGAAACTTATCGGGTTCTAAAACCTGGGGGCCGGGCTTTTATCGCCATTGCCGATCCGTCCGAGGGAAGATTTGACCAAGTACCCGATCACATTAATAGGACAGGAGCTGAAAGCAATGTTACCTACTGGGAAAACCTTTTTAAAAAAGCTGGTTTTAGTCTCTTGCCGACTTCCCAAAAATATCGAAGAAAAGATTGGCGGCAAATTTTTAACTTACCCTTTTTGAGAAAAATTAAAGATAAACCGGTGCTTTCTTGCTGTTTTGATATCGTCAGCCGCCCCGGTGTCTATATTTTAGAAAAGGGGACGACCACTACTGCTTCAGTGGCAGAGAAATAAAAATAGGCCCGTTTTTCTTTTGTCCTCCCAAGATAGGGTTTGGGGAAGGAATTACTTTTCGGTTCTTTTTTGGCTAATTAAGGTTTCGGCAAATGCAGCCAGCTGAAGAAAAACGACTATTATTGTCATAATAATTGCCGGCCAGCCAAACCAATCGGGCCCACCGCGATATTTAGAGAAAAACTGAAAGTAAAAAGTATGGGCGGCCACTAGATAAAAAACCACATAGGTCATCGAATGAAGCCATTTCCAAGATTTTACCCCCAGCCACTTAATTACCCTACCAAAAGAGGTCGCCGCCAAAATAAGTGTCCAAAATAGGGCGATAAACCCCAATAAATTAGCCAAACCATAACCCTCTCCGCCAATACCGCCCCCCAAGGCGGCTAAAAAATTCCACTGGGGTCGGCCGCTCATGGCCAAGTAAAAATGAACTAAAGAGGTGATGGCAAACCAAATTCCCAATTCACTTCGCCAACTCCAAGGCAGTTTTAGGGGCGAAGAAACCACTGAGGGTTTTTTGAGTTTAGTGATCGGACCGATAATTAAAGTTAAAAATAACAGTAAAAAAGATGCCCGAGCAAAGGCGGCTGATGGACGAAGACCAAAAAGGCGGATAAAACCAAAAGCCAAGATTAAAGAAAAAACCCCAACCGCTAAATGTTGAAACCAAGTATTTTTAGCATCCATAAGTTTTTTTGTTAAAAATAAATTATCAATTTTTAAGAAAAAAGGCAATAGCTCTTTTTTTTATTCATTCTAGAAAATCTAATTAAAAAAACGCCACACCCCTCAGGGATCTAAAAAATACAAAAAAATTGTATTAAGACCCCTGAGCAGGATGTGGCTTGTTAGAGATGATTATCACCTCCTTTTCTAAGAGACAATTCCTCTTTTTTTAAGTCTTGCGGCGACGCAAAACTAAAGAGGCAAGAGAAACACCTCCCGCTAAAGCAATAACCATCAGCAATGATGGTTGGCTTGACCCTGGCTGACCACCGGTCGAAGGAAGACCATCGGGAGTTGGCATTGCCGTCTCCTTCGGTCCAACCGGAGTATCAGTCGGTGTTGGCTCGAACGGAGCCTCTGTCGGCGTTGGTTCCGGCGGAATGTCAGTAGGGGTCGGTTCGGGTGGTATAGTCGTTGGCGTCGGCTCCGATGGTGTCTCCGTAGGCGTTGGTTCCGGTGGTACATCGGTCGGTGTCGGCTCCGGCGGCAGATCCGTCGGCGTTGGTTCCGGGGTTTCAGTTGGAAATACCTCGGTTGGAGTCGGCTCGGGTGGTATGTCCGTCGGCGTTGGCTCAGGAATTTCTTCCGTATAAAGCACGACATGGGAAATGCCGTACTTTTCCGGATTGTCCCAACAACCATCACCGGGTCCTAAGTTGATCAACCGCTCCTCCTTGCCTGGACCACCGATATAAATGCAGACACCGACAACTTCATAGCCTTCGTTGGCTCCCCAACAGGCCCTGTCTTCATTGGCCTCGATCCACCCACTGCCATCGTTGTACTCATACCCCGACGCTACTTCGAACTTGACATTGCCAGCCGGACAGACATTGGCTCCTTGGGCCAGGGTTGTTGCCCCAGTAACCAAAGAGACAACCGTCAACACTACCAAAACTCCTCGCCACTTCATCTTGCTCTCCTTTCTAGAGAAAGCCCAGCGAAACCATTATTTTTAATCGAACAATCAACCTTTCTTCTGGCAAAGAAAAGCTGAGCTGGGACCACATCTTTTGAGGAAAAAAATGTGGGTCAAAGTTATTGGTCTGGCGACAAGAGGGGAAAACTAAAGTCTCTTGATTTTAAAGTGCTTTTTGGATAGTTTTTTCTGCGATTAGAAAAGATCCAAAATACTGCCTCGTATTATAGCTTATAGGACATAAAATAACAATCTTCGTGGATGTTGGGGGAAGAAAATACTAATCAAGAATTTTTCTCCTGATTAAGGTTAACCTTTATTGGCCGGACCATCATTGTCCCTGGGCGGCCAACTTTAAAAGCGGCCGAGCCGATAAAGCTAGCCAGAGCCAAATGAGCAAAAATATTCAAGCTGGTACTCAAATCAGTACCATTACCATTTTGGTTTTCCAAAACGGCTGCCTGTTGGGGAACAGGTAGCAAATCCGAGGTTTGTAAAGATTTAAAAACATCAACCGGCGCTACCTGACCGGTAAAAACCAAATAAACGTTAACGGCCGTACCGATAATTACTATTATAGAAAAAACTAACAAAAAATAGCCAACAGTTTTTTCCCTCATCAGCTCAATAATAAAATACTCACCAATTAAAGTAAAGAACAACCTATTTTATTTTTCTCTATTGCTTCGCTCGCCAAACCAGCCAATAAGCCAACTACCCTTTATCAATAAATACGGTAACGTATTTATACACCAAAATAGCGGGACAAAATCATCATCATTCTTTCCGATTAAAAATACTATATCGTATTTTATAAATAATCGATAAAAAGGGAAATCGTCAACCCGGTAAAAGCCGAGATTTTTTTCTTCGTCCAAAATTCCGGGTCCTCATACCACACGGGGTGCGGGGCCAAGGCAGGCGGAATGACGGAAAACAGAGTAAATATGTTAAAATTAGGCTGTCTTTCGGAGAACACAAAAGATAATTGGCGAAACGTGACCCAGATGGCTAAAACGATTGCCTGAGGCGATAAATTGTAATAGTCATAAACAAACAAAACATTTCGGGGATTGGCGCAGAGGCTAGCGCGCGCGCTTTGGGAGCGCGAGGCCGTGGGTTCAAGTCCCACATCCCCGACCAAACAAAACTTTCAGGGCTTTTGGACGAGTTTGATTGCTCGCTCGCCTCGCCAGAGTCGAAGCTCGAACCTTTTTCGAGCAAAATTTTTAAGCCAAATTCTGCTGATGCAGAATTGCGAGCGGGCAAAATTCATTCCCCTCAACCCCCTTTCTTCTTGCCCGCCCGAGCGTTCAGTTTCGGTTCTGCCGCGCGAAACACGGCAATCAGGGATTTTGTTAAAAAAGGGTCTAGTAGCGTTTAGTAATTGCGACCAAAAAACTAGAGCGGTCGCCCAAGAAGACAGGCCGTGGGTTTCCACCTTGCCTTAGCGTTCGCCTTCCTATACTGTTCGTATACGGCTCAAGCTGCGGCTATCGGTGGACAGGCAAGTCCCACATCCCCGACCAAAGCCTTTTTTGACTTCCTAAAATAAAAATGTCAAAATAAATCTATCTTGATAAAAAGGGAGGTGATTAAATTGAAAAAATATTTATTAGTTTTTGAGCTAATAACGTTTTTACTATTTGCCTCATTTACTAATGCCCAAGCTGAAGGGCCAGTTGATCTGTTAATAGACTCTCCTCAAGAAAATCAAGAAGAACCGATTAATTTAGTTGATGAAGCTAAAAGTGTTACTGTTGACCTTCAAGAAGAGCTAATTGAGCCAGGCCTCCTTCCCAACCATCCCTTATATTTCTTAAAATCAATATCTGAAAGGCTTGGTAATTTATTCGCTTTTGGTCAAATCAATCGGGCTCAACGAGCAATGGCTCTGGCCGAAAAAAGGCTAGCTGAGGCCAACGCCTTAATGGCTCAAGGAGAAACAGAATTGGCTCAACAAATAATGAACCAACACCAAGAGCAATTTTCTCACGCCTTTACCTTTGCCCAAAAAGCCAAAGAAGCCGGACAAAACACTGATGAGGTAATGGCTAAAATCGCCGAAAATACTCTTAGGCACCAAGCGGTTTTATTTCGAGTTTACGAACAGGCCCCCGAAGAGGCTAAGGGGGCAATTGAGCAAGCCATGGAAAACAGCTTGCGTGGTCACCAACAAGCCCTAGAGGCAATCTCTCAAGAAAAAAGCGAGGAGGTTGATCAAATCTTGGAAAGAATCGAAAAAAGACGACCGGCCATGAAAGAAAGAACTAATCAATTCCCAGAACAAGAAGAAAATAACCAAAACCTTCTTGAAATTAAAGAACAAAACCAAGAAAATTCTCTTCAAAAAATACAAACTGGGGATGATCAAGCTGGTGGGCAAGAGAATCTAATCCAAATCCAAGAGCAAGCTCAGGAAAAAACTCAAGAAAGAACACCGGTAATAAACCAACAATAAAACCTGTTCTTTGTCTGGAAGAGGAGACTGTAATATAATAGCTGTTGGTTTTATCCATCGGTGGTGCGGCGGTAGTTCAGTGGTAGAATGTCTCCCTTCCAAGGAGAAGGTCGCCGGTTCAAGTCCGGTCCGCCGCTCAAAAATTAAAAAGGAGGTTTATTTTTCTAGCTGTTTTTCTTCCAAGTTTACCCAATCGGAAAACTTTTCCTTAATTAGCTCCCGTTCTTTTTTTAATCTTTGATGGGTTTTAGCTAGCGATTCAGGAACATCCTGGTCAGTTTTTTCAAGGTAGTTAAAAATGGCCTCATGCAGGGCGTCGACAGCCAAAACCGAGCAGTGAATTTTTACCGGCGGTAATTGGCCTAAAGAATCAACCAGTTGCTTACTATTAATTTCAATCGCCTCTTTAAGGGTTTTCCCCTTGGCCATTTCGGTAATAGCCGAGCTGGTGGCTAGGGCGGCCACGCACCCAAAAGTTTGAAATTTAATATCCGATAAAAATTCCTCGCCCTGCTTGTTTTTTTCTACTTTGATATAAAGATGCATCATATCGCCGCAAACCGGGTTGCCAACCTTGCCAACAGCGGAGGGATTGGCCATCTTGCCAAAGTTTTTCGGGTTCTGAAAATGGTTGATTACTTGTTTAGAATAAGGCACCAAAATAAAATTTCTAATTCCTAATTTCTAACCTGCCTGTCGGCAGGCAGGTTACTAATGAAATTCCAGTTTTTAATTACCGATAAAGCCCATTGTTACATTGCTAGATTGTTAAATTGTTGACAAGGTTCTGGTGGATATAAGACTGATCCTGAAAACAATATAACAATACGACAATTCAGCAATTGTTATTTTTTTGATTTTAGCTCAAAGGGGAGAGGCGACGCAAATCAGCCACCACCCCCGGCAAAACTGTTAACAGATAATCGATTTCTTCTTCTGTCGTTGGCCGACCCAAGGAAATCCTAATTGAGCCATGGGCCTGTTCGTGAGTTAAACCCAAGGCTAATAAAACATGAGAGGGGGCCATATCGGCAAAACTTCCCAGTTGACCCGATATGCCGACCGAGGCGCAGGCAGAACCAGTCGAAACGGCAATACCCTTGGCATCCAGTTTCATTAAAATGGCCTCGCCTTCAATTCCGGCAAAACGCAAATTAATATTATTAGCTAATCGCATTTTGGGATGGCCATTAAGATCGGCTTTGGGGATTGTTTCCAAAACGATCTTAATAATCCGATCGCGAAGGGCAGTTAA
>CAZUWK010000004.1:0-31860 GCA_964624185.1 uncultured Gammaproteobacteria bacterium | reverse complement strand
GTGGGAGTTGGGGTCGGTGAAGGCTCTTCCTCCTTCCAGTCCCAATCAACCCCAACCCCAATTCTAACTTCATGCTCGGCCTCCTTGCCGGCCGAATCTCTCATCTTAGCCTTGATTTTATAAGGACCGTCAGGCAAAACCAGGCGAACTTCATAGGGATCTTTTCTTAGAGTCTGCTTTTCTTCATCATTAACATAAATTTTTACCCAATCAATATCATTAACTGATAAGGGCCGGACCCGAACCTTGAATTCATTATCAACAGTCTTTTTGTCTTCCGGTTCCCGAATCCGAACCCCCACTTGGCTATCGCTGTCGCAATATTCGGTTGGCACCCGATACCGAGGGTCATCTTGTTCGGCAATCCAAGCCTCAATTCCGGCCTGCCAGCGATTATTAGTCGAGCTATAAGGATCTTCCTCTTTGGCGATGATAAACTCTTTTTCTTCATAATTGCCCCGCTCAATATCCAATGGCGTCGCCAGCTTATTTTGATCCCGGCAAACTTTTAGCAAAACATGGATTTTATCTTCGCCTTGAGGCTCGGTGCCTTTAATAAAGTATTCTTCTCGAGAGGGGAAACCATCGTGGGCTAGGGCGCCGGAGATTTGATCAATCTCGACCTTAACCACCGAATCAGGAACGGCAAAATCTGCTCCCGGATATTTAGCGATAGTTTCCAGCATAATTTTTCGCCAAATTGGCGAAGCGCCGGCAAAACCGGAAGCCACATAACTCATGGGTGAATTATCGTTATTGCCCACCCAAACCCCAACGATAGCCTGAGGGGTCCAGCCAATGGCCCAATTATCCCGCATATCGTTGGTGGTGCCGGTTTTTACCGCCACCCGGCGATTAGCAATGTTAAGCGATGAGGAGGGGCCAAAAACGATTTCCCGAGCGCTATTATCGGCCAAAATATCAGAAATGATAAACGCTTCACCCTCCTCCAAAACCCGCTTGCCGGCTCGAGGCTCAAACTCATCTAGTACCTTGCCGTCCCGATCGGCCACTTCTAATATCGCTACCGGGTCAACCCGCAAGCCGGTATTGGCAAAAGCCGAATAAGCCCCGGCCATTTCCAATAACCTTACTTCGCCGCCCCCCAAGGTTACCGATAAACCCAAACGGGATAGGTTCTGGCTGGTTGGCTCCAGAGTTGACAACCCTAAATCATAAGCGGTTTGGAGCATATTCTTTAGGCCTACTTGGGCTAACATTTTCACCGCCGGAACATTTTTAGAGTTGCCCAAGGCATAGCGAACCTGCATCGGGCCATGATAGGTATGATCGTAATTAGTGGGCCGATAAGGTTTATCAGCCGTAGCTCCGGGAAAATCGGTTAAAGCGTCAAACAAAACATGGGCGGCGGTATAACCTCTTTTTAGAGCGGTCACATAAGTAATCGGCTTAATAGAAGAACCGGGCTGTCTTAGGGCGGTGGTGGTGTTAAATTTACCGAAATTAGGTTCATTATAATCTTTAGAGCCGACCATAGTTAAAATTTCCCCGGTTTTCGGGTCAAGAACCACCACGCCGGCATTGCCGATTTTATATTTTCCCATCGTTTCCATTTGTTCGACTACTGCCTCTTCGGCTGCTTTTTGCAACTCCAAATCCAGGGTCGTCGTCACCCTTAAGCCCCCACCCTCCACTAACGCTTCACCATAGCGCTCGATTAATTGTTTCTTAACATACATGACAAAATGGGGAGCTAAGAATTCTGACGAGGCCTCGGCAAACACCACCCGACCTAATTCCTCCAGGGCCTGTTTTTCTTCATCGGGGCTAATATGGCCATCTTCCCTCATCCGCCGCAAAACATGTTTAGTCCGGTCAACATAGGCTTCCGGTTCGGTACCAAAAGGGGAATAGACAGTCGGCCGTTGGGGCAATCCGGCTAAAATGGCCGATTCCACTAGGGAAAGCTCCGAAACTGGTTTACCAAAATAAACCTCGGCGGCAGTACCCACCCCCCAAGCCGTCCCCCCATAGGGAGCCTCATTTAAATACATTGTTAAAATCTGGTCTTTGGAAAAACGGGTTTCAATTTGAATCGCCAATAAAAACTCTCTAATTTTTCTGGTCACGGTTCTTTGGGGAGTAAGCAAAACATTTTTTACCAGCTGTTGGGTCAGAGTCGAACCCCCCTGAGTACTCCGTTCGAAAACGGTTCGATAAAGGCCTCGGACAATACCAGGAAGAGAAAAACCCTTATGGTGATAAAAGTCTTTATCCTCTATGGCAATAGTCGCCCAAATTAGGTTTTCGGGGAGTTGTTCAAAGGTGATCGGGCTTCGCTTTTGCTCTTGGTAAATATCATAAATTACTTGGCCGTTTCGGTCAAAAATCCGAGTGGCAAAACCTTCCCGACGGACCACCTGGCCCGGCTGAGGCAAATCGCGAGCCAGCCAAATTACTACTAAAATTAGGGCCACCAAAACAATCCCAGCGCCAATACCCAAAAACAATAGAACTTTCTTGGGGGTTAACTTTTTTCTTCGATAGTAACCTGACCGTTTTCTTTTAAGCCGGGTTAGGCGTTGTTTAAATGTTTGCCACCAATTCATAACAATTTAGTGAATCTTTTAACTATCCTTAAGTTTAGCCCAAAAGGGGAGAGGAGGCAAGAAAAGGAAAAAGCTTACACCTTCCAGTTTCCACCTTAAAGGTGGAAACTGGAAGGTGGGCAAATTTTGCCCAATAGCCTAACTTTAGTTATAATAATAGTCATGAAAAAAAATAAGAAAATCGTTACCATAATTGTCATCATTGCCTCAGTGGCGATGATTTTAACTTCTCTTATTCCTTTCCTGGCTATTTTTTTTGGCTAAAAAATTCTTATGAAATTATCTGATCCGGTTAGCAAGTTGCCCGGAGTAGGGAAGACCTACGCCAAAAGGCTTGATAAACTAAAAATTACCTCAATCTACCACCTGCTCCATCATTACCCCGATCATTATCAAGACTTTTCTCAAATTGTCAAAATTACCCTTGCTTCCCCCCAAGAGGCAGTTACTATTCAGGGCCGGATAGTAAAAATGACCAACCGGTATCGTGGCCGGGGTAAAAGCCTGCAAAAGGCTACCGTCGCCGATGAAACCGGCCAAATCCTGATCACTTGGTTTAACCAGCCGTTTTTACTCAATTCTCTCAGGGAGGGGGCGATGATAAGCTTGTCTGGCGTTGTCGACACTTTCGGCGCCTTAAAAACCATGACCAACCCCGGCTTTGAACTAATTGTTCCCGGCCGGCCAGCCATCCATACTGGCCAAATTGTGGCTGTTTATCCGGAAACTAGAGGGGTTTCCTCCAAATGGCTGCGGTCCCGAATTAAAACTGCCCTTAATTTTCCCTTGGAAGAATTTTTGCCCGAAGCCATTTTGGCAAAAGAAGGTTTTTTACCCTATCGGGAGGCCTTAAAAAAAATTCATTTTCCCCAAAAAAAGGCCGACTACCTAGCCGCCCAAAAAAGATTGGCCTTTGATGAATTATTTTTACCCCAAATCAAGGCTCAAATTAAAAAATTATCTTGGCAAAAACAGCGTCCGGCGCCAATAATAAGCCCCAAAGAATCTGACATTAAAAACCTCATCGGCCAGTTTCCTTTTAAGTTAACCGGCGCCCAAGAAAAAATCATCAACAAAACTCTTAGGGCTTTAGAAAAAAACATCGCCATGAATCAACTTCTTTGCGGCGATGTTGGCAGTGGTAAAACTATTATTGCTATAATCGGCGCTTTTGCCGCTTGGCAGAACCAATTAAAAACTCTGGTTATGGCCCCAACAGAAATCTTAGCCAAACAACATTACGATACCTTCAAAAAATTCTTGCCGGAAAAAGTTAAAATCGGCCTCCAAACCAGCGCCTATAAAAAAACCCCCGATCAAGCCGATATTTTAATCGGCACCCAGGCTCTTCTTTTTAAAAAAAAGTTGCCGGAAAGTGTTGGCCTGGTGGTCATTGACGAACAACACCGTTTTGGGGTTAGACAAAGGTCGGCCCTAATTAAAACTAATGGCCCTCTATTCCCCCATGTCTTAACTATGACCGCCACTCCCATCCCTAGAAGTGTTGCCCTGGTTCTTCACGGAAACCTTGACCTGTCTTTTCTTGACCAAATGCCCAAAAATCGAAAAACAACTAAAACCTGGTTAGTGCCAGAAAAAAAACGTCTCTTGGCCTATGCCTGGATTAAAAAACAAATTAGGCAAAACGGGGCTCAAGTCTTTATCATCTACCCCCTAATTGAAGAGTCGAAACACGAAACCATGAAAGATATCAAAGCGGCCACGGTCGAATATGAAAAATTGGAAAAAACTGTTTTTGCCGATTTTCGAGTCGCCCTAATTCACGGCCGGATCAAAGCTAATAAAAAGACTCAAACTATTAAAGCTTTTTCCCAAGGTAAAATTGATATTTTAGTGGCCACTTCTGTGGTCGAAGTGGGCCTGGATATTCCCGGAGCCACGATTATGGTCGTTGAGGGGGCCAACCGTTTTGGTCTGGCCCAAATCCACCAATTACGCGGCCGAATTGGCCGAAACGATCAACAGGCCTATTGTCTATTATTTGCCCAAAGCGGCTTAGGCGCCAAAAGCTATCGCCGATTAAAAATTTTAGAAAAAACTAACCTCGGGTTTGAACTGGCCAGACTCGACCTTGAGGAAAGGGGACCGGGGGAAATCTTTGGCACCGCCCAGCACGGTTTCCCGGAATTCAAGCTGGCTAGTTTGGCCAATTATCAGCTGGTAGAAAAAACCAGGACCTGGGCTAAACAACTGGCAGAAAAAGGCCAATTACCCAACGGCTTGAAAAAAAGACTAGAAGAAGATAAAATAGGCCAGGTAGAACCAAATTAAAAGTTTATTGCTACATTGCTATATTGTTAAATTGTTGCCGGGTTAAATTTTTAACAAAAGAGGCCATAAACAGCCATTTAGCAATCTAACAATCTAACAATTTATTTTATGACCGCATTACCAAAAAGAAAAATTTCCCATTATCGCCAAGGCAAGAGAAGGGCGGCCATTAAGATTGGCACCCCAAAAACCGTCGCTTGTCCTAATTGCGGCCAACCCAAAAAAACCCATCGGGTTTGTCTTCACTGTGGCTATTATAAAGAAGCGCCGGTAATCGAGGTCCAAAAATAGCCCATAGGGTTTTTCTCTTTTGGGCTAAAAATAACTTTTGTTTATGAAAGCCCGCAACGACCCTCGTCACCAACGACGCCAAAAGATTATCAAGCGGTTGTTTGCCTATTCTTTTCAAGGCAAAAACCCCCAAATTAACCGACGAAATCTAATCAGACCAATCGTCGACCAATTGTTGGTGGTTGATAAGGCAATTACTAAAGCGGCACCCGAGTTTCCCCTGGAAAGACTCAATCGGATTGATTTGGCTATTTTAAGATTGGCCGTCTTTGAATTGATAATCGAAAAGAAAGAGCCCCCTAAGGTGATTATTGATGAAGCCGTTGAATTGGCCAAAGAATTTGGCTCCGAAAATTCGCCCGGATTTATTAATGGCGCTTTGGGAGCAGTGATTAACAATTTAGAGTTAAAAGTTAAAAGTTAAAAAAAATAATAATTGTTGAATTGCTACATTGTTAAATTGCTTTTTTAAGGGTGGTGTAACCCAAAAAAACTTAAAAACTAAAGCTAAAAAACCTTTAAGCGAGGATTTGACATTTGAACTTTACGCTTTGAGTTTTTTCTATACAATATACGTTATACTTTATACGCTATACATTCTAAGATGTTTAATCCAAAAAAAATAGAGAAGGGGATTGGGGTTGTTTTTAATGATAAAAACATCCTCAAACGGGCCTTTACTCACCGCTCTTTTTTAAACGAAAAACCGGAAGAGGAGCTCTCTTCCAATGAGCGTTTAGAATTTTTGGGTGATGCCATTTTGGAGTTTTGGGTTTCCAAAATTATTTTTAATCAGTTCCCTGATTATCCCGAAGGCCTGTTGACCAATTTCCGCTCCCAAGTTGTTTATACCCCGTCTCTTGCCAAAATTGCCCAAAAGCTTTCCCTGGGTCAATTTTTACTTCTTTCTGTTGGTGAAGAAAAGGAGGGGGGCAGAAAAAATCAGGGCTTATTGGCTGATACCTTCGAGGCTTTAGTTGGGGCCATCTTTCAAGACCAGGGTTTAGAAAAAACGGAACAGTTTTTAGAAAAAAATGTCTTGCCTAGAATTAGCGCCGTGGCAAAGAAGAAAACTCTAAAAGATCATAAAAGCCGCCTCCAAGAATTAGTCCAAGAGCAATTCCGGGTTACCCCCGAATATCGACTGTTAGAAGCCAAAGGACCAGACCATAATCGAATTTTTCTAGTGGGAATTTTTATTGCCGGTAAAAAAATTGCCCAAGGCCAGGGCCCTTCAAAACAAAAAGCTCAACAACAAGCCGCCCAAAAAGCTCTAAAAAAATTAGCAGCCCAACAGTAAGCACTTCTAAAAGCACCTAAGGCTCAACAATCCTGAAAAAATAGGGTTTTCTTTACCCTAAAACTAGGCTATGATAAAATACAATTTGTTTTATGCTAAAAATAAAATTAAGCCAGGTTGGTAAAAGGCACGAGAGAAGCTACCGGATAGTCATAGCTGAAGCCCGAAGCAAAAGAGATGGAAAAGTGGTTGAGAAAATTGGTCATTACGACCCCAAAGCTAAGAACAACCAATTATCAATCAACAAGAGTCGAGTTGCCTATTGGAAAGAAAAAGGCGCCCAGATGACAGAACCGGTTCGAAAAATACTAGAGAAGTAGCATGGAAAAGTTCATAAAGTTTTTGCTTACCAATATCGTTGACCAGCCGGAGAAAATTACTGTTGAGGTTCAAGAAGGGGAGAGGGGTAAGGTTTACCTGGTTGATGTTGCCGAAGAAGATCGAGGTAAAATTATCGGCAAGGAGGGGCGAGTTATTCAATCTTTGCGAAGCCTAGTCAATATTAAAGCCCAAAAAGAAGGCCAACAGGCTTTTTTAGAATTAAACTTCTAGGGTTCTTGGACTTCTGTTTCCAAAGGAGTGGCACCAGTTGTTGTTGGAGAAAAGGTAAACGGATCTCTTTCTTCATCAAAAGGCACAAATTCCGCCCCTTCGGCAATAGGGCTAGTACCCACTTTTTCTAAAGCCTTGACCCGTTGATAAAGAGCCTCTTCTTTTGCTTGCAAGGTAATCTCGGTTTTTTCGGAAAATTTATCAGTATCAACCGGAGCAAAAAAAGTATTAGCCAAAATCTTAGCCAAAACTACCCCGCCTTTTGCCGTTTCAAAATCTAATGTCACACTAGTAAGAGAAAGTAATGGCGAACGCTTAGCCGCTTTTTGGGTAAATAAAAGAATGTCGTCTTCAGAACCCTGGAGAGAAAAATTAATTGCCGTTGTTTCTAGTTGGGGGATTTTTTTGTTATTGGCGTAGTCTTTTCTGATCTCACCGGGAGAAAAATTAATCTCATCAATCATTAAGTTGCTTTCCAGGGCTAAGGCTTTGGCCGAAGACAGGGTTAATAACGGATCCTTAACTCGGGGGAGAGCAAAAACGGCATCACGAATCCGATCCCCAATCTCTTCAGTCGATATTGATTCAATTTGGCTAACCCGGGCTGATAAAAGAGTGATTCTCTCTTCCTCCCTAGCATTATTTTCCTGTAAACGGTTAATCCTGTCCCAACCGGAGCGCAATAGCGAAACGGTTGATAATAAAATTAGGCCTAAAACCAAATAAGGAAAAAAGCGCTGATACTGTTGATAACGATCCCAAGTTTCCCTGAAACTGCCCCAGCTTTTTTTAGTCATAATTCAACAATTAAACTAAAAGTGAAATTAACATCTTTTTCGTTTTTAACTAAGGATTTAAGGGTGGCGCTCTGATACCAATCTTGGCTCTGACCAGTATAGGCCCTGGTTAAATAACTAATAGCTAAAATATCACCGGTACCGGCAATATCTAAGGTTTTAGCGGTTAGGCTAACCTTAGTTAAGGTAATACCATCAGGAAAATTCGCGAAAAAATTACCTAGCGGTTCAGACAAATCCTCCTGCTTCTTAAAGACTTGATCAATTTTTTCTAACCGGTCTTTTAAAATTAAAATTAAGGTGATTTTGTCATTTAAGAGGGTCAATTGCTGTTCTAAACCGGCCGATTCTTTCTTTAAGGATTTATTTTTGTTACTTAACACCAGCCCGTAACCCAAAACAGCCGAAACAATCAATAACCAAACCACCAAAATTAAACCCGCCTTTTTAACAGCCGACATCAGTTCTTCTCGAATCTTAATTTTCTCGGTTTGGTCCGAAGCTAAAAAATTAATCTCTTGATTTTCTTTTTGAACCATATCAGTTAAAGTTGTCTTTTGGCCAAGCCAATTGCCACCGAAAAGACCGGTGCTTCATCCTCAAATTGAGTAAAAACCGTTTTATCATAATCCAAAAGACTAAAAGGATTAGCTAGCTGAACCTCAATTCTTAAATTAGCGGCAATATCCTGAATAACGTTGGGTAAACCAGCCGAACCACCACCTAAAATAATTAGCTCCACTGTTTCTTTTTTTTCTTGTTCGAAATATTGAATTGCTTTCTTCATTTCTACGCTCACGCTCTTGATTAAAGAAATAATCGACTGACGAACCTTGCCTTCTAAAACCTGATCACTTAAACCATAGGCCTTCTTATATTCTTCAGCTTGGGAAATATCGATGCCCAATTCATCAGATAGGGCCCGAGTGAGCGCTTCTCCGGCGACCGGGAAAGAACGAGTCAGATAAATCTGCCCCTTTCTGGAAATAGCAAAATTACAACTCTTAAAACCAAAGTCAACCATCATGGTGTTGGGCTGGTCGGGGCCAACTAAAGCCCGATTCAGGGCCATAAGCTCTGTTTCTAGCGCCAAGGGGGTTACTTTGGCCAGTTCCAAAATCCGAAGATACTTATTAACCAAAACCTTGGGAGAAGCAATCAGTAAAACCTCTAAAACTCCATCTTCTTCGTTTCTTTCGATAATTTGGTGCCTTAAAATCGCATCATCTAAAGAAAAAGGCACAAAAGCATCCGCCTCATACTGAAGAGATGAGGCTAACTCCTTATCCGACATTAGGGGCAGTTTAATCACCCGGCTGGCGATTTTTCCCTCCGGCAAAGCCACCACAACTTGCCTTTTATCCCGAATACCAACATCATCGAGGAGTTTTTTTACTGCTTCGGCAACGGCTTCATGGTCTTGGGGAGACTCGGACAATAATCCGGGGCGAGGAGTAGCCACTTTACCCAAAGCCGCCAACCGAAAACGATCGCCAGCCCTAACCACCTTGGCAATTTTTATTGACGAGGAACCAATATCCAAACCAACAACACTCATATACGTTAAGATTAAAAGAATAGGAAGAAATTGTCAATTAATTTTTGCCAATCCCCTTTTTATTAATTACGAACTAAAATCACCTTACTAAAAGACTGCTGGGCCAAATCTTCTTGACGGGACGATGTCCCGGCCTGAGAAAGGGTAAAGTTGATTGTTACTTTATTCTTAGTACCAGCTGTTTCGCACTCAAAAGAACACTTGGTTAGGCTAATTTTTATTTTATCTTCCCCAACCTGATTACTAGTTAGGGCTGTTTTTACTCCGGCGCTTTCTGAAGCAATGTAACCACCAGCATCACAAGAAAAGGTAATTTCTTCGCCCCCGCTGTCAGTAAAAGAAACACTTGAACCAGAACAAACCGGACTTGTCCCACCGGTAAGCTTCTTGGTCATCACGTCCAAAGCAAAGCTACCATTTTGGCGAATTTCTTTAATTAGCTCCGATTTAGCATTGCTTCTTAAAATAGCAAATAAAGAATTAATCAGTAATATGCCCAAACCAGCAAAAATAGTAACTACTACCAATAGCTCAACCAAAGTAAAGGCCGGTTTTTTAGAAGCAGGGCTGGTCCTTGCTAATAAATTTTTAACTTTAAAAAACATCTTTAAATAATTTCTAATGAGATTTATTGTTAGATTGTTGCATTGTTAAATTGTTGTCTTGTCTTGAAAGAGAAAACAAACCCTAAAAAAGCAATCCAGCAATGTTTTCGTTTTAAACTAAAACTAATATTTGGTTAAATAAGTGGTAATTGTCTCGTTATGTTCGCCCATTGGGTCCTGCCAAGAGGTAATAATAGTAACTTCCAGCTTGTCAGAATCCTCTTGTCTTAAAACCCCCTCTCTGATAAATTTACCATCAATCTTATCCTCATCCTCACTCGAACAAGAAGAAGATAGGTCAAAGTTAAGATCAGAAAAACAATAGGTTACCCCGCCTGCCGACCCTCGACTCCAAAGTTTGCTCCAACTGAATTTTCTTTCGGCTCTTAACCATTCTGAAGCCTCCCGATTCAGTTCCATCGCTCGAGACTGATTACGAGAAAATTGGACATTGCGTATCCCAATCACGGCCCCGATTAAAAGAGCCACGATAATTAGAGCGCTAATGGCAACCGAAACCACTACCTCCACTAACGATTGGCCGGACTTTTTTTGGTTAATTAATTTCGCCATTAGAGTTAATATTTAAAGATTTTGACCTAGTCCCTAAAACCAAGTCAATTTGAATTTGATCACCGGTTTCACCGGTTAAGGCTTGAAAAACAAAAGACTGATGGTCATAGTTTATGGTTACTTTATCAGAATAGGAAAAAGTATTAACAGCAATTTCGTTGGGACAGAGGACTGCTACTTTATACTGATAATTATTAGGAATAAAAGAAATCTGATAACCAGACAAAGTTCCCGTACAATCAGATTGCTTCCACCCTGCCATGGCCCAACCCCGAGCTTGGCGAAGATTATTTTTTAGCTCGTCGGCAGTACTATTTAAAATTTGCCGATTATTAAAATCATTATAAGCGGCCAGGCCAAGGCCCGCCACCGTCATAATAATCGCCGAGGAAACCAGAATTTCAATTAGGGTCAGGCCAACAGTTTTTCTCATTAGGCTAATCTCATCCTAATTTAACTGGCAAAGAAAAGCAAGAAAAATAAGTAAAAGTTATTCCTCATCGAAGGTCTGAACCTAACCGACCCCTGGGGTCGGTTAGGTTCAGACCTGCTGCTTTTTTTGTTTTCTCCTAGCCAAATTAGCTAAATTAACCATAATTTTAAATCAATAAAAAAATAGATTCTCCCACGGGCTGTAAGCCTGTGGTTTCGGCCCTATCTTGAAATAAAAATTGTGAAGCAAAAAAAGTAAAATAATAGATAGTGGCAAAAGAAGAGAATAAGCTAGCAACCCTTTTCACCTAGGGGGCCAAAACAACGATTCGTTTCGGTTTTTTCCGAATAAATCTTCAAAGTATAATCGTCACCACTACTGGAATATGAATAATCTCCGCCGGCTGAAGGCCGAGGATCGTTAGGTATAGGCGACATATAAGTATTACCCTCTCTTGTTAAGCTGCCGCCGAAAGTAATTGAAGCCGGATACGCACCACCATCAGCCCGATACATTTCTAAAGCGGCCCGGATTTGCTCAACATCAGCTAATCTTTTGGAATCTCGGGCATTACGATTAGCGGAGGTATAAGAGACTACCCCAATCGCCGTTAATACAGCAATAATGGTCACCGCCACTAAAACTTCAATTAGGGTAAAAGCGGAGGTCTTTTTATTAATCATTGAAGGTTGGTAACACAAAAATCTTCTTCAGTCCCATCAAAAGAGCCGTCAGCCTCAAGATCAGCACAATACTTATATTGACCGTTGTTGCAGGTGCCAAAAATGTAGTTCTCGCCAGTTTTAGGATCGGTTGGTAGGTTGCCAGGAAGATAAGCACCTCCCGAACCATCAACGGCATCACCAATAACAGCACAATCATCATCAGGATAATTACCGTCATGGTCGGCATAATACTGCTCCAGAGCGTTTTGAATGGCCTTAAGATCGGATTGTCTTTGCGAATCTCGGGCTCGCCTCTGGGCCGAAGAGTAGGAAACAGCCGCCAAAGAAGCCAAAACACCAATAATGGCGACAACTATTAATAGCTCCAACAGGGTAAAACCGGAACGCTTTTTCACTACCTTCATCTTAGAATAAAAAAAATAAAAAAGCAATAAAAAATTATTAACGGTTAACAATAATGGCTAGGCTTAAGCTTAAAAAATCAAAAATCAAAAACAGGCGGTTAGAGTCAACTGTTAAATTGTTTTTCCGGACTCAGATCTAACCAGCAATCTAACCATATAACAATATAGCAATGGGCCCATCATGGTTCTGTTCTCTCAATCCCCAGGTTAGGGCAGGTGGCAACACCGGCCTTGCCGTCCGGGTCGGATTTATTTTCCAAACAAGCAGTTAAACGATAACCAAGAGTATCGCTGACATTACGCTGATAGGTATAAAAGTGCGTGTCGTTATTTTGCGGGTCGCAAGGGATTTCTTTCATATAAACCTCCTCACCATCGGGACAGTCAACATTAGCCCCAGAAGTCGATAAACACTTGCCGCAATCGTTGTCTTCGCCATTTAAGACATTTAAGACTAGGGTAGCCGGATAGGCCGCCGGGCTCTGGTCCATTTTATAAAGCTCGAGGGCTTTTTGAATTTGCTCTAAGTCCGACTTTCTTTGAGCATCTCGGGTTCTTTGCCGGGCGAGCATATAGTTTGGGACAATTAACCCGGCCAAAACCCCAATAATCGTCATAACCACCAATAACTCGATTAGGGTAAAAGCCGGTTTTTTAAGATTAGAAAACATTTTTGGGAAAATTTCTAATTTCTAATGAAATTCTAAATACTAAACAAATTCTAAACATTAAATTACAAATACCAAACAGTTATTGTCAATGTTTTAAACACTGATTTGAATATTCTTGCCAACTCATGTTGTTTGTGGTTTGAAATTTGATTCATTATTGTTTGTTTAGAGTTTAGGATTTAGGGTTTCGGATTTATTAAACTTTAGGTCGATTAGGATAATTTCTCCTCACTTCTCGATATTGTCTATTCCTGGCAATTTTTATTGGGGCTGGCAATACAATAACGACAATACGGTTCCTCAGAATTCCCTTGAGTACAGTCAGTCCCCTCATATCTACCCCCAGGGCATTGACCATCGTTAAAACAGCGATCACCATCATGTTCAATAACCGAATACAGCCTATAATAGCTACCAATATCGTCAGTTTCATAATCATATTTTGCCCCACTTGATGGATCATTAGGTAAATCCTTCATATAAATTGTTTCCGGTTCCTCAGGGTCAACCAAAGAACTACCCCAGGAAAGTTCGTCAGGATAACGCCCTTGATCGCCATAATACATCTCTAAGGCTTTGGCGACTGAGGAGAGATTGTCTTTTCTTTGGGCGTCTCGAGCCCGAATTTGGGCGGTGTGAAATTGGCCCAAACCAATCGCCGCTAAAATACCAATAATAACCACAGCAATTAATAGCTCAATTAAGGTAAACCCCCCCTGACCAGGCAAGATAAAAATGATTTTTTTAAAGAGTTTTTTCATAGTTAAGTTCATTGTACAACAAAACTATCAAGGTTAACTAATAGGGCATTGGCCCAAGTCGATTACCGCCACAGGTGCTTTCAGTAAAGCAGAAACTGGCCGGTCGACTCTCCCCACAATCATTGCTCTGGTTACAGGCGCAAACAAAAACACCTAATTCATCACTAAAGGAAGGTTCACAGGTCCAACAAGTTCCAGACCCATGGATAAGAACGGAGCAACCGGCGGTTGTCTCTTCTGCCACCAAGCCAGAACCCGGCGAGGCAATACCATAGTTATAGGCACCGTCAGGGCCGCAACCGGCCCCGCAACCAATCTTGGTAATAGCCGGATCATTCTGCCAACGCAAACTAGCATAAAGCCTATAATATTGGGGGCAACTTGTGTCTTGGGGTGAATAAGCATAAGGCTCCCCAGTATCCGGATCACGAGGGGTTTGGGACAAATACGGTCGCAGGCCTTCTCTTAAATTAAAGGTTTCCGGGGAAGGATAACAATCGTGGTCAGAATAAAATTCTTCCAAAGCAATACTAATCCGATCTAAATCAGATTTTCGCCTGGAATCGGAAGCCCGATCCCGTTCGCGCAGGGGATTGATATGAACAAAAATAATAATCAACAAAATACTAATTATAGCAATGACAATTAACCATTCGATTAGGGTTAGACCGTCGTTTTTTGAGGTCAACATAAGCTTTAGAAAAAAAGCCAATCTTTGGCTAAACTGAACACTTTTTCACCAAAAAACCAAGCTACAAAAGCCGAAAAAACCAAGAATGGCCCAAAGGCAATCGGCGTTTTTAATTTTGCTCTTCCCAATATCATTAGTATGATACCCGTTGAGGCCCCTGTCAAGAAAGCCAGATAAAGAGCAACAACAATGGCCGGATAACCCAGCAACAACCCCATTAATAAACCAATTTGAACATCACCAAAACCTAAACCCCGCTTTTTAGTTAACAAATAAAGACCATAAAAAAATAGGCCGGTCAAAACCGAAGAGAGCAGGGGATTGGCTAAATTAGCCAAACTCTTCAAAACAATTAACTGATAAATAAAAACAGTTATCAGAGCAGGATAAATTATGGCTCCATAAACCAGGCGATATTTTAAGTCGGCAAAGAAAATCACCACTAAAAACGAGGCGATAATAAGACGAAGGGAAACCAAACCCCAAGGCAAGCCCCAAGACCAAAAAACAATTAAGGCAAAAACTAAACCGGTTACTAGTTCTATTAATGGTAACCAAAGAGGAATTTTGTTCTTGCAATATCGGCACCGGCCGCGCAAAAATAAAAAAGAAAACAGAGGCACTAGATCTTGCCAAGAAAGGGGATGGTAACAGTGCTCGCAATATGACCGGCCCCCAAAAGGGCTTTCATCACGGGCAATTCGATCAACTAGAACATTCAAAAACGAACCAACTAATAGGCCGATAATAAAAACAATAATTAAATTAACCACCATCGCCAAAAGATATTTATCGGCTGACAAAAACTAACCACAACCCGGGGTTAGGCTCTAAAAAGCCTAACCCCTCATCTTAAAATTACGGTAAGCAACTATAAACTGTTTCACCGCAAGCTTCATCTGATGGAAAATCATCAGGTAGGGGCTCCTGTTCTGCTTCCTCAACATTAATATTACATCTTGTCTCAGCCTCTTCTAAAAACGCCGCAGAAGCAGGATCAAAACAAACATAGGTACTATCACCCTGCTGACCACGATTATAAACATAAAGAGTGTTATAAGTACTTCCAGAAATCCTATTTATAAACGACTCTTTTAGCTCTGCGTAACCCCCCGAAGATAGCTTGTCTAAAACAACAGACTCAGTACTTGTATCGGTCCAGCTCTCATTTGCCGCTGTCCAATCAACACCAACAGATCCGCCTGCCCCTTCATCAGTGGCTGATGTTCTCCAAGGATAAAAACCGGCAGTAGCATAATAACGATCAATGGCATTAATTAGTTGCTCAGCATCAGAACGGGAAGAAGTGTCTCTTGATCGATTAATTTGCTCGATCGGATTAATAGCCGACAAAACGGCGACCGCCAAAATACCAAGCAGGGTAATAACAATTAACAATTCGATTAAAGTAAAACCCTGGTTAATTTTTGATTTTCGATTTTCAATTTTCAATTTTATTCACCCCCCTTGCAAAAAATTCTAAATTCTAATATCGAAATCCTAAATAAATTCTAAATTACAATCCGTCCAAAGAACGAAGCCCACTGTGGCGAACCAAACAGTTTGATATTTATCATTTAGTGTTTGTAATTTGTTTAGTATTTAGAATTTCGCGCTTAGAGTTTTTTTAGAAGCTGCTGGTTAAATTATAAATCGGCATTAAAACGGCCACCACCAAAAACATCACTCCAACGCCTAATACAATCATAATAATGGGGCCTAAAGCAGTTGTCAAGCCTTTAACGGCCGTTTCCGCCTCGCCCTTAAAAAAGGAAGAAACCTTTTCTAATGATTCGTCAATTTTGCCGGTACCTTCGCCAACCGCGACCATCTGGTAAAGAATGGGCGGAAAAACAGAAAAGTTAGCCATCATGCCCGACAACGGGCGGCCTTTCTCCACCCCCCGAGCGCACTGTTTCATCGCGTCCCGAAACACTAGATTACCAACCGATTCGGCAATAATATCCAAGGCTTCAACTAAAGAAAGACCGGTTCCCAAAAGCAGGCCCAAAGTTCGGCTCATGTTAGCCAAAATTGTCTTTTTTTGTAAAGCACCAATAACCGGAAGGCGTAAAATTACCTCATCAATTTTTCTGGCCCCCTGATCAGTATTTTTAAATTTAATAAATAAATAAACCAAACCGGCCACAGAAGCTATCACCAACCACCAAGATTTAACAAAGAAATCAGAAATAGCCATCAGGGCCTTGGTGGCCACCGGTAAATCAGCATCTAACTCTGAATAAAGAGACAACATTTTAGGAACCACAAAAATCATCACGATCGTTCCGACAATAACCATCATTGCCATAACAATAATCGGGTAGATTAGCGCCCCTTTAACATTGTTTCTAAAAGTCTTTTCTTCTTCTTGATCATCGGCCAACCGAGATAAAACCTTGTCTAAAACGCCCGCCGCCTCCCCTGATTTTACTGAAGCCACATAAATATTCGAGAAAATATCCGGCCAACCCGATAATGATTCTCCTAAGGATTTACCCGACTCAACTCGCCGCAAAACCTCATCAATAATTTCAGCAAACCTTGGACCAACCTGTTCCTTAAGGGAAAAAAGGGCATCATTTAGTGACAGACCGGCGTTAATCATGGTTGATAATTGCCGGGTAAAAATAACCACTTCGTCTCGAGAAACCCGATTAGCTGGGTTAAGTTTTTCCAGATTAAGGTTAAGACCTGAACCCTCTTTTAAGGAGATGATAAAAAATCCTCGCTCCTTAAGAAGGGAAATAGCCCGATCTTTGCTTTCCGCCTCGACTACCCCCTTAACGGTTTTACCTTCTTTATTTTTAACCTGATAAGTATACTCCATGGAAAAAACTCAAAGTTCAAAGTTCAAAGTTAAAAGTTTTTATCACTTTCTCGTTCTGCCTACCAACCGCAATAATTCTTGCGGCCGCAGGGCATACTCTTGAGCCACCTCAAAAGAAATTTTCCCTTCCAAAACTAGGGTCGCCAAAGATGTTTCTAGACTAATCATTCCCACTTCCCGAGAAGTTTGAATGATATTATCAATCATGTGGCTTTTACCCTCTCGAATAGCAGTCTTTACCGCTGTAGAAGCTAACATAATTTCTGTGGCCGGCAAACGACCACCGTTCAGGCCCGGAATTAGTCGCTGAGAAATAACTCCGGCGAAAACATTGCTAAACTGCATTCTAATCTGCTCCCTGGCCCCCTCGGGGAAAATATCGACAATCCGATCAATAGTTTGAGCCGCCGAGTTGGTGTGAAGAGTAGAAAAGACCAAGTGGCCGGTTTCGGCCACGGTTAGAGCCGCCCCGATAGTTTCCAAATCGCGCATTTCGCCAACAAAAACCACATCCGGATCTTCTCTTAAAACCGACCTTAGGGCCATTTTCCAAGAGTGGGTATCGCGATTCATTTCTCGTTGGGAAATAATGGCTTTATCTGAAGAGAAAGTAAATTCAACCGGATCTTCGACAGTTACTAAGTGACAAGGACGAGTCCGATTAACTTCGGCCAAGATCGAGGCAATAGTGGTTGACTTACCATGACCGGTCGGACCGGTAACTAAAACAAAACCTTGGTTAAGGGCCGCAAATTCATGACAAATTTTCGGCAAGTTAAGCTCATCAACCGATTTAATCTCTTTGGGTACCAACCGAAAATTCGCCGCCAAAGAGTCGTTTTGATAATAAGCGTTAATCCTAAACCGGCCCAAGTCACCAAAATCATAAGAAAAATCCAGTTCTCTATTAGTAAGAATAATTTCTCTTTGTTCTTGGTTGGCAATAGCAAAAATTAAGTTGGCAACATCGTCTTTGGTTAATGGTTGATGCTGGGGCAAAGGAAAAAGCTTACCATCAACCCGAAGATATGGCGGAAGGCCAACAAGCAAATGTAAATCAGAAGCCTGCCTTCTGGCGGTTTCGGTAAATAATCGATGAATGATTTCTTTATTATCCATAATTAAAAGGGCTCTTGCCTAATCACGAACAACCCTGACCACTTCCTCTATTGTGGTCACCCCTTCCAAAACTCGTAAATAACCGTCCTGCAACATGGTAATCATGCCCTCATCAATGGCCTGTTTTTCGATTTCTCCGGCCGGAGCTTCCTCCAAAATCAGTTTAGCAATTTTCTCCGAAACCGGCAAGGCTTCATAAATACCAATTCGACCATAGTAGCCGGTATTATTACACTTATCACAACCCGTCCCCCGGGTTAGCTTGATTTCTTTTTTGTCTTTGGGCATCAGAGGACCAAGCGTTTGTCTAATTTCTTCAACTGCTTTTTCATCAGGAACAAATTTCTCCTGACAATTTGGACAAACTCTTCTGGCAATTCGTTGACCAATTACTAAACTTAGGGCTGAAGCCAATAAAAAAGTTTCGGCGCCTAAGTCAAGCAAACGAGGAATTGCCCCGGCGGCCTGATTAGTGTGCAGGGTAGAAAAAACTAAGTGCCCGGTTAGGGCGGCCTGAATCGCCAATTCGGTGGTTTCCGAATCGCGAATTTCCCCAACCATCATAATATCCGGGTCTTGTCTTAAAAATGATCTTAGGGCCGAGGCAAAAGTCAAACCGGCCTCCCGATTGACTTGGACCTGAGCCACACCGGCAATTTCATACTCCACCGGATCTTCAATTGTTAAAATATTAACCCGGGCGGTGTTAATTCTTGACAAGGCCGAGTAAAGAGTGGTGGTTTTACCCGATCCGGTGGGCCCACAAACAATAATAATACCGTTGGGTTTGGTAATCGCCTCCTCAAAGTGCTTTAGACTCAAACCACGAAGCCCCAATTCGGGTAAATCAGGAACTCCGCCGGAAGAACGAAGCAAGCGCATAACAATTTTTTCACCATAAGTGGTGGGTACTGAAGAAACCCGCAAGTCAACTTCTTCTTCGTCGACAGTGATTGAAAACCGGCCATCCTGAGGAAGTCTTCTCTCGTCAATTCTCATTCCCGACAAAATCTTAATCCGTGATGCCAAGGCATTATGAATCGTCCGGGGTAGTAACAATTTTTCATGCATAATACCGTCAATCCTGTAACGAACCCGGGTTTTTTCCTCTTGAGGTTCAATGTGAATATCAGAGGCCCTAGAGGTGACCGCAAACTCTAAAATCGTCGTCACTACTTTGGCAACCGGCGCTTCACGGATTACCTCGCCAAGTTGACGAATATCAATCGCCTTAGTTTTAGGAATTGACAATTCTTCTTCTAAGGCCTGACTTACCTCCGCCACCAGGGTTCCCCCATAATATTCTTTAATGGCCGCGGCAATTTCTTCTTCGTCGGCCATTTTGGGAATTACCTTGACCTGAATTTTTCTTTCTAAAAATTCAATCGCCTCTAGATCAAGGGGGTTGGCCATAGCAATGGTAATTTCGTTACTGTTGCGATCATAAAGAAGGGGAATAAGCTTATAAGTAGAGGCAATCGATTGAGAAACTAACGATATCGCCTCCGGAGAAATTGGCGTTTCGGAAAGAGAAACGAAGGGAACATGAAAAAGCTCTGCTTTGGCTAAGGCCAAACTCTTACCATCAACAACCCCTCTTTCTCTGATAATCTGTTCTTCGGTTTTATTCTCTCGAGCGGCGTTAAGACGAATTTGATTTTTTTTCTCTTCAGTAATTAGCCCCTTAGCCAATAAAATATCACTTAAACTGCGATTATTACTGGGCGGCTTTGGCGAGGCAGGTAAACCAATCATAAACTTTGTTTTTAGTGTAGGCAAATTGTGCTAGAATGTCAATGAAAGAAGCTCAAAATTAAAAAATTGCTGAATTGTTATATTGCTACATTGTTGATTAGCCCAAAATATTAAAACAAGTAAAAACAATTGAACAATGCAACAATTTAACAATAGACCTGTCAGGGTGTTTCATTCCATTATCATTGCCGGCGGTACTAAAGAGAGTAGGGAAGAAGCGATCTTGGCTTTTACTCAAAAACAAAAAAAGAAAATAAACCAAAACAGTCCCGATATTTTTTTAGTCGATCAGGCTGGGGCAATTGGCATTAACATTGTTCGCCAAATCAAAGCCTGGCTAGCCAAAAAAGCCTATCAAGAAAAAAAGAGACTGGTTTTGATTTATCGGGCCCAACAACTAACTATTGAGGCCCAGAACGCTCTTTTAAAAACCCTGGAAGAACCACCGGGAAATACCCTAATTATTTTAGCTGTTAACAATAGTCATCAACTTTTACCAACGATCACTTCTCGCTGTCAAATTATTCGATTAAATCAAAAAAATAATACCGACCAAGCCCAAAGACACCAAGAACTAGTTAATGTTTTTGGTCAAGATCTGGGTGAAAAAATTATTTTTGCCCAAAAAAGGGGTAGGGAAGAGAAAGAAAAGTTTTTAAGTTGGATTGGAGAACAAAGCCAGTCTTTACGACAAAACCCAAACCCAAAAAACCTAAATTTGGTGGACAGGCTGGAAAAAATTAAAACCATGACCCAGGCTAACATTACTCCTCATTTGGCCCTAGTCTACTGGTTAATTAAAGATTAAATTCCTTGCCTTTTTTTGACCTGTCAACAAATTGTTATATTATAATGAAGTGATTTTATGAGTTCTTGTTTTAAAAATCTATTATTAAAAATAATAATCATTTAACCGGTAGACAACTGCCCTAAGAAACCTGTATAATAAAATTCTATGGCCAAACAGCAATATACCGCCCGAAACATCCAGGTCCTGGAGGGGATTGAGCCGATTCGTCGCCGACCGGGGATGTACATTGGCTCAACCGACAGCCGTGGGCTTCACCATCTTCTAACCGAGATTGTTGACAACTCTATTGATGAGGCCCTATCCGGAGAAGCCAAAAATATTTGGGTTTACTTAAACGAGGATGGTTCAGCCGAAGTAATCGATGATGGTCGAGGTATTCCGGTTGACATGCATCCTTCGGGTCTTTGCGCTCTGGAAGTAGCCATGACCAAGCTTCATGCCGGAGGTAAGTTCGATAGCGGCGCCTATAAAGTTTCCGGCGGTCTTCATGGTGTTGGCGCTTCTTGTGTTAACGCCCTTTCTTCTCAAATGAAGGTTGAGGTCAGACGCGATAATAAGCTTTACTGGCAGGAGTATAAGCGAGGCAAGGCGGTAACCGGCTTAAAAGAGGGGCCTCTTCCGAATGATGGTCCCCGAACAGGCACGAGAACTATTTTTACCCCCGATAATCAAATTTTTGATAACATTAAATTTGATCAAAAAAAAGTTGAGCGGTCACTACGAATCAGGGCCTATTTAATCCCTGATTTATTTATTCATTTTTTTGATCGGCGAGAAAATTATGAGAAACATTTTTACTTTGAGGGGGGTATTAAATCGCTTCTGATTCGCAACAATCTTAATAAGGGGAGTATTTGTTCACCGGTTCATATTACTAAAGCCGAAAACAACATTGAAGTTGAAATTGCCCTGCAATATGTTGATGACATTGAAGAAAATATTCAGTCTTTTGTTAACGTTATTCCTACTCCCGACGAGGGCACCCACGTGGCCGGTTTCCGTTCCGGTCTGACTCGAATCATTAATAAATACGCCCTAAATCAAGAAATTATCAAAGAGGAAGAAACTTTCCGGGGAAGCGATACCAGAGAGGGATTATCAGCCATTATTTATATCCGCATGCCCGGCGATCAAATCCAGTTCGAGTCTCAAACTAAAACTAAACTTAATAACAAAGAAGTCCGCGGCCTAGTAAGAGCCATGGTCGAGGAAGGTCTGGGAATTTATTTAGAGGAGCACCCTCGAGAAGCTCGGGCAATTATTGACAAAATTCAAATTGGCGCCCGAGCCCGACAAGCCGCCAAAGCGGCCCGAGAGGCCGTGTTGCGAAAAGGGGCCCTGTCCGGCAGTTCTCTACCAGGCAAACTAGCCGACTGTCAAAGTAAAGATCCCAAAACCAGTGAGCTCTTTTTGGTTGAGGGGGATTCGGCTGGCGGCTCGGCCAAACAAGGCCGCGACCGTCAGTTCCAGGCTATTTTTCCCCTAAGAGGTAAGTTATTAAACACCGAACAGGCCCGCTTGGATAAAATTATTAAATTCCAAGAACTTAAAAATCTTATTTTGGCTCTGGGTATGGGAATTGGAGAAGAGCAAAGTCCAGAAAAACTCCGCTATCACAAGGTTATCATTATGTGTGATGCTGATGTTGACGGCGAACACATTGCCACCCTATTATTAACCTTTTTCTTCCGCCATTTACCCTACTTAATCAAAAACGGCCACCTTTACATTGCCCAACCGCCACTTTATAAAGTAACCGCAGGAAAGAAATCCTTCTATGCTTATACCGACCAAGAATTAAAAAAAATTGTCAAAGAAGAATTTGCCGGGCAAAATTACAAATTACAACGCTATAAGGGTTTAGGAGAAATGAATCCGGACCAGCTTTGGAGCACCACCATGAACCCGGAAAACAGAATTTTAAAAAAGGTTTATATCGAAGACGCCCAAGAGGCCGACCAAACCTTCGATATGCTGTTTGGCAAAGAGGTGGCCCCCCGAAAACACTTTATTCAAGCCAACGCTAAACTGGCTGAGCTGGACATTTAAGCAACTCTAAAAAAATTTTCCCTTGACTTAAAATTGGCTATCGTTTATGATTAGCTACTGAATCAAAAGAAATTATTTTAAAAAATGACAACTTGGGTTTACTTATTTAAAGAAGCCACCGACAAAAGCAAACAACTTTTGGGCGGTAAGGGAGCCGGTTTATCCCAAATGACTAAAATCGGCCTGCCTGTTCCTCCCGGTTTTGTTATTACCACTAAAGCCTGTCTCCAATATTTAGAAGATAAAAAATTCCCCCCAAAAATGTGGGATCAAGTTTTGGCTAATTTGGCTAAAATAGAAAAAGAAACCGGCAAGGGTTTTGGTGATGTAAACAACCCTTTGCTGGTCTCGGTCCGCTCCGGGGCAGTAATTTCTATGCCCGGCATGATGGATACCGTTCTTAACTTGGGCCTTAACAGGGAAACCCTAAAGGGTCTAGTCGCCAAAACCGGCAATGAACGTTTTGCCCTTGATGCTTATCGCCGCTTCATTCAAATGTTTGCTAACATCGTTATGGGAGTATCGTTGGAAAAATTCGAGGTTTTTTTAGAGTCGGAAAGAAAAAGGTTAAAAATCAAAGACGACACTCAATTTACGGCCCAAGATTTGCAAAAAATTATTAATCATTATTTATTAATTTTTCAAAAGGAAACCGGCCAAGATTTTCCTCAAAATCCTCAGCAACAACTAAAAGAAGCGATAAAAGCTGTTTTTGACTCTTGGAATAATAAGCGGGCAATCGATTATCGCAATTTCAATAAAATCCCTCACAATCTGGGTACCGCTGTTAACGTTCAAACCATGGTTTTTGGCAATATGGGCAATTCTTCTGGCACCGGAGTCGCTTTTACCAGAAACCCGGCTACCGGCGAGAAGAATCTTTATGGTGAATTTTTAATTAACGCCCAAGGAGAAGATGTCGTCGCCGGTATTCGCACCCCCCGACCAATCCAAGAACTAAAAAAAGTTTGGCCAAAAATTTTTAACCAAATTAACCAGGTGGCCCAAACCCTGGAAAAACATTATCACGATACTCAAGATTTAGAATTTACCATTGAAGAAGGCAAACTTTGGCTTTTGCAAACCCGATCCGGGAAGCGAACCGCTCAGGCCGCCGTCAACATTGCCCATGATATGGTCAAAGAAGGGCTGATTAACCAAGAAGAGGCCCTCATGCGCCTTGATCCGGAACAAATTAACCAACTATTACACACTCAAATTGACCCTAAAGCAAAAATCACCATTATCGCTCAGGGTTTGGCGGCTTCTCCGGGGGCGGCTACCGGCCAAGTGGTTTTTAACGCTGACGAAGCCGAAGAAAAGGGCAAGGCTGGTCAAAGAGTGGTTTTAGTTCGGCCAGAAACCTCTCCTGACGATGTTCACGGTGTTTTACAAGCTCAAGGAGTATTAACCGCTCGCGGCGGGATGACCTCCCATGCGGCTGTAGTCGCTCGAGGTCTGGGTAAACCTTGTGTTTCCGGTTGCGAAACCATCACCATTGATCTTAAAAAAGGGCAATTTACGGCCGGTTCGAAAATAATTAAGTCCGGCGATGTGATTACTATTAATGGTTCCACCGGCGAAGTTATTGCCGGCACTGTTCCCATGATCGAACCCAAAATGAGTTCCAAGCTAAAGACCGTTCTGACCTGGGCTGATAAAGCGGCTAAAATAGCAGTTTGGGCTAACGCCGATTATCCTCGCGACGCCCTAACGGCGCGTGGCTTTGGCGCCGGCGGTATTGGTCTTTGCCGCACCGAACATATGTTTATGGAACAAGAACGGCTCCCTTTTGTCCAAGATATGATTCTAGCCGAAAACGAGGCCGAAAGGGCAATCCCCTTAAAAAAAATTGGTCAATTTCAAAAAAAAGACTTCCTTGGCATCTTTAGGGCTATGAATGGCCTGCCGGTTATCATTCGTTTAATTGATCCACCCCTTCATGAGTTCTTACCCAAAAAAGAAGAAATTAATCAAAAAATTGCTCAAGCCAAAAGCAAAAAAGACAAGGACCGCTGGCAAAAAATGCTGGCCACTTTAGAAAAAATGGCCGAAACTAACCCGATGTTGGGATTAAGGGGTTGTCGCTTGGGAATTATCATGCCTGACATCATCCGCATGCAAACCAGAGCTATTATTGAAGCGGCTCTAGAAGTGAAAAATACCGGCCAACCGGTTAAATTTAAAATTATGGTGCCGCTCGTTGGTATCTTAGAAGAATTAAAATTTGTTAAAAATGAAATTTTAGCGGAGGCCAAAAGAGTTTTCGACCAAAAAGGGGAGAGAATCAAATTTGAAATTGGGACCATGATCGAACTGCCTCGAGCCGCTCTGGTGGCGGATTCCATTGCTGAAGAAGCCGAATTTTTCTCCTTCGGCACCAACGATTTAACCCAAACAACCTTGGGTATTTCTCGAGACGACGCCGAAGGCAAATTCTTAGCCTATTATCAAGATTTAGGCATTATCAAAACTAGTCCCTTCCAAAGCCTAGACCAAGCTGGGGTTGGTCAATTAATTAACTGGGCAGTTTCCCGGGGCCGAAAGACGAAAAAAAATATTTCTATTGGTATTTGCGGTGAACACGGCGGCGATCCGGAAAGCATTAATTTTTGCCACTTGGCCGGGCTGAATTATGTTTCCTGCTCACCATATCGAGTCCCGATAGCCCGAATTGCCGCTGCCCAAGCGGCTATTAGAGAAAAACAGAGCTAATCCAGGCTCTCGGCTGGCCACAAATCTCTCTTAAGATAACCAGTTTAGGAGTGTTGCCCTTCAACAAGGCGCCTCCTTTCACAATCCTTAAGAAATTGTGAAGAAAATTGTTGGTATTTTAGCGACCGTGTTACAATTAGCTTGAAGTAGAAAAATTTTATGAGCAAATTAGATTCTTCTCAACCAACGGCTTCCAATAATACCGCTAGTCGCATTTATGATACCCAAATCAGTCGAGAGGTAAAAAGCTCCTACCTTGATTATGCCATGTCGGTTATTGTCGCTCGGGCCTTGCCTGACGTTCGTGACGGCCTTAAGCCAGTTCATCGCCGAATTCTTTACGCTATGCACAAAATGGGCTTGTCCCATAAATCAGCCTATTCCAAAAGCGCCAAGGTTGTTGGCGAAGTTTTGGGTAAGTATCACCCCCACGGTGATTCTCCGGTTTATGAGGCCATGGTGAGGTTGGCCCAGGAATTTTCTATGCGCTATCCCCTAGTACAGGGTCAGGGTAATTTTGGTTCTGTAGACGGCGACTCTCCGGCGGCAATGCGCTATACCGAAGCCAGATTAGCTAAAATTGCCCAAGAAATGCTTCAAGATCTAGACAAAGAAACTGTTTCTTTTACTCCCAACTTTGACGATTCACTAGAAGAACCAGAATACCTGCCGGCGGTTTTACCCAACCTGTTAATTATGGGTTCGGAGGGCATTGCGGTTGGTATGGCCACCAAAATCCCACCTCACAATTTAGTCGAAGTCTGCCAGGCCATTATCGCCACTATTGATAAGAGCGTCTTGATTGACTCGGAAAAAAGGAAAGCTCTGCTATCGGCCAAACAAGATCAGAACAAAAATGAATCTCCCTTAATAGAAAAACTAATCACCATCAATCCTAATCGAATCGACCAATATCTACCCCAGGTTGATTCAGATATTAGCCTTGACGAAATTTTACAATACATTAAGGGACCTGATTTCCCCACCGCCGGAGTGATTTTCGGCCAAAAAGAAATCAGGGAAGCTTATGTTGGCGGCCGGGGTAAAATTCTAATCCGCGGTAAGGCCGACATCGAAGAAGCCGGTAATGGTAAATTTCAAATCATTATTCGAGAACTGCCATATCAGGTTAATAAAGCCAATCTAGTTGCCAAAATCGCCCAGCTAGTTCGAGAACAAAAAATTAAAGGAATTACCGATCTTCGTGATGAATCTGACCGAGATGGCATTCGAGTTGCCATTGACTTGGCCCGGAGTTCTCGACCTCAAGCAATTCTTAATAACCTGTTTAAGAAAACCGATCTGGAAACTTCTTTTCCGGTTAACATTGTCGCCCTAGTTAATAAAATCCCCCAAACTCTAGGTTTGCGAGCCATTATCAATCTTTATATTAGCCATCGGCAAGAGATTATCACCCGTCGAGTTATTTACGAATTAAAAAGCGCCAAATACCGAGGCCATATTTTGGAAGGCTTAAAAATTGCCCTTGACCATCTTGATGAAGTCATTAAAACTATCAGGGCCTCTGCCAACACCGACACCGCCCGAAAACAGCTAATGGAAAAGTTTGGCTTAAGCCAAATTCAAGCCAATGCCATTCTTGATATGCAGCTTAAAAACTTGTCTCAATTGGAAAGAGACAAAGTGGAAAAAGAATATCAAGAAATTTTAGCTGAAATTAAGCGCCTAATTGGTATTTTAGTCGAGCCCAAAAAGGTTCTTGCCATTATCAAAAAAGAACTAAATTACTTAATTGATAACTACCCGGAGGAGAGAAGAACCATGGTTGTGTCCCACTTGCCGGACCAATTATCCCAAGAAGATCTTATCCCCAACAAAAATATCATCATCACCATCACTAAAGAGGGCTATATTAAAAGGGTGCCTAAAAATGTTTATAAAAGCCAACGGCGAGGAGGAAAGGGGATTGCCGGTATGACCACCAAAGAGGAAGACACCATTTTAGAATTAATTACCGCCAACACTCACGATCAAATTATTTTCTTCACCAATCAGGGTCGAGCCTTTGCTACCCGGGTTTGGGAAATTCCTGAAGGTAATCGTCAATCAAAAGGAAAGGCAATTATCAACCTGGTTAATATCGATTCCGAAGAAAAGATCAACGCCACTCTAAAATTGAGTAAAACCGACAAAAAAAACGGCGCCTTTTTATTGCTAGCCACTTCGGGGGGAACAGTCAAAAAAACCGCCCTATCAGAATTTGATAAAATTCGGGCCAATGGTCTAATCGCCATGAAGCTCAAAAAAGGCGATCAGCTGGTGTGGGCTAAAATTGTCTTGCCCGGTGACCATATCCTTTTGGCTACCGCCAATGGCCAATCCATTCGCTTCCCAGAAAAAGAAATTCGCGCCACCGCTCGCGACACCATGGGCGTCTCCGGCATTAAGCTTAAAAAAGATGATCGGGTTGTTGCCTGTCAAGTTTTTTCTCCTCAAAACCCTCAACCGAAAGATAAGCGGAGAAAGTTTTTTAGAAACTTACTTATTGTCACCAAAAACGGCTTAGGCAAACAAACAGATTTGAAACTGTTTCCAGTTCAACACCGTAATGGCAAGGGGGTAAAGATCGCCAACATTAACAAAAAAACCGGACCGGTGGCGGCGGTGAAAATGATTAACCAAAACGATGAAACGGCCATTATCACTTCTCAAAGAGCCCAAGTTATTAAGCTACCAATTAAAAATATTCCCAGTTTGGGCCGCAATACTCAAGGAGTAATCTTGATGAGGTTCAAAAAAGCCACTGATCAGGTTGCTTCCCTAACAACCCTCAAAAAAACTAAAAAATAGATTCCCACAGGCAAAGCCTGTGATCTTGGCCCTATTCTTGAAATAAGAAGAAAAGGACTTTAAGAAAGGCTTTTGGGGTTCTTTAGAGGATGAAATTCCCGATGAGTCTCTTCAGCAAAACGATCCGAGGCGTGAACATAACGCGTGGTCGTATCTAGCGATTCGTGACCTAAAAGAATTTGAATCGCCGCCGGAGAGGCTCCTTCTTCCGCCAGATAGGTAGCAAAGCCATGACGAAGGGAATGGGCTGAAACCGGCACATTAATCTTTAATTTATTCCGATACTGCTTAATTTTCCCTTGAATATAATTGGTCGATAATCGTTTATCCTTATTGTTAACATTTGCGCCAGAGTAGGGGATAAACAAGGCCTCAAAAGAATCGTTCCTGGTCACTAAATAACGCTCCAGAATATTTAGGGCTCGAGGGGTCAGATAAACAAAGCGCTCTTTTTTACCCTTGCCAAGAATAAATATCTTGCCGGTTTTATCAATATCAGCCTTATTAAGACGGACCAACTCTGAAATCCTCATTCCGGTAGAGAAGAGAACCTCTAGTATGGTCCGATTTCTTAAACCCACCAGAGGGTCTTCCTCCAGGGCCTGAGGCGACTCGATTAGACGAACCAAGTCGGCCAGTTCAGCGACTCGAGGATGTCGTTTTTCTGTTTTTACCAACTTAATAGCCTCGGGCGGGATAGGCACCGGCTCATCTCGATCAACTAAGTATTTTAAATAGCCTCGCAGAGCCGAAAGCATACGATTAATGCTTTGTGCCGATAATTCGGCTCCTTTTTCGCCTTTTATTGGTGTTTGGCGATCACGAGAAACTAAATAAGCCTTATATAGGTCAATGGTTTTTTTAGAAATTTTATTAAAGTCGGGGGTGGGAGAAGAGGAGAGGAAATCGACAAAAGTGACTAAGTCGCGCTCATAATTATAAACCGTCTCAGCAGAATACTTATTGGTTTTTAAAAAAAGCAAATAATCGTCAATAAGAGGCAAGTCCATAATCTAACTCCATTATAACTCAAGAATAGGGCTTCTTGGCAAAGAGAAGAGGAGAAGAGAAGGATTTTTGGAAATTGACCAATCCGACTGAGTGTAAGAGATATTATACTCAGTTAAATGGCTCTTGAAGCCGAATAGCTACTTTTTAGCAAACTTTTCAAAAAACGACTCAGGGTGATCCTTCACCAAATGCCCTTAAAACGGCTAAAAAATAAATTAGTAGTATCCAAACACCTCTCCTTTTAATCTGCTTTGATGTTTTTGGGGTGTTGCTGTTGATAGGCTGTTGAAAAGACTTTAGCCCAAAAATTCTTTCTTTAGGTAAAAAGAAGAAGATAAGAACTTTTTTTGCTAAAAAAAAATTCACTAGAAAAATATTTTTATTTTTTATTTATTTTTAAAATAAAAAATCTGTCAGGAGTTTTTTAGTTAACCCTCAAAGCGCTATTTTATCCACAGAACGGCTTCGGATAGACTCTTTTGGAAAATCTTTCCTTTCTTGTTGTTTTCTATCAAAGAGTATCAAAGACTATCATCTTGAGGCTAATTATTGTCTTGTCAGTCTTCGTGAAAATCTGCTAAATTTTTTGTGAAAAACAAGCCTATATATACTATAGGATATTTAAATATCCCCTAAATAATATCGGCTATCTCTCCCCTTTTCCCTTTCCCCTTTTTCCACCAACAAAAAAACGAATAAAAAAATATTAAAATTTATTATCGATAAAATGAGCTGGAAAAAAACAAGAAGATAAATAACAAAGTCTCTCAATGTTTTAACAATCATTTAGCCGGCCCCCTCCAAATACCCCAGTTATCCCCGCCACGAAGTGGTAATTAAAAGAAATAAAAACATTAGGCCGCCGACAACTAAATATTCTTTAACGATTTGTCTAAAAAGACGGCCAGCTAAATAAGCGCTGCCCAAACCAATCAAGATGTAGGCGGCACAAGTTAAAAAAAGCGAACCGGTTAAAACATTAACAGGAAAAAAAGAAACTATTAATGATAATTCCCCGACTATAAGAGAGAAAATCAAAGAAAAGAGTAAAGTTTTACTATCAAAACTTTTTCCTAATTCTGCCGACCAAAGAGCCTGAAAGAATAAAGGAAACGATACGGCTAAAACCAAAAGAGCGTTCCACCAACCAAAAAGCCGAAAGGAAAAAATCGTGTTATAACAAAAAAAGGCAGTTAGTAGTGTAATTAAAAACCCAACCGTTTGAGCCGCTCTGGATAAGGCAATCGTTCTCATCGTGGCAACAGTAAAAATGTTTTCGGTTAAAAAGACAATATAAATGACAACGCCAAAGGCAATTAACAAAAAAACCTGATAGACCAAAGATTCCGGAAAAAGAAAATAAAACATCGCCACGGCCACCGAAAAAAAGCTGGGCAAAATCGCCGTGATGATTTTTACCGACCAGCTACCGGCTCCTTCTGACAACGACCAAGTAGAAAACAAAAAAGAAAGTAAAAATAAGCCCAAAATTGAAAAATAGCGCCAGGAAAAAGAGACTGTTTGAGTAATCAGAAGAAGTAGGGTCAAAAAAATCGCCCCCGCCACAAACCGAACCCGCTTATTGTGCCAAAGAGTCAGAATTTTTTTACTAAACACTACCATAAATAAGAAAGATCTTTTAGGCTGATATCTCCTTCAGGACATCAACCGGGATATCGAAATTAGTAAAAACTGATTGAACATCATCATGGCTTTCTAATTTCTCGATAAAATTAACTATTTTCTTAGCTTTATCGGGATCATTAATTGGTATTTCTGTTTTGGGCATCATTATTAACGACGAGGAGAAAACTTCAAAGCCGGATTTTTTAATAAGATCAGCAACCGAAGACAGCCTGTCCTTATCAGAAATAACTTCTATTGTCTCTTCTTCTTCCGATAAATCCTTAACCCCCTCTATTTCCATTAATTGGAGTAGCTGGTTCTCTGAGTCAGGCTCTTTTTTAACTATTATTTGGCCTTGGGAAGAAAAGTTATAAGCAACTGCTCCCGGAGAGGCAATTGACCCTCCCCCCTTCTCAATTACATTTTTGATCTCTTGCACTGCTCTCTGATGATTGTCGGTAATCGCCTCGATAATAACACCAACTCCAAAAGGGCCATAGGCCTCAAAGCGAATCGATTTTAATTCATCGGCCCCTTTGTCCGTTGCTCGACTAATTGCCCTTTCAATATTATTTTTGGGCATATTAATCTCTTTGGCCCGATCAATGGCCACTCTCAGTTTATAGTTAACTTCCGGGTCTGTCTCTCCTCCCCCCTCCCGAATAGCCACAGTAATAGCCCGAGACAATTTAGAAAAAATTTTCCCCCGAGCTTGATCATTGGCCTCTTTTTGGTGTTTAATGGTTGACCATTTAGAATGTCCAGACATGGCTGAATTAATTTCTAATAGATTCCCACAGGCTTTGCCCATGGTCTTGGCCCTATCTTGAAATAAAATTTACTGTTATATTGCTGTATTGCTAAATTGTTAATTAATTATTTTTTTTAGGTGAAAAATAAACCCAAAAACAATCTAGCCATTTAGCAATCAAGCAATTGTTCTTATTTT
>CAZUWK010000003.1:29395-34722 GCA_964624185.1 uncultured Gammaproteobacteria bacterium | reverse complement strand
AAATAAACCCAAAAACAATCTAGCCATTTAGCAATCAAGCAATTGTTCTTATTTTACCATCAACCGGCCACCATTAACAAAAAGCTTGGGCTTTTTTAAGTTGTTTTAGGGCTAAGGCAAGATCTTTGGGGAGAGGAGCTTGGAATTTAACTTTTTTTTCCGTGTCCGGGTGGTTAAAACTAATGGCTGAAGCATGAAGGAAAATTCTTGGACACCAGGTTAAATCTCTCCTTAGGCGCTTTCGACCAACATAGTCGGGGTCAGCCACTATTGGGTGAGAAAGATATTGGCAATGGACCCTAATCTGATGAGTGCGGCCAGTTTTAGGAAAAGCCCAAATCAAAGAAAACCTCTCCCCTTCTCTTTGATAAATTGCGCATCTTGAAAAAGAGGTTTTAGCCTTTTTACCCCCCAAAACAACACCAAATTTTTCTCTGTCCCAAGATAAACGATTAATTGGGGCTGCCACCTGGCTATCATCGGGAAAAATATCATGAACTAAGGCCAGATATTGTTTATTTATTAGGCGACGAGAAAACTGCTCTTGAACTTTAGCTAAGCTTTTAATCGTTTTAGCAATTAATAAAATGCCGCTAGTATCCTTGTCTAGTCGATGGGCAATGCCGGCCCTAAGGCCCCCTTTTTCAATTGTCTCAAAATCAAAATTATTCTCCAACCAATCTTCAACCGTTATTTTACCCTTGGTAGTTTGGGCCCGATTTACTATCCAAAACGGCGGTTTATTAAGAACCAATAAAAAATCGTCCTGATAAATTATTACCGGCTCAAGAGCTTTTGTCAGGGCAGTCATTTTGGGAAAGTTAATTTTGGGCCCTGGGGAGTATCTTCAACTAGATAGCCTCTTACTTCAATTTGAGTTCGGATTTTATCGGCTCTCTCCCAGTCTTTTTTTTGACGAGCCGCTTCTCTATCATCAACAAGAGAAAGAACTTCCTGGGGAATTTTTTTTCTTTTTTGTCTCAAACTTTTGACCTGATCTTCAATTCTCAAACCAAAAACCTGATCAAATTTATTTATTAGCTTCCACTGGCTTTTAGACGACAAATCTTGATCTTTTAAAACCTCATGCATCACTGCTAAAGCTTGGGGCATATTAAGATCATTAGTAATTGCTTTCTCGAATTTCTCTTGGTAATAATTAATTTTTTTCTTTCCTTTTTCGGACTTGATAAGCTTTGTCTTTACTTTCCTGGTTGCTGCTTTTGCGGCCTCACTAAAAGCCAATATTTCCTCCGCTTCTCTAATTAACCCCCCATAAGCCTCGGCCGCCCAAAATAAAGCCGGCCAGGTAAAATTCAAAACTTTCCGATAATGGGTATTTAAAAAAAGATATCTTAGGGGCATAAAATCCTTATAGCCCCTATTGATTAAATCTTCTTGAGTATAAAAATTGCCCAAAGACTTGCTCATTTTTTTACCCTCAACTTGCAACCAATTATAATGAACCCAAAAGGCGGCCATTTTTTTCCCGGTGGCGCTTTCAGTTTGGGCAATTTCGTTGGTATGGTGAACATTGATATGCTCAATGCCGCCACTGTGAATATCAATCGTTTCAAAACGATCAGGGTAAAATCTTTCTCCTTCAAAACAAGCCGATAAATACTTCATCGCCATTACCGAGCACTCAATATGCCAACCCGGAAAGCCTTTTTTAGCCCAAGGGCCAGACCATTCCATTTGACGGTTTCTTTTAGGATCAGAAAATTTCCAAAGAGCAAAATCGGTGGGGTTTTTTTTCTCGGGATTTTTTTCTATTCTTGCCCCTTCTTCTAGATCGGCCAAAGAAACGTTAGCCAATCGACCATAATTGACAAACTTACTGGTATCAAAATAAACCCCATCGCTAGTTTGATAAGCAAACCCTTTCTCTTCCAGAAAAACTACCAAAGCTATCATTTCGGCAATATTTTCCGTGGCTTTCGGGGTAACGTCGGCTCGAGTAATATTAAGTTTATCTAAAACCTCAAAGAACTCAGCGGTGTATTTTTGGGCTAATTGCCAAGCAGATAGTTTTTCTTTTTGGGCGGCTTTTTCTAGCTTGTCCTCACCAGTATCCCGATCACTGGTTAAATGGCCAACATCAGTAATATTCATTACCTGATAAGGTTGGTAACCGCAATATTTTAGCGTTCTTAATAAAATATCGGTGTTGGTATAAGTGCGCATGTGACCGAGGTGGGTGTGACCATAAACGGTGGGGCCGCAAGAATAAATTTTTACCCGAGGCGGTAAAAGAGGCGAAAACAGTTCTTTTTTTTTGGTTAAGGTATTAAATAAAAATAGTTTTGGGACATTTCTTTTCATACCTTCCAGTATAACATCAATACAAAAACCAAAAAATAAAATTAATAATCATTGCTATATTGCTATAGGATCAGTTTTTAAAAAGTCAAGCTTTTTTTATGCCCAAAACTTGCCAACAATTTAACAATGCAACAATGAATTTCATTAAAATTAGAAGTTTTACTTTATCTTCTCTGTTTCTTTTCCGGCCGACCAATACTCGAGGGTAGGCCTCTTTTGGGCCGGCTGGTGGTTTCAGGTGGAGACAGAGGCAGACTATTATCATAATCTTGTTTCTTGCTTTCTTTTTCTTCCGTCCCAATTCCCTCAACAACCGGATTTCTTTTTTGGGCATTTTTTTCCCGCTCTTGAGAAAGCTTTTTTCCAGCAAAAGCCGATTCTTGTTTCAGAACCGCTAACCTGGCCCGAACTTTTTTAAGCTGTTCTCTTTCATTCTCTGCCGCTTCGTTCCGGTCGGACAAAACCGGCCCTCTTTGGTCTTGATTGTCAGGAAAAGGCGGCGGTCCAGTAACCGACCTATTCTCTTCCCCGGCCGCGACTTGTTCAACTACTTCTTGAACAACAGCCCCTATTTCTTCCCTGGCTAACTGAGCCAAACTCCCAGGATCTTGCACTGGTTTATATTTAGGATTAGTCATTTTGTACTTTAATAATTTCTTCTCCCTTCCAGGGCTTGACGCAAAGTGGCTTCATCGGCATATTCTAAATCTGCTCCTACCGGCAGCCCCTGCCCCATCCGAGAAATGCGAAACTTATTATCTCGCTCTTGATTTACCTTTACCAATTCCCTTTTTAAATACATCGCTGTTGCCTCTCCCTCCATACCGGAATTAGTCGCTAAAATTATTTCTTCAATATCGTAATTGGCCTCAATCCGTCTAATTAGACTATCAATATTTATCTCCTCAGGACCAATTGATTGGAGAGGGTTAATGGCGCCATGAAGAACATGATAAACACCCCCAAACTGGTTGGTTCTCTCAATCGACAATAAATCCATTGGCTGTTCAACCACACAAATAACCCTCTGGTTTCTTTGTCGATCCTGACAAATAGGACAAGGGTCGCTTTGGGCAACATTATGACAGAGAGAACACTCAACAGTATTTTTCTTCAAGTTAATAACCGCCTGACCAAAACCATCCAGATACTCTTGCGGAGTATGCAATAAATAAAAGGCTAGTCTTGCCGCAGTCTTTGGACCGATACCGGGTAATTGTTCAAAAGAGTTAATCAGCTCTTCCAGGGTTTTAGGCAATCTCATCGATTCGTCATTAGGTTTTTAGCTAATTTTTTCTTTAATTGATCAAAGGCTTTATTAATTACTTTAGCCACCGCTTTAGGATTGGTACCATCTTCAAAAGCTAATTCTTTTATTTTTTGTTCTCCGGTTACTGTCACCACTACTCCCTGTTCGTCAATGGTAATGGCCTGCCGGGCCATTTCTTTTTGCATTTTCTTCAAGTCTCCCAATTGTTTTAATAGACTCATATCAATCATTACTTATCACCTCCAAAGATTTTTTTAGCCACATCATAAATATTATTATTATCATCCGACCCTGAAAAAACCGAATCAGTTTTCTTACCCCCTAAGGCCGAGGGGCGTTTTTCAACCAGACGGTAAAAAAGACTCACCGGGCAATCAAGAATCTTGCTGGCTACCGCCTCAACTATTTGACGGTTAACCTCTTTTTCTAAACATTCCTTATGAAACTGATAATAAACCCCGAGGGTTAAGCGGTTGTTTTTAAAAGAAATTGGGTAAGCCGCCTTTAAAAAGGCTTCCAGAGAATGATTCTTGGGTTTAATTTCTTTTAAAAGAACCTGCCATTGCTCCTGGCTGATAATTTTTTGACTATTTTTAATATCTCCTTTTCCCTTAAGGGCGGTTTTCTTTTTTTTCTCTGGTTTTTTTATTTTTTCTTTTTTATTTTCGACCAACTGTTGACGACCAGGGCCTTCCCGACCGACTTCAACCGCCTGAGCCATCGCCAATTCTACTACTAAAACCGGTAAATCGGCTTTTTTGGCTTTATTGGCCGCCCTAGAGAAAATTTCTACCCAAGCAACAAGTTGCCTAATCGAAAAATTACTCTCTTGACCATCAGAAAGCCCCCAAGCCCCATGAAGAAATCGCCGTAAAAAAACCAACAGACCCTTAAGATAAGACGGCCAATCAACACCGCTATCATCCAAACGGGCAACTTCTTCTAAAGCCGAAGATAAATCCCCATCATTAATAAAAGACAAGATCCGGTCTGACCAAAACAGGCTTTGATCGCCAATAACCTTCTTGGCTAATTTAACAGTAATCGTTTCCTTGGCAAATGATAACTCTTCTAAGATTTTTTGACCATCACGAAAACTACCGTCAACGTTTTGGGCAATAATTTTTAAAACTTGATCGCTTTCTAGTCTCAGACTCTCTTTTTCGACCACTCTTTTCAAGGCCCGCAAAACCTCCTGTTCACTGGCCTTGTGAAAATTAATCCTTAAACAACGGGATAAAACCGTTTGGGGAATTTTCTCTGGGTTGGTAGTACACAATATAAACACCACTCCAGAAGGCGGCTCTTCTAATGTTTTAAGGAGAGCATTAAAGGCTTCATTAGTTAACATATGGACTTCGTCAATAATGTAAATTTTGGTCTTGCCCTTAACCGGGGCCAACCCGACCCCCTCTTTTAATTGACGAATATCGTCAATGCCCCGATTGGAGGCGGCATCAATTTCCAAAACATCTAAAAAGGCTCCCCCATCAATAGCTAAACAGGCCGAACAGCGATTACAAGGATCAATCTGACCAGATTTTTTATTTTCACAATTTAGGCTTTTGGCAATAATCCTGGCCACGGACGTTTTACCAATTCCCCGAGGACCAGCCAATAGCAGAGCGTGAGGAAATGAGCTTGATGACAAGATTCGGCCCAGAGCTTCCCTGGCTTCGGTCAAATCAATTTCGGCAACCTTCTTGGGACGATATTTTAAATAAAAAGCCAT
>CAZUWK010000003.1:3053-29295 GCA_964624185.1 uncultured Gammaproteobacteria bacterium | reverse complement strand
CTTCTCCCACCAGTCGACCCAAACCGTGCTCAACAAAATCCCAAATTGTCTCATCAATTTCCTCCTGATAGGCAATTGCTTCTTCTTGGGCGCAGGGATAGCAAATAACAATATCGCCCAAAATCAATCTTCCTTCTGGAGTTCGACCTTCATTTTGAGGAAAGGCTAAAACATCTGAAATCCCATCTAGGTTACGATAAGTCTGATTAAGCTGACGCATTTTCCGCTTACCAACCAAAGCTAAACTTAATTCAACATCACCTAACCCAAACTCAAACAAGTATTGGTTAATTCTCTTTCTTAAGATTTGACGGTTTGCCCGATAACCAGCATTAGCTTTGATATCAATTATTACCATCAGTTTTAATAAAAATTAGCTTTTTATCTTTTTATTAAGCTCTTCTTTGACTACCCTGGCGACCGTGGAACCGTCGGCTTCACTGCCAATCCGGCCCATTACCTGGCCCATCAGAGGGCCAAAATCGGCTAATTTTAAAAACCCTTTTTCTTCAATAACCTCTTGAACCAACTGACGAATTTTTTCCTCTGAGATTGACTGGGGAAGAAAATCAGCTAAAATTGCTAACTCTGCCTCCTCCTGCTCTTGTAAATCTTTTCGACCGGCCTGACGATAAGAATCAATTGATTCTCGACGGTTTTTGGCCTCCTTTTTAATTACTAGGTCAATTTCTTCCTTTGTTAATTCCCGTTTTGCTTCGATCTCCTGATTGTGAATTGCCGACAGTAATAGGCGCAAAACTGAAACCCGCAATTTATCCTGCTCCGCCATCGCCCCTTTAAGAAGCCAAGTTAAATCTTGCTTTGAGGTCATCGTCTTATTCTCGCCTCCCTTTCCTTTTGTTTCTTTTCTTCTCGCTTTTGCTGAGATGGTTTAGTGTAGCGGGCTCGTTTTTTTACATTAATAACAATATCAGCTGTTTTCCTCCGAAAGGAGGAAATAAGCTGATCGCTAGATTCTCCCGGTTTTTGTTTAACAACCACTGCCATATGTTTACTATATTAGAGTGAACACCTCCTTCAATCATTTTAAATTAAAAATTAACTAATGCTAAAAAGGCCAAAAGTTTGCCTCTTCACTTTCTAAGATTATACTTTAAAGGAAGAGTCTTGACAATAAACTTGCCCCCCCCAAGACAGCTTCAGCCGCAATCCTCAAAAATTACCCCAGAAGCAGATTAATCAAAAGATTCGCCTTAAATCATTAACCGTAACTAAGACTAACAAACCAATTAAAAGAATTAAACCAATTTGATTAGCATAACCCTCAATCTTGGCTCGTTTTTTTTGACCGATAATGTTTTCGGCCAAAATAAAAGCCACCCGTCCACCATCTAGGGTCGGAAAGGGAATCAGGTTGAAAATAGCCAAATTGATCGATAATATCCCGGTAAAATGAACCAGGGCCCAAGGCCCAGATCGAGATACTTCTCCAGTGGCCTGATAAATACCAATCGGTCCAGCAATTTCAGTTGGAATTCCCTGACCGGAAATTAGCTTGACCAATATTTGACCCAAAGCCAAGACCATCTGCTCTATCCAAAAAAGAGCCTCTCTAAAACCGCTATAAATAGCTTTGGGGATCATTTTGTAAAAGGGGTAAAAGCGATTTTGGGTTTGAGAAATAATCACTCCTGTCGCCCCTTCTCCTGGAGGAGGGTTTTTTCTAACCGACATTTGAACCATTAATTGGCCGTCTTGACAAAACCAAAAATTTCCCTCTTGATAGCCAGTTTTTTCTTGATTAAGACAGGGGTTATTTTCCCTTTGAAGACCTAAAGTAATTTTTTCTTCGGCGTTGTTAACAAGATTAATAAACTCTTCGGTGTTGTTAATTTCTTGACCGTTGGCTAAAATAATAACATCTTCCTCTTCTAAACCAGCTTCTTGGGCAGGCGAATCGGGCATCACCGCAACAATTCTAACCTGATCCGTTTCTTCGGGAATTCCCAAAAAGGAATAAACCAAACAAAACAAGCCAATCCCCAAAAACAAGTTCATCGCTACTCCTGCCAATAAAATTTTTATCCTCGTGCCCCTTCTTTGACTGGCAAAAGACCGCTTCTGTTTCTTATTGGCTTGGCCGTCTTCCCCTAAAAGACGGACAAAGCCGCCAAAAGGAAACAAATTAATAGAGTAAATTGTTTCGCCAATTTTCTTCCCCCAGATTCTTGGTGGAATACCCAAACCAAACTCCTCTATTTTTATTCCGGCTCTTTTGGCTAATAAAAAATGTCCCCCCTCGTGAACCAGTATTAATAAAGATAAAATAAGAAAAAAATATAAGACGGTCATAAAAAGAACTGCTCTTTATAGTAAAAAAACCAAAAACCCTAAACGACGATTTAAAAAAAATATCCGGAGTGAAATTATAATGATTCCAGCTCAGTAATTTTCTTATCTCCTAACCGGTCAATTTCTTCAATTTGACTATCGGTTAACTCTTGAAGTTTTTCTTCCTGGCGAAAGGCGTCATCCTGGCTAATTGCTCCCGTTTCTTTTTGGTCTAAAATTCGGCTTCTTTCTTCGGCTCTGATTTGTCTGATCATTACCCGGGCCGCTTCTAGCTTTTTTTTCAGAAGTCGGATATATTCTTCCCTTCTCTGAGCCGACAAAGAGGGAAGAGTTGCCCTAACCGCATCTTTACCCACTGTCACTGATAAACCTAATTCCGACGCCTCTAAGGCTTGAGCAATATTTTTAGCCACCTTGGGATCCCAGGGTTGAATCACTAAACAATTAGCCCCCTCGACGCTAATTGAGGCTAATTCTTTAATTTTTAATTCTTCTGCCCCCTCATAGGCCAAAATGCCAATATTTTCTATTAGGGCCGGGTTGGCTCTGGAGGTTCTCATTGAGGCAACATCTTCTCTTAATAGGTCCAGGGCTTGAGCCATTTTGGTCTTTGTTTCCTCTAGCATTAACTTTTTTTAAAAAAATAAAACTAAATTTCTAACCGATAAATGTTTTTAACTTGAATGTTCTCTCCGGTTTTGGCAATCATTTTGGCAAGTAAGTCTTTAACTAGAATTTTAGGATCGCGAATATAGTTTTGGGCCAGCAGTTCTTTACTGTTGGCCGGATCCATGGCAACCACCTGCATTGCCAGTTCTTTGCCCAAATCGCTAAAATCCTGGGTCCGGGCGACAAAATCAGTCTCGCAGGAAAGGGCTACTAGGGCGCCCATCTTGCCATTACTATGAACATAGGCAAAAACCTTGCCCTGATTAGTTTCCCGATCGGCCCTTTTAGCCGCGATTTCTCGATTGCCCTTTTTTAATTCTTTAAGAGCCTGGTCAAAATCTCCCTGAGCTTTTTCCAAAGCTTGGCGACAAGCCATCACTCCCGCCCCGGTTTGTTCTCTTAATTTTTTAACTACCGATATGGAGGCTAAAGCACTATTATTAGTCATGCTTGACTTTCTTTAAGGCTTTGACAATTTGATCAAGAATGTATTCGACGCTGGCTTGAGCGTCATCATTGGCCGGAATTACCTGGTTGATATTGGTCGGATCAGTGTTAGTGTCAACAATCGCCACCACGCCAATGCCCATTCTTTTGGCCTCTCTAACCGCCGTTTGCTCTTTCTTGGGATCAACAATAAACAAGTTTTGGGGTAATTCCTCAAGGCCAACAAGACCACCATAAAAATCCTGAAGACGGCGTTGTTCTCTCCTTAAAACACTAATTTCATATTTAGTTAAGTTGGGGTTTTTTTCTAACAATTTTTTATTAAGCTCTTCTAAGCGATCTAGATTTTTCTTTACTTCCAGCCAGTTAGTTAATAAGCCGCCAATCCAGCGAGAGTTAACATAAAACATGCCTGTTTCCTGGGCCGCTTTTTTGATTGCCTCCGTTGCTTGCCTTTTGGTTCCCAAAAAGATTATTTTCCCCCCATTCTTAACAGAGTCAACCAAATAATCAATAGCCTCTTCTAGTTGGGCTTTAGTTTTAATTAAATCAAAAATGTGGGTTCCTTCTCGGGCAGTAAAAATATATTCCTGCATCCGGGGATTAACTTTAGAAACCGAGTGACCAAAATGACAACCGGCTCGGAGTAGGCCCTCCAAAGAAATGTCACTATTATTAATTACTTTCGGGCTAATAGTTGCCATCCCAGAAGAAGTTTCTTTCTTGGCAGTCTTGTTGACTACCTTGGAAGTTGTTTTCCTAACCGCCACTTTTTTTCCCTGTTTTTTAGTGGTTTTTTTGCTTGCTTTGCTATTTGCCATATTAGTCTCCTTTTAAACCGCCATTCGATCCGCTTTTTTAAGCCAGGAGATCAGCTCGAATGTGTGTGATCTGATTTATGTCCTGGTACATTGTAACCTGAAAGTTAACAAAAAGCAATTTTTTTTCGCTCCCATTGCTTCCCTTCTTTACTAACAAGGCGAATAAAGTTAGCCAATAAGCAAGCAACCGTCACCGGCCCTACTCCCCCCGGCACCGGAGTAATAAAACGAGCTTTATCCTTAACCTCAAGGAAGTCAACATCGCCTTCTGGAGAACCGACATCAATAATTATCTGCTCTGAAGAAACCATCGCCTTTTTAATCAAATTGGGCTGACCGGTGGCAGAAATTATAATTTCTGCCGACTGAGTATAATTCGACAATAATTTAGTCTGGCGGTGACAAGTGGTCACTAAAGCGCCATATTTACCAAGAAGAGCCGCTAAGGGCCGGCCAACAACATTAGACCGGCCCACCACCACCACTTTTTTTCCTGACAAATTGGACTTGCCTACCCCTGCCTGTTCCAGTATTGCCATTACTGCTTCAACTGTTGCCGGCAAAAAAGAGCTTTTCCCTGATATCACCTGAGCTAATCTCCGACTAGTTAAGCAATCGACATCCTTATCAAAAGCAATCTCGTCAATTATCCTCTGTTGGGCAATTCTAAATTTTTTTGGTAAAGGTAATTGAAACATTATTCCTCCTACTCGCCGGCTCCGATTTAACTTTTCAATCAGATCCAATAAGTCGTTTTCGCTGACGGCTTTCAATAATCTAATTGGCCCAAAACTAATTCCGACCCTCTTGGCCGCCAGCCGCTTCAAATTAAGATAAATTTGGGCCGCCCGATCATTGCCCACCAAAATATCAACTAAGGTTAACTTTTGGAGTTCTGGCGACAAGAGAGAAAAGCTTCTGGCTACTTTTTGTTCCAACTTTTCGGCAAAATCTTTCCCAGAAAAAACTGTTACCATATCAAGCTATTTTAGCATGATCAGACATTTAGTCTAATCCTGGGGCGGGAAATTTGTCGGCCAATTCTTTAACCCTTTGCTTCATCTTGACCGGTTTGACCTGAGCGTTAATGATCAGGTCAAACCATTGAGCGATTAGAGTCATTTGCTCTTCTTTCATACCTCTTGTTGTTAGCGCCGGTGTTCCTAATCTAATTCCCGATGGAGAAAGCGGCGGCCGAGGATCATAAGGAATGCTGTTGGCATTAACAATAATACCGGCCTCTTCTAAAAGAAGGGCGGCCTTCTTACCGTCAATATTTTTATTTCTCAAGTCAATCACCATTAGGTGGTTATCGGTTCCCTCAGAAACCAAATCAAAACCAAGATTGGCCAGCTCTTGAGCTAATCGGCTAGCATTTTTGACAATTTGTTGGCCATATTGCCTAAAGTCTTCCCTACCGGCTTCTTCTAAGGCAATGGCCATGGCGGCAATATTGTTCTCGTGAGGCCCACCCTGGAGACCAGGAAAAACCGCTCGGTCAATTTTCTTGGCCAAACCCTTGTCTTTTATCAGACCCTTTTTGGTAATTAAAATCATTGCTCCTCGCGGGCCGCGCAACGACTTATGAGTGGTGGTGGTAACAACATCGGCCCAAGGCACCGGCGAAGGATGAACCCCGGCAATTACTAGGGCCACAATATGAGCAATATCGGCCATCAAATAAGCGCCAACTTTATCAGCAATTTGACCAAAGCGAGCAAAATCAAGAGTTCGAGAATAAGAGGTTGTCCCGGCAATAATAATCTTTGGCCGCTCTTTTAGAGCCAGTTGGGCGATTTTTTCATAATCAAAAAAACCATTTTTATCAACTTGATACTGAACACTATTAAAATACTTGCCCGAAAAGGTAATCTTGGGATGACCATGAGTTAAGTGGCCGCCAGAAGGTAGATCGGGCCCCATAATTTTGTCTCCCGGCTCAAGCAGGGCAAAATAAACCGCCGCATTGGCCGGTGAACCGGAATAAGGCTGGACATTAACCTGGGGAACACCAAATAGTTTCTTGGCTCGATCAATAGCTAAGTTTTCGACTTTATCAACAAATTCTTGACCCTGATAATAACGCCGCCCCGGATAACCCTCGGCATATTTATTTTGGAAAACCGACCCCAAAGCTTTTAAAACTGCCCCTGAGGCATAGTTTTCAGAGGGAATCATCATCAGCGTTTCTTGCTGACGAAGAACCTCTTGTTTAATTAAATCAAAAATTTCTTTATCCACTAAATATTTTTTTATTCTCTAATGCTTCTATTATATCGCTTAAAACTGCTTCCGGTGCTTGATCGGCAGTAACCCGAACACTTTTTGCCTGATTATTTGCTAATAACCAATAATAGGTATCAGCTTGTTTCCTCATTTTATCTTGCTTTTCAAAAATAGTTGCCTTCTCTCCTCGAATTGATAATCTCTGAATCGCTTTTTGAGGATCAATATCTAAATAAATGGTTAAATCTGGCTCAAGACAATATTTATGGATTTCAACTAGCCAATTGCGATCGGCAGCAAAAGAACCATAAGCTACCGTGCTCCAATAATAGCGATCACAAATAACTACTTTGCCCATTTTGATTGCTGGCCAAACCACTTTCTCCAAATGATCTAAGCGATCGGCAACAAATAACAATTGCAGAGCGATTGGCGGCAATTTTCCCTGACGATTAACCACTTTCTCAATTAATTGGCCAACTAAGCCATCCCGGGTATGTTCTCGGGTCGAGAGAACATCTACTCCTCTTTCCTGAAGAGCTTTTGCCAACAATTTCACCTGAGTTGATTTGCCAGACAAATCTAAACCTTCAATAACGACAAATTTTCCTTTACTTTCGTTCATTGATTTTTTCATTACCTTTCTTTTAGGGTTGCTCCGGGGATAGTTTTCCATAAACCACAGGAGAGATGACCTTCCCAGCAAATCTTTTCGGTTTGACAACTAGGACCAACATTAGCAAATAATAGCGGAGCCGCTTCTTTAACAAGACTCATCATCTTTTTTGCCAACGCCCTAATTTCCCATTGAGCCCGCGCGCAAGTCCGAAGACGAAAAAAATTAGCCAGTGATCGAGCATTCATGGTAACAACAATTTTTGTTTCACAGGCATTAGGCAGAACAAATCTGGCATCCTCCGGAGCAACGCCAGCCCTAATCAAATCTCGATAAGTATTTTCTATTTCTTCCATCGCTTGGTGAAATTTCTCTCTTTTTTTCTTACTATAAGATATTTCGGGTGGAATAATATAGGCTATTTCTTCTTTAGACAAATCCACGTAGCGTTGAGATTGTTGGGAAAAAGAGGCAATTCGGTGACGAACCAGCTGATGAGAACAAGCTCGAGAAATTCCTTCAATGGCAAAAGTGAAAGAGGCGTGCTCAATCGTTGAAGTGTGGCCTGAAGCTGTCACCAGGCTAATTAATCTTTTTTGAGTCTTTCGACCGGTTTTTTTAACCAATTGGTCGGCTCCTATGGGGGAATAACACTGACGAATAGCCGCGGCCACTGTTGCCTCGGCTTCTTGAGTCTGGGCGATTAATCTCACCCTTAACTTTACTTCTTTAGCCATTAGTAAAAATTTCTTCCAAAACCCCAACCACTTTGTTCTCTAGTTGTTTAATGGTGCCATTATTGTCAATTAGAAAATCGGCCCTCTCTAAACAAGCGGGAATGTTGCGCCCCATCTGGCCATCGCCGCTGAAAAAATCTCGTTTATCGGTCTGGACAAATTCTTCCCAAGTTAACGGTTCACCCTCTCGGGCTCGCTTCCTGGCCCAAAGAAAGCGTTGTTTTTGAGGGGCTCTAAGGCCAATTAAATAAAAGCCGGGTTGATTTTTAAAAAAATTAACCTCGGCAAGACCTCGAATCGAATCAATGGCAATTTTAGGGTTTTTTTGCTTTTGAGCTATTTGCCAGGTCCGCCAGGCCAATACTTCAGAGCCATAATCTTGCCTTAATTGGTCGGCAACGGCTAACAGTCTTTCTCTGGTTATCTCCTGACCACGAGCAGTAATTTCCTCTCGGATTCGATCCGATAAAGACAAACAAAAAAAACCTCTTTTTTGCAAAAAGGCAATTACCGTCCCTTTACCGGCACCAATCGGACTAACTAGGCCGATAACTATTTTGCTTTTTGGGGTGATGACCATTGTTCTAATTTAATACCCGCCTCATCAATCATTTTTTGGGCAAAATCATCCGGGTACGGCTCTTGATAAACAATTCTTTTAACTTGAGCATTAATTAAAATTTTAGTACAAATCGTACAGGGCTGGTGGGTAACATATATCGTACTATTTTTCGAAGAAACCTCATGGAGGGCACATTGAATAATAGCATTCTGCTCCGCATGAACCGCCCGACAAATCTCATGGCGAGTACCAGAAGGAATGTTAAGTTGATCACGAATACAGCCAATTTCACCGCAATGGGCCATTCCTGCCGGGGCCCCATTAAACCCGGTCGTTAAAATATGCTTGTCTCTGACTAAAACCGCACCAACCTTTCGCCCCTCCCTAATGCAAGTACTCCTAGTAGCCACTAATTGAGCCAACTGCATGAAGTAGTCATCCCATTCTGGCCGGTGGTTATTTTTTTTCATCAACCTTTTTTAGTATACTCTATTAATTAAGTATTTCTTATTTTAGCTGTTTTGCTATCAGTAGAAACCCAAATCCCCAATTTTTTAAAAATATCCTTATCCGACCAAGACAATTCATGGGTAGTGTGCATAAAACAACCCCTCAAGTCTGGTAAAAAATCCTGAGCCTTTTTAGCTAGGGTATTAGTTTGGGCCGAAACGTTTAAGGCTAATATCGCCTCAGAACAATTAAGGCTCTGCGATTTTTCCCCAATTTGTTTTTTAAAACGACTTATTTGTTTAATAACCGGCTCAGAAATTAAATCCAAGTCATCTGGAATATCGGCCAAAAACTTAATCGCATTTAAAACTGCCGCTGTTTCGGCATGAAGAAGCGGAGAGTTTTTACCGATAATAACCCTACCATTGGATAATTCTATGGCCGCACCACAAAAAACACCATTTTCCCCTTTCCCGGGTTTATCCTTGGCCGCTTTTTCTGCTTTCCGAGCCGCCGGAACTGTTGCCAAATATTCTTCATCTATTCCTAATTTATCCAGCAAGAAAGTCATTTTATTCAAAACTTTTTGATCTATCAAACCTTCTTGATATTCCTGCCGATAGCGAAACAAATAAAAAACCACTTCTTTCTTAGCCGCCTCACCAACAACCTTCTCGTCAACAATCCCCTCTGCCAAAACATTAAAACCCATATCGGTTGGCGATTGATAACGACAGGAAGGGTCTTTTTGGCCCCAAATTCTATCAAGAATCGTCTTAATAATAGGAAAAGCCTCAATATCACGATTATAATTAACCGCCTCTTCTTGATAAGCCTGAAAATGAAAAGAGTCAATTAAATTAAAATCGCCTAAATCCGCCGTGGCCGCCTCATAGGCAACATTAACCGGATGATTAATCGGCAGGTTCCAAACTGGAAAAGTTTCAAATTTGGCATAACCGGATGTTAATCCCCTCTTGGCATCCTGATATAATTGACCCAAACAGGTGGATAATTTACCTGAGCCGCCCCCCGCTCCCCAAACCACCACCAGGGGTTTTTTAGTCTTGATATAGTCATCACGGCCATAACCGCGGTCACTCAAAATCCTTTCCACTCTCTTGGGGTATTCCTCAATCTCGTAACGTTTAAAAACTTTAACCCCCATTCTTGTTAATCTTTTTTCCAGGGTTTTGGCTCTTTCTTCTTGAGCAAAACGATTAATCACCACCCCCAAAACCGGCAAACCAAAATCAGCCAAATCTTGTAGTGTTTTAATTGTCGCTAAATCGTAACTCATGTCCCAGTCGCCGCGAAGCTTACCCTGCTCCAATTGCTTAGCTGAAACACAATATAATATCCCCAAATCTTTACCTAAACTTTTCAAAAGCATTGCTTTCATGTTGGGATGATACCCGGGTAAGGTTCGGGAAGCATGAAAATCGTCCAACAATTTACCACCAAATTCCAAATAGAGCTTACCGGAAAATTGGGCTAACCGATCTTCAATCGCCTGTTTCTGAACTGTTAGATATTTTGCCGTATTAAAGCCAATTTTTCTTGAAGGTTTCATAACACAATTGTCAGTTCTTGCTTGGTTTCCGCCATGAGGCCCATTTACATTTAGGGTAATTACTACAGCCATAAAAATGTTTCCCCTTTTTGGTTCTTCGAATTACCACTTCGCCGCCGCAATCGGGACAAGACACACCCTCAATTTTCTCGACATAGTTGGCGGTATATTTGCAATCAGGAAAGCGAGAACAAGATAAAAATTTACCAAACCGGCCAGTTCTAATAACCAGCTCTCCCGTCTTACATTCGGGACATTTTTGGCCGGTTTTCTCAACTGGTATTTTTACCCTTTTAGCCTTTTCCTCAACCTTATCAACCTGATCAATAAAAGGCTGATAAAAATTACTAATTATCTTGTGCCACTCTTCTTTTCCATTGGCCACTTTATCTAAATCCTCTTCCATTTTAGCCGTGAAGGGCAAGTCCATGATTTCAGGAAAATATTTGGCTAAAAAATCATTAGTAACTTGGCCTAAAATAGTCGGGACAAACCGTCCCTCCTTTTTCTGAACATAGTTTCGTCCTTGGATTGTGGAAATAATTGGCGCATAAGTTGACGGCCGGCCAATCCCTTCTTTTTCCAAAACAGCAATTAGGCTGGCCTCTGAATAGCGAGGTGGCGGTACAGTTTCGAGCTTATCGGAAAGAAATTTTACTAATTCTAGGGTGTCACCAGATGAAAGATTGGGTAATCTTTCATCATCATGACTCATTTTCAAAATTTTAGTAAAACCGGGAAAGATTAGCCTTCTCCCTCGAGCGACAAACTGATAGTCGCCGGAATTAATTTTGGCCGTAATTGTTTCTGTTTGGGCATCAGCTGCCTGACTAGATAAGGCTCTTTGCCAAATCAACCGGTAAAGACGGTTAGCGTCTTGGGCAACATTTACTTCTGACTTCCTAAAATCGGTTGGCCTAATCGCCTCATGGGCCTCTTGAGCGACTCTAGTTTTAGTTTTATAAAAATTAGCTTTATCGGGAACAAACTCTTGACCAAATTTTTGGGCAATTACTTGCCTGGCCATAGCGATTGCTTCTTTAGCCAGAGAAGTAGAATCCGTTCGGTGATAAGTAATCAAGCCTTCCTCATAAAGTTTTTGCGCCGCTCTCATGGTTCTTTGGGAAGAAAAACCTAACAATCGATAGGCTGTTTGCTGCATTGTCGAGGTAGTAAGAGGCGGGTATGGATGACGACGACTGGTTTTTTTATCAACCTGGCCAACCCGAAATGGCGGTTTTAAATCATTAATAATTTTTTGGGCCTGATCGGCGCTTGCAATAGTGGTTTTAGTTGAGGTGTAATCACCGGCAAAAAGAGCTATCTTTTCTCGAGTTTGGTATTTTTTTCCCTTTTTGCTGATTAGTTCCGCCCTGAAGTTTTCGTCGCCCCTGGCAAATTCCCCTTCAATTCGCCAATATGGCTGACTAGAGAATCGCTCAATTTCTCTTTCTCTTTCAACAACTAAACGAACTGCCACCGATTGGACTCGACCAGCTGATAAACCACGACGGATCTTTTTCCAAAGAATCGGCGATAATTTATAACCGACTAGACGATCTAAAACGCGACGAGCCGTCTGAGCATCAACTAAATCCTGATCGAGACGACCAGATTTTTCTAGAGCCGCTAAAATTGCCGACTTAGTAATTTCGTGAAAAGTGATCCTATTAATATTCGTTTGGCTTACCCCAGAACGACCATCGTTAATGCTTACCAAAACATGATAAGCGATTGCTTCTCCCTCTCGGTCCGGGTCAGTGGCCAAATAAACGAATTTTGCCTTACTAACAGCCTTTTTAATTTCAACAACTGTTTTTTTCTGACCGGGAACGAGTTCGTATTGCGGTTCGAAATTATTATCAACATCAATCCCCAATTTGCTTTTAGGCAAGTCCCTAATATGGCCCATGGTTGCCAACACCTGATAATCCTTACCTAAGAAACGCTCTAGGGTCCGAGCTTTAGTCGGCGACTCAACAATAATTAATTTCACTAAATATATAGGGTAGCAGAAAGACTTCTTTTTGCCAAGAGAAAAAAATTAATATTGGTCTGATAGGTCTTATTGGACCGATATTTAGAAGTTAGAAATTAAGAATTAGAAATTCTTTCTATCTTCTCCCCCACTCTCCCAAACCTAAATTAGCCGCCAACCCCCTAATCTCCAGTTTTGTTAAAATTATGCTTACTTTACTAGCCTCAAAATTTAACTTTAGGCTGATTTCATCGACAGTTAAATTTTGCTTTCCCAAAAGCGCCAGAACCACTTTCTCATCATCATCAAGACTGACTACATTATCATTGTTTGCCAATTTTAGATTAAATTCTTCTAGAACATCATTAGCTTCGGTGACTACTTTAGCGCCATTTTTAAGCAAGTAATTTGTTCCTAAGGATAAATGACTGGTAATATTGCCAGGAACAGCTAAAACGTCTCGACCTTGATGAGCCGCTAATGAAGCCGTGATTAAAGATCCTGATTTCACCCCTCCTTCAATTATCAGCACCGCCGATGATAAACCGGCAATAATTCTATTGCGAGCGGGAAAATAACCGGGCAAAGGCTTTGTTTCCGGAGGCAACTCAGATAAAACTAGTCCCCGGGCCAAAATATCCTGATACAAACGATAATTTTGGCTCGGATAAACAACATCTACTCCACTACCTAAAACAGCCACCGTTTTGCCCCCAGCCTCAAGAGCTGATCGATGAGCCAAAGAATCAATTCCCCTAGCCAAACCAGAAACAATAATCAAACCCTGGCGGGCCAACTCACCACCTAGGCGAGTAGCCACTTGTCGCCCATAAGCGCTTGGCCCCCTTGTTCCTACCATTGCCAAAACCGGAGATGACCAAAAAGACTGCCAAGAATTAAAATCCCCCCGGACAACACCGTTAACCAGCTTGCCCCGAGCAAAGAGAACCGGTGGACCATCGTCGATCGACAATAGTTTTTCCGGATAGTAAGCATCAAGCTTGGTAATCGGCCAAATTAATGGTTGATAATCACTCAACAATCCCCGTAGATGTTCTTGGGGATTAATTCTTGTTCTCAAAGAGAAAAAGTCATTAATAATTTTTTGGTTCCAGCCCAAGCTTTGCCATTTTTGTCTCGAAGCCTGCCAGGCTTCTTGGGCAGAACCAAAAACCTTAAGGATTCGCCTAAACCGGCCCGGACCAACGTTATTTAAATAAGTAAATGCCAACCAAAACGGTCTTTCTTGATCGGCTAATTTTTGTTCTGTTGTTATCAATTGGTAAAAAACTCTTCCAAAATTTCTTTGGCAATTGGGGCCGCTTCTCTGGCTCCGCCTCCACCGGATTGCAAAAAAACGGTTACCGAAACTACTGGCTTATCAAGGGGGGCAAAAGCGGTAAACCAAGCATGAGTTCTTTTATTTTCAAGATCGAATTCTGCCGTACCCGTTTTACAGGCGACCTGACCAATTTGACCATCAATTTCAAAATCAAAAAAAACTGAGGCTGTTCCTCCAGGACGACAAGCCTCTACCATACCAGAAAAGATCAGGCTCAAATTTTGATCATCAACTGTAATTTCTCGGCAATTAATTGGGCCGCTATCGGCCAATCGGGGCTGACAAAAATAACCACCGTTAGCAAAAAAATTAGTCATCACGTTAGCCATTAATGGCGTAATTGCTAAATCGCCTTGACCAATAGCAAAGTGAAAGCTGTTACCCAAAAACCACGGCTCGCCGATGACTTCTTCTTTCCATTCGGGGCTAGGGACAAACCCCCGGGCTTCGGCCGGTAAATCAATACCGGAAAGATCGTTTAGAAAAAGTTTCTCCGACCAATTAGCCATTTTTTCTGGACCCAGTTTTTCCCCAAGGCGGTAGAAAAAAATATCATTCGAGCGCTTAATCGCCTCAATAATATTAACGTTCTGATCTTTCTTGCCATACTGGGTATAATACCAATTAGCATAACGGTAATTATTAATCTCGATAAAACCGGTGTCTTCTATTTTAGTCTCGGGGCCAATTACTCCCTCTTCCAGGCCAGCCAATCCAGAAACAAGCTTAAAAATCGACCCTGGTGGGAACCGAGCCGACACAGCTCTATTTAAAAAGGGTTGGTTTTCATCAGCCAATAAAGATGCTATTTGGTAATCATTATCGCTGGAGGCAAACAAATTAGGATCAAAGCTCGGAGAAGAAACCAGGGCGATAATTTCCCCATTTTGGGGGTTGCTTACCACTACCGCTCCCAGCCTATCAGACAAAAGATTAAAGGCTTTTTTTTGAATTTGGCTATCAATAAAAAGAGTAATGCTTTTACCTTCTTTGCCGGCCACTTCGCCAACCTCACGAATTTTCTCACCTTTAGTATCCACCTCGATAAGGCGATAACCATCCCGACCCGCCAGCACCGACTGATAATACTCTTCTATACCTCCCCGGCCCACCAGCTGACCCGATTGATATTGACCAGAGGCAACTTCTTCTTGATTTGCCTGACCCAAATAACCACTAATATGACCGGCCGCCTGACCCAAGGGGTAATAGCGTCGAAATAATTGTTCCACCTCTTCTCCGGAGGATTTTAATCTTAAACACTCCTCTCGGTCCTGCTCTTTCCCCTGATAAAGACAATAAGGAACGTCGGTTGCCAGTATCTTGCCATCACGATCAAAAACCGTTCCTCGAGCAGCGGCTAATTTTTCTTTAATAATTCTGTTTTGCTCTGCTTGGCTCCGAAAATCTTTACCCTGAATAATTGTTAATTGACCCAGGCGAAACAGCAAAAAGAAAAAACAAATTGATAAGATCAGGCGATAAATCTTGATCATACTAATCTGGTAAACTCAACTTCTCCTGATCAAGACCGAAAATTCGGCATTTTAAATAATTAACGAGATAGGCGGTAATTAAAAAAACTATCGACCAAGAGCCAAGATGACGCCAAGACAGTAAATCTTGCCATAAACCAACCCAAAACGCCCAAACAAAAACTTTTTCTCCATAATAAAAAGTCAAAATAATAATTAATATTAACGTTACCGGAAAAGGAATTAGCACCGCCTCTAAAAAAGCCGTCAGAAACAAAACTAGCACTAAAACCGGCCAAGTAAAACTACTTTTTATCATTAATTATTTAACAATCAAAAAAACCTCTGTTAGTCGATCAAGATCAATCAATTTCTCTATTCGGGCCTGTTTAAATAATTTATCTTGACTTTCCCAGATTTGTGCTACTTTGCCAATTAAAATACCAGCCGGATCATTAAGCAAAACAACTAAATCGCCTTCTGCCACCTCTTCTTCTCTTAATATCTCTTTAATCGTTCCCCCAGTCATTATTCCCTTTCCTCTTTGACAAACAAGCGAATCATTAAAACAATCAGGTCGATTAGCAAAAATTAAAACCGGTAGCTCCAATGACGAGCTTCCTAATTTAACCAGCTTGGCTTCATAATCATAGACCTCGGTAATTCGACCGACCAGATGCTGATTACTAACAACCAGCTGATCAACCAAAACACCAGCTCTCTCCCCTTGATTAATAATAAGATAATCGCCTGATCGGCTAATTATTTTTGCTGGCAAAAAATGGTAATCTTTAGGATAAAATTCGATTAATTTTTTTAAATTCTGATTTTCATCATGAAGATATTGTAATAAGGCAATTTCCCCTGTTAATCTTACCAATTCCCCCTCAAGCTCTCGATTTTCCTTTTCCAAGGAAATCGTTCTACCGAAAGAAAAAAAATGTTGCCAACCGTTATTTAAACGATAAACAGGCTCTTTTAGGGACCGGAACGGCCAATTAAAAATATTCTTTAGGGGAGCAAATAATGACCAGTAGTCCAATAAGAATATTATTACGGCTAAAAAAACATAGCCTCCAAAGCTTTTTTTGTTAAAATTTTTCCAAACTGACACCCCAAAAACAAACTAATTAATACCGATAATTTTAACCCGATCGCGAAGATCAATGTCCTCCAGTAATTTGCCGCAACCCAAAACTACTGCCGCTTGAGGGTCTTCAGCAATAAAAACCGGCATTTTAGTTTCTTGAGAAAATAGACGATCAATACCGGGTAGGCTAGCCCCGCCGCCGCATAAGGTTATCCCTTTCTCAAGAAAATCGTTAACTAATTCTGGTGGAGCCTCTTCTATCATTTCATTAACTGTGCCAATAATTTGATTTAAAATTGGGGCAATCGCTTCTCTAATTTCTGAGGCGGAAACTTTGACTGTGATTGGTAAGCCTTTTTCTAAGCCTCGACCTCGAACAATGACCTCTGACTCTTTTTTTTCAGGTAAAGCGCTACCAACCTCAATTTTAATCTCCTCTGCCGTCGAAGGACCAATTAAAAGAGAATATTTTAATCTTAAAAAATTAATAATCGCCTCATCCATTTTATGACCGGCCAGCTTTAGCGATCGATTCAAGACTATCCCTCCCAAAGAGATAACCGCAATTTCAGTCGTACCGCCGCCGATATCACAAACTAAGCTACCACTTGGGCTATCTACCGGTAATCCCGCTCCAATCGCCGCCGCCATTGGTTCTTCAACTAAAAAACAGTTTCCCGCCCCCGCCTCAATCGTAGCATCGAAAACCGCTCGCCTCTCTACTTCTGTCGACCCCGATGGAGTCCCAATAATAACAGTCTCTCGAAAAAGTCTCTTCCAAAAAGAATCTTTTTCTGCTACCTTATCTAAATAATAAGCCAATATCGCTTGAGCGGCGTCAAAGTCGGCAATTACCCCATTGTGAAGGGGATAGAAAGCTTCGATCGCCTCAGGGGTTTTCCCAATCATTTTTTTAGCCTTGGAACCAACCGCCAAAACCTTTTTAGATTTTTTTTGTCGCGCCACTACTGACGGTTCTCTAAAAACCAAGCCTTTCCCTCTTTGGAAAACTAAAGTGTTAGCCGTTCCTAAATCAATGGCAATACCTGGAGAAACCTTAGCAAATAAACGCCGCCACATTATTTAATAGTATAGCACCAATCCCCAAAATGCTAACATTAAAAACACTTAAAAAACATCTGTCTTGACGACTCTTAAAATTTAAGATATTATGAATTTTAATGAAGGCTAAATTTTTGTCTGCCAGCTATCAATATAATGTAGTAGCCTTTTTTTTACTGTCTTTTTTACTACTTATTAACCCCTCTGCCTCCTTGGCTCAAAATAGCTCTCCCCATCTATCTCTGACCCCTACCGTTAAAGAGGTTAATGCCGGTATTAATTTTAATGTTACTGTTTCGGTTGATACCGGCGGTCAACAGGCAAGTGGTGTTGATGCTGTGGTTCAGTATGATTCTTCTCTATTAGAAGTTGTTAGTGTCAGCGAGGGAACATTTTTTCCTACCATCACCACAATAACCACCACCTTGGGCAAGGTAGAAATTTACGGTGTCGCCGATACCGGCAGCCCCAAAACAGGAACGGGTACATTAGCAACCATAACCTTCAAGGGTAAGGCCCCAGGAACAGCGGCAGTTAGTTTTGTTTGTCAATCAGGCAGCACTAGTGATTCCAATATTAATTCTACCAGTGACACTGATGTCATTGTTTGCGCCAGCAATGTTAACGCCTCTTATGTTATCACTGGCCAATCCGCAACCACGACCCCAGCCGCAACTGCCAGCGCTGAAAGTTTACCTCAAACTGGGTTTTTGGAACCAACTGCCCTCATGATTGGCGGCGGAATCATTCTTATGATTCTTGGCCTTGCTTTCATTTTTTAACCTAAGGTAATTTTTCATCATGAAAAATAAAAAAACCATTATTGTTATCGTGGCTCTAGTTTTGGCTGTCGGTCTTATTGTCGGCCTAGTTTTGGGAATGGATAAGGTAAAAAATTTGTTTGGTCAAGCCGCCGGTCAACAACAACCACAAGGGGTCCGAGTAACTAATGTTACCGCTAATTCCGCTACTATTGTCTGGCAAACAGCCATTCCGGTTATTGGCCAAATTGAGTATGGCACTACTCCAGGTAGTTTCTTGCTCCGAAGCGCAGAGACCAGCCAAATCACTAATCACAATCTAACCCTATCTCCCCTTTTACCAGAAACAATTTACTATTTTAGAATCCGGGTTGGCGATCAGGTTTACGATGATAATGGTGCCCCCTACTCTTTCACTACTAAAGCTATTGTCGAAACTGTTCCCGTATCTCCCGCACCACCTCTTCAACAAAACATCGCTCCCTCCGATGAGGAAAATATCGTGCCCGAACCTGACAATGCCAGTTCTGAAATCACCCCCGCTCCCACTACTATCAACCAGACCACCTCCGAGGACGAAGAAACAGAGTACACCCTGGGTGATTTTGTTGAAAGATTTGGTACCTCTGATCCGGAGTTTGATCTTAATAAAGACGGTGTTGTTAACAGTCAGGATTGGTCTTTTTACCAACAACAAAACCCATAAAGCAAAAGCTTTTTATTTCAAGATAGAGCCAAAACCACGGGCTTATAGGCTAGATAAAACTGATATCAATCAACTTGCCTGTGGCGAGCAAACAGGGCGAAACAGAAAGGACTACGGGCTTTGCCGGTGGTATCTATAAGTTCCTCTGGACAATTTTTCCAATAGAGCAGGGCTGGAGAGACTCGAACTCTCAGTCCGGGTTTTGGAGACCCGTGGTTTACCAGTTAACCGACAGCCCTAAAAAACTTACTTTAGCTTGCTTGTTTCCTTATGAGAAGTTATCTTTCGACAGCCGGAACAATACTTATTAATGGTTAATTTCTCTGGTAGGTTAATTTTATTTTTCTCGGTAACATAATTTCTCTTACCACAAACAGAACAAACTAATCCCACTAAAATTCTATTTCCTTTTTTGGCCATAATATTCCCCTCCTTTTTTTAAAAAATTATTATCAATCATCAAGTCTATATTTATAATCGTAATCATCAAGAGTTAACTTCAGGGCCTTTTTCAAATTATCCCTTCCATATCCACTTTTTAAAAAGACCTCCCTGTTACGAGCATCTTTTTCATTAATAAAATACTCATAATGAACAAGCTTTAATGGCCTTCTGGAAGAGGTAGATCTGACCTTCCCTCTAGCATGACAAGCCAGCCTTTCTTTAAGATTTTTAGTAAAACCTACATAAAGACACCTATCCTTAAGGCTGATCAATGTATAAACATAATATCTCATAAATATCCGCCTCTATCCTTATGTTTTTATTTCAAGATAGGTGAAAACCACGGCTTGTAGCCGTGGATGGAACCGATACTAATAGCTCACTCGCCCATAGGCGAGTGAACAGGGCGAAACGCGAGAACCACGGGCTTTGCCCGTGGGTATCTATATACTAAAAAGAAGCCAAGTCTGACTTGGCCCTCCTCTAACTCTAACCGAGTTAGACTCGGGAGCCGACGATGGGAATCGAACCCATGACCCCGTCTTTACCAAAGACGTGCTCTACCACTGAGCCACATCGGCAAAAAATCCAAGAGCCACCTCTCGGATTCGAACCGAGGACCTACTGTTTACAAAACAGTTGCTCTAACCAGCTGAGCTAAGGTGGCCTATCAAACCCATCAGTAAAGCTAATTTTAACACAAAATGTCTTCTTGCTAAAATTAAGCCGGTCTAATAAAATAGGGCTTACACTTGGGCCCGTAGTCTAGTGGTAGAACATCGCTATGGCATAGCGAAGGTAGGGGTTCGATTCCCCTCGGGTCCACCAACCCCCCCGCTTTCTCCTTTTTGCTATCGGGAAAAACTTCATTTTAAAAGCAATTTCGTTATACTATTAAGTTATATGAATAAACGGGTTTCAAAAATTAGCTTTATTTGTCAAAAAACTATTGAAATTACTTTTAGCGGCCTCTTCTTTCTCGTTCCTCTTGTTTTCACCACTGTTAATTACGAACTTTTTGAGTTCAATAAAATGTTTCTAGTCTATTTGGCAACTATAATCGTTCTTGTTGCTTGGATTATTAAAATGGTCAGTCAAAAAGAACTAATTTTTCAAAAAACTCCCCTCTTTTGGCCGTTATTAATCTTCTTCCTTGGCCAGACAATGGCCACTATTACCTCAATTGATCCCTATACCTCCTTTTGGGGCTATTATACTCGGCAAAATGGCGGCTTGTTGTCTTTTTCGGTTTACATTCTCCTTTACTTTGCTTTCACTGCTAACATTAGCTCCTCAAAAACTAAACATTATCTTAAAATTCTTGCCCTATCTTTAATTCCTGTTTCCTGTTATGGTCTTTTGCAAAAAACCGGTTTTGACAACCACCTTTGGGTTCAGGATGTTCCCGCCCGAATCTTTTCCACTCTTGGCCAGCCCAATTGGCTAGCTGCCTGGATTACTGGTCTAATTTTTCTTAATTTCGCCTTTTTTGAAAAGGCTAAAAAAAAATCGGAACAAGTTCTTTTTCTGGTTATTTTTCTTATCTCTTTCTTAGCTCTAATCTTCACTCGTTCTCGGTCTGGCTTTTTAGCTTTTTGGCTCGTTTATCTTTTTGGTCTTATCACCTCTTTTTTAGGTAAAGTTGCCAGAATCAAAAAAAACCTCTTATTATTTGGTGGTTTGGCTATTATCCTCACCCTTCTCTTTCTTTCCCCATTCCCTTCAATCAATCACCATCTTGAGCGTTTTGCTTTAATTAGCCCTCAATCTTTGCCAAAATGGGCCGAAAATGGTAGTGATCCTGATTTAGGTAGCGCTACTGCCGATATCAGAAAAACTGTTTGGATTGGGGCTATTGAAGTTTTCAAAAATCAGCCCGTTTTGGGTACTGGGCCGGAAACTTTTGCTTACTCTTACTATTGGTACCAACCTCAAAGTCATAACCTACTATCAGAATGGGATTTTCTTTATAACAAAGCCCATAACGAATATCTTAATTTTCTCGCTACCACGGGCCTAGTCGGTTTTATTACTTATCTTGGCTTTATCGGTGCCACCCTGGCTTTATTCTTAAAACTAATCAAGAATCACCAAAACTCTCTTTTAGTAGGGTCTATTTTGGCCGGATATCTGACTATATTAATCACTAATTTTTTTGGTTTTTCTGTTGTTGCTGTCAATCTTCTCTTTTTTTTAATCCCCGCTTTTGCCTTTACCCTTGGTAAAGATAAATCTGAAATCTCTAAAAAAAATCTCGACTTTCTTTCGAAACGACAAAAAATTTTTATAATAATCACTATTCTTATTGGGGCTAATCTTATTTTTGGCTTATTTCGATATTGGCTAGCCGATTATTACTTTGCCCAGGGTGAAAAAAAATTTCAACAAAATAATTATTCTGGAGCCTATTTCGACTATCAAAAAGCCCGGCGGCTAAGACCCCAAGAACCCTTTTATACCAATAAAATGGCTACTAATTGCGCCTATTTGGCGATTGCTCTCAATCAGGAAGACAATCAAGAAGAGAAAACTAAATTTATTAGCCTGGCTCAAGAACTAGCCAAAAAAACCATTAAAGCTAACCCCTATCAAATTAATTTCTACCGTCAACAATCACAAACCTATTATCTGCTTTCAGGCTTGGACCATAAATACCAAAAGTCGGCTTATCAACTCCTCTTGGCCGCTCATCAGCTAGCGCCAATTAATCCAAAAATCACCTATAACTTAGCCGTCCTGGCCTATCAACAGGACGATCTTGACCAAGCAATTACCTGGCTAGAGATCACCATTTTCCTAAAACCTGACTACCAGGATGGCTACTACTGGTTAGCAAAATTTTATCAAGAAAACAATCAAACCGACAAAGCCAAAGAGATCATTAAATTTTTGATTAACAGCCTTAATCCCAATTACCCGGAGGCAAAAGCTCTTTTAGAAGAACTAGAAAACTAAAAACAACCCAAGGCTAAAATGCTATAATAAAATGGCTTTATGGAAATAATTATCGCCCCCAATCCAGTATTAGTAAAATCTTCCCGCCCAGTCGCCAACATCAACCAAAATATTCAGGAATTAGCCAAAAACTTAGCCTCTTCTTTGGCTAACAAGGGTATTGGCTTATCTGCTCCTCAAATCGGCCAAAACAAAGCCGTCTTTATTACTAAAATTCCTCGGGAAAAAACCAAAATCTTTATTAACCCCACCATTGTTGATCACTCGAAAGAAAAACAATATTTTTACCTGCCCGAAAACGAGAACCACCCCCATAAAGACTATCATCCCGAGCCTTTCCTAGAGGGCTGTCTTTCTCTTCCCCACCTCTATGGCGCCGTTAAGCGCTGGGCCAATATTGAGGCTCAGTGGATCAATATTAATGGCCAAACAATTAAGCAAACCTTAACTGGGCTAGAAGCAATTGTTTTTCAACACGAACTAGACCATCTTAAGGGTTTACTTTTCCCTGGTCGAATCAAAAAAGAAGGAGGCCAATTCTTCCAGGAGAAAAACGACCAATTGGAAAAAATTTCTCACCAGGAGGTGAATTTCTAATCAATGAATAAGCCCCTCAATAAGAAGTCCTTTTCGGTAATTTTTTTTGGTTCTCAAAAAGACTCTCTTTTTATCTTAAAAAAGCTTCTTTCTCTCTCCTACTTAACCGTCGAGTTGGTTGTCACCCAAGCCCCACGGCCATCAGGAAGAAAAAAACTTCTCACCCCCACTCCGGTCGGAGAATTTGCCCAAAATAACAACCTACCCCTTTTTACTCCCCAAAGATTAGATCCTAAAAATCAACAAAAAATTAGCCAATTACAACCAGCCCTGGGGATTTTAGCCGCCTACGGCCAAATTATTCCTCCTCGGTTAATTAAAATCTTCCCTAAAGGAATTATTAATATCCACCCCTCTCTTCTTCCCAAATTTAGAGGGCCGGCTCCGGTTGCTCAAGCCATCCTTAATGGCCAAGACACTACCGGAACAACGCTGTTTTTACTTGATGAAAAAATTGACCACGGGCCGATTATTGCTCAAGCAAAAATTGCCATCAATCCTAAAGACACTAAAGAATTCTTAACTAGGCGCCTTTTTCTCCTGGGCAGTCAATTACTGGATCAAAAGCTTCCGGATTTTTTGACCGGAAAAATTAAACCCCAACCCCAAAATCATCAACAGGCCACTTTTACTAAACTGCTCTCCCGAAAAGATGGTTATCTTGAGGTTGGCCAAATTAAAAAAGCCCTTATGGGTGATCAAAAACTAACCAATGAAATTGATAGAAAAATCAGGGCTTTTTATCCTTGGCCAGGAACTTACACCATGATCAACGATCAAAGGGTAAAAATTATCAGCGCTCACCAAGAAAAACAAAGCCTAAAAATCGATCTAGTTCAATTCCCTGGCCGTCAACCCATACCTTGGAATAAGAATCTAAGTCAACGCTTATTGCAGTGAAGCCCAAGAAATTTTTCCTGACTAGTCTTTTTTTTCTCTTCTTGCTTTTAGCAATCTCTTTTCCTATTCGCTATTACAACCAAAAAAAGCCTTTAATTTCACCGATATCTGACGTCTTGCAAATCGTTTCTATTTGGAGTCAAGATAAAGATCTAATTTGGCGGCCAGAAAAGCAACCCGATAATTTGGCCCTTGAAAGGGTTAAGATTGCCGCTCAAGCTGGCCTAGTGGTTAACTTAACCCAAAACAAACTTCTTTACGCTAAAAGCGCCAACCAAGTTATGCCTATTGCTTCGTTAACAAAAATCATGACCGCTTTGACGGCTTTAGAATCAACCCCTATAGAACAAAAAATGATTATTTCTTATCAAGCGGCTCAGGTGGGCGAGGCGACCATGAATTTAACCGCAGGAGAAAAGCTAACTTTGGAAGAATTGCTTTACGGATTAATGCTTGTTTCCGGTAACGATGCCGCTTTTGCTATTGCCGAAAATGTTGCTGGCCGAAGTTCACTTTTTATTAACCTAATGAACGAAAAAGCCAAATCCTTAAGGTTAGAAAACACTAAATTCTACAATCCCCATGGCTTAGATCAAGCCGATTCCCAAAATAATTATAGTACCGCCTATGAATTAGCAATTTTAGCAAAATATACCCTAGATAAATTCCCCAAATTTAGAAATATCGTTGGCACCGATAATATCACCCTTAATCCCAGTAAAGATCACAAACAATATTGGTTAACCAATAACCTCGGCCTAGATAAAACCTATCCTGGCCTAGTAGGAATAAAGCCGGGTTATACTGATGATGCCGGATATTGTTTGGTTGGCTTAATCGAAAGAGAAAGCGAAGAATTGTTAGTAGTCCTTTTAAACTCCCCCAATCTTAAACAAGATTTGGTTGGTCTTCTAGATTATTGGCTAGAGTAAGTTTTTATCTGTCCTGTTTTTTTAAGCTTTTTTAAACAGGCAGTACAAACAAGAATTTTTTTCTCCTGCCCAGAAGACAACAACAGGGTGGCTTTTTGCAAATTAGGTTTGCGCACCACCTTAACTCGCTTTTTAATCCACTTTCCCGTCCCGGTTCTAATAACCTTATTACCGACAACTGGTTTTTTATGACAAATTTGACAGCGCATTCTTTAAAAGAATAAATTAGTTTTTTCTATGCTATACTAGCACAATAGAGTTGCTTTTTCAATTTTTCCTATGCTAAATTTTTCTGATCCTTTCTCCTCGGGAGTATTCATTATTAGTCTCCTTCTTGCCTTATCAATTCATGAGGCCGCTCATGCTTGGGCCGCCAATCGGCTAGGCGATCCAACGGCTAAATTTGCCGGTCGGCTAACTCTCAACCCCCTAGCTCATTTAGACCCAATCGGAACAATAATGCTTTTCTTTTTTGGTTTTGGCTGGGGCAAACCGGTTCCCGTTGACGAATTTAATCTTAATAATCCTCGCCGAGACAGCGCCTTAATCTCTTTGGCTGGACCAGGAGCAAATCTAGTCACCTCTATTTTTCTCAGCTTCATTTTATGGTTGACTTATCAATTGGATATTAACGGTTTGGTTGTAGCTAGTTTGATATCGGGGTTAATTCAGCTTAATGTTGTTTTGGGAATTTTTAATCTTTTGCCTCTTTATCCCCTTGACGGCAATAAAATTCTAACTGGCTTTTTACCCAACCGAACTGCTTCAAAAATTGAAAATATCACCAAACAATACGGCATCTTGCTCTTAATTTTTGCTTTTTTACCGATATTTTCTGGCCAATCATTAATCAATGTTATTCTTGTCCCCATTATTAGGCTAATTATCAATGGCCTGCTCTTCTGGGGTTGATCTTTAACAAGGAGGTTCTTAAAAAGAAGCTGTTTTCTAGCGTTGTTATTTCTTTTTATGAAAAAGCACCAAAAGTCCCGCCCCTGAGGTTACTGCAGAAGTGTTCCCCAGTTAAAACTAGAGTGGGTTTCTGTCTCAAGCTTTTTAAGGCTTAAGAACGTCCGAAACCCTTACACTTTTGCTTGGTGAGGAAGACTCTCGTGCAGTCTTTCCCCTCAATGGCAGGACTAACTTAATAGTAGCAAAAACAAAGTGATGTGTCAATCAAGGTTAACTATAATTCCCGGTCCCATTGTCGAGGCTATCACCAGTTTTTTGATATTGTGTCGACCAACAGCCCTAATTAAAGCCTCTAGGTTCGCCTCCAGTTCGCTTTGTTTTTGACTAGCTCGACCAAAAACAGTATGAATTAGGGGCGCTTTCTTCTCAGTCTTAATCTTTACTCCTGCCTTGACCAACTCTTTAGCTTTTTTTTCCGGATCAGCGGTTACTGTTCCCTCTTTCGGATTGGGCATCAACCCTTTTGGTCCCAAAATTCGCGCATAGGAAACTAGTTTAGGCATCATTTTAGGACTAGCCAACAAAACATCAAAATCAATCTGGCCGGATTTAATTTTGGCCATTACCGCTTCATCATCGGCAATAGCGATCACCCTTTTTTTACCTTGATCATA
>CAZUWK010000003.1:0-2953 GCA_964624185.1 uncultured Gammaproteobacteria bacterium | reverse complement strand
CGGATGGCTGTTTTTTATCAGCGGTCTTCTCTTGACTAACAGTCTTTGTTTTTTTATCCTGTTTCATTATTTAACCTCCACTCCCATGCTTTTAGCGGCACCGGTAACAATTTTTTCAGCCGCTTTCAAATCGGTAGTATTAAAATCAGCCATTTTTTCTTTAGCAATATTGGCAACTTGTTCCTGGCTTAAAGTACCAACCAAATCTCGGCCCGGAGTTTGGGACCCCTTAGTTAGATTTAGGGCTTTTTTAATAAAATCAGCTACTGGAGGTAATTTAGTAATAAAGTCAAAACTGCGATCTTCATAAACAGTAATTTCTACCGGAATAACACTTCCTTTTCTATCGGCTGTTTGGGCATTATATTGCTTGACAAAATCCATAATCGGAATGCCGTGCTGGCCCAAAACCGGCCCAACCGGTGGAGCCGGAGTTGCCTCCCCTGCCGATAGGTTTAATTTTATTTTGGCAATAATCTTTTTAGCCATCGTTATTTTATTAATTTATTAATTTAAAATTTTAGGCCTTTTTTGCCTGTAAAAAATCTAATTCAACCGGAGTTTCTCGACCAAAAACAGAAACCATTACCCTTAATTTACCTCGTTCTTTATCAATGTTGTCGATCGTGCCCAAGAAACCGGTAAATGGACCATCAACAATTTTGACTGCCTCGCCAACAGAGAATTTAACGGTATATTTTGGTTTTTCGGTGGCCAAATACTTTTCGATTGCCCTAATCTCTCTTTCGGCGACTGGACTTGGCTGATCACCTGAGCCGACAAAGCCGGTTACCCCTTCACTTCCTCTAGCTGCCGCCCAAGAGTTATCATCAAGAATCATTCTGACAAAAACATAACCGGGAAAGAGCATTTCCTCTTTAGTAAAACGTTTTCCGGCTCTTATCTTCATTCTTTCCTCAGTCGGTATCAGAATCTCAAAAAACTTATCTTCAAGCTTTAAGGACTGAATTCTTTGTTGTAATATTTTAGCCACTCGAGACTCTTGGCCAGAATAAGTATGAAGAATATACCATTTGGCCTTAGGGTGATTACCTTCGGTAATCACCCAATGGTTTTTAGCCTGATTTTTATTGGTATTTTTTACCATTTTTTTATGATTAATTTAATAGCCGATTATCATTTTTATTAATCGACTGAAAATAAAGTCTGCTCCGGTTAAGAAGAGGCCGACGATAAAAGAAACCACCACCACCACAATGGTTAAGTTGATCGTTTCTCTTTTGGTCGGCCAAACCACCTTCTTAAGCTCATTCCGGGCGTCTGTTAAAAAATTAAAAACCTTTCCTGCCATAAGCCTTATTCTATCATAAGCCTATTCTCTCATTTCAGCTCTACCTTGCCCCCAGCTTCTTCTAGTTTCTTAGCCGCACCCTCAGCTTCTTCTTTTTTAACTCCCTGAATAACTTCAACAGGAGCACTTTCAACTAGTTCTTTAGCTTCCTTAAGACCTAAGTTGGGGTTGATCTCTCTAACAGCTTTAATGAGACCAATTTTATTTTGGCCTATTTCCTGGAGGAAGACAGCATAACTTGATTTTTCTTCCTTCGAAACGTCGGCTTCACCGGCCACTGGAGCAGCAGCCCCTGGAGCAGCAGCCACAGCCGAAACTCCAAATTTCTCCTCTAGGGCGCTAACTAAATCAGCCAATTCTAAAACCGACAACGAGCCGATCTCTTCGATTAACTGCTCGACTTTTTTTGATACTTTTTGGGTGTCTTTTTTTTCATCAACCACTATTCTTCACCTCCTTGCTTATCTTGTAATGCTTTTATAATTAAAGTCAATTTTTGTGTTGGACTATTAAGGCAAGCTAATAAACGGCTCAGGTTGGCCGCCAACCCCCCAACCAACATTGATTTTAAAATTTGCGCTGACGGTAAACTAGCTAAGCGAGCCACTTCCCGACTATCAAGAGATCGGCCTGTTTCGGTCAAGAAGCCAAATCTTAAATCTGGCTCAAGACTTTTTTCTTTTAGAAGCCCACAAAGAGTTGACAGGGGGGCAACTTCATCATTAAGACTAAATAAACAAGCCACCGGGCCGGTAATGGTCTGCTCTTCACTGACTAGATCTTTTATTACCCTTTCAAAAAGATTATTTCTAACCACCCTTAACTGTCCCCCATCCTGGCTAATTTTCTGCCTTAAGAGATTAAAAAGGTTAGCATCCCAACCCTGATATCCCACTAGAAAAAAACTCTTAGAACTATCAAGTCTTACTTTTAAATCGTCAGCTTCGTAAAGCTTCGTTTGTTTAACCATTTTTTGTCAAAAAAAAACACCCCTTATCGAGGTGTCAGCAATAAAAAACTGGCTACCTCGGCTGGAAATTAAGCTTTTTAAAAATTAAAAAGCGCCCGCTGTCTTCGGTAAGAACAAGCTTATTTTTATCATAAGAACTTATCAAAGTCAATGTAAGGGGTTATTTTCTCTTCTTTGTCAGCTCGATCTCTTTTTTCCTGTTTTTTCCCGTTTTCTCCCGTATATTCCCCCTAATCCTCCCTTATCTCTCCCGTTTTCTCCCGTAACTTCCCGTATGACTCCCATATTTTCCCTGGACTGGCGGAGTTTACTCCGCGCCTTCCCATAATTCTGTTTTCTCTCCCCCGTCATCCTGAGCCTTTAGGCGAAGGATCTCCAGATTCTTCGGGAGTACCCTCAGAATGACTAAAAGAAGAGGAGCCGTCATCTTGAGCTTGCCCCAGCCCCACACCCTACTTGGTGCGGGGATTCAGGATCTGGATTCCGGGTCAAGCCCGGAATGACAACCTATTTCTCCAACAATACAACAATCTGACAATTTAACAATTAATGTTTTTAGTTTTGCCCTAGTACCACGTTGGGTACAGGGCAACCCTGAACCGAAAACTCTTGTTCCGGTTCACGGGTAGACTTTTTAACTATCAATTATTTTTACCTATCTATTAACTAGT
>CAZUWK010000002.1:0-36088 GCA_964624185.1 uncultured Gammaproteobacteria bacterium | reverse complement strand
GGGCTGTCGGTCTTTATGGCCTATCTTACAAGATCTATACCAATCTTATTTTGGGAGCGGCTTTTTTTATGAATAGCCTTTTCCCAATCATCATTAAAAAACCTTCCCGTCATCTACCAAAGATGCTAAAACAAGGAGGGTTATTACTGCTAACCGCTGGGACCATCATTGGTTTAGCCATGGTTTTGGGGGGGCCAATTATTATCAATTTAATTGGCGGCGAGGATTTTACTCCGGCGGTTAGGGTTTTGCAAATATTATCGTTGGCATTAGTCTTTGGTTATTTAAACCACCTAACTGGCTATACCATGATTGCCTTAGGGGCTCAAAGACAGCTCCTCTACCTCTCGCTATTGGCCCTATTAATCAATCTGGCCGGTAATTGGCTATTTATTCCTAAACTTGGTATTATTGGGGCCGCTTGGGTAACCGTCGCCACCGAAGGGTCGATCCTAATAACTACTGGCATTTTTTTAATCAAAAGGCTACAATCAAATCCTGATCAAACAACATGAAAGCTTTAAACGTTTTTACCGATGGTGGCGCTCGCGGCAATCCTGGACCAGCCGGAATTGGCGTGGTTATTAAAGATGGCAAAAAAATTATTTTTTCTTGGTCTGCCTACATCGGCCAAGCCACTAACAATGAGGCCGAATATTGCGCCCTAAAAAAGGCTTTTGAGTGGTTAGACCAAAACCGCTCTCTGCTTAAGCAATTTAATCGGCTTAACTGCCACCTTGATTCATTACTAATTGTTTCTCAACTATCGGGGCGCTATAAAATCAAAGCCGCCAACCTGGTTAGATTTGTCACCGAAATTAAAAATATCGAAAAAAATCTGCCAATCAAGGTTTACTACCGCCATATTCCTAGAAACAAAAACTTCCAGGCTGATGCCCTGGTTAATCAGGCTCTAGACAAGGCCACCGGGCAAGATTAGCCTAATTTCTGCTTTGACCGTTTTGGGTTCGAAACAAAAAGAGCAATCGCCATCGTTACCCCCAAAAGAAGAAAATTTTGCTGTAGTGTTAACCAATAGTGGTCAAAAAAACCCAAAAAAATAATTACCAAAAACAGTTGGCGCCAGTATTCGCCGACCCTAAACCACCATTTAACTAACCAATAGCAAAGCCAGGCCAGCCCAACCAAACCGGCCTCGGCCAAAATTAATAAAACAAGGTTGTGAACTGGTTGATAAAAATTAAAATTACTTCTGGAAAAGGCCAACTGGCCTTGAGCCGAAATAAAATTGCCCAAACCCCAACCCAAAATAGGCCGGCTGATAAATAATTGTCCCGCATTTTTTGCCAATAAGAGGCGCTCACGAATTGACAAAGTCTCAATCAAGCCTAATCGATAAACAAGAAAAGAAAAGAAAGCCAATAGTAGCCCAGCCAAAACCAGACCAATAGGGCGGCCGTTCAACCTCTTGACCAAATAAATCAAAGCCAACAATAGGACCGTCAACCAAACTGCCCCAGAAAAAGTAATTACCAACACAGAAAACATCACCATCAAGCCAAAATAAAAAAACCCCCCTAGTTTTTTGACTAAAAATCGTCTAAAAAACCAAAAAATAATTAACGCCACCAAAATAAAACCCGCTAAGCTGTTGGGGTGAGAAAACGTGGCCATTGGTCGAACAAACAAGCGGCCAAAGAGGTCCATCTTGGCCACTCCCAAGGTGCTGGAATTAAAAAAACGCTCACCAGCCCACCAAAAAACACCCTGAATAGAACCCTGGAGTAAAAACTGCCCCCAGGCCAAAAGGGCAGTTAAGATAAGGCTAAAAAACAAGGGTATTAATAAATCGGGTAAAAAATTGGTTGAAAAATAGCCAATCAGAAAAATCAACTGAAGCCATTTTAGGGCTCGATAACCGGATAGGGCAGGCGAAAAAGAAAATAATAAATTAATACTTACCAAAACAGTCGTTCCTCCGATCAACCAAAACCAAAGTTTGTTTAGCCTGGAAGGTGGGGGGTGGTGTTGCCGAAATCGCTCTAAAATCCAAATCAACAATAAAACCAGTAAAATAAGGTCGGTTAAAAAAACCGCTGGTGATAAAAAATCAATTTTTATCCCCCAAAAATAAGACCAAGCCGGCCAAAAAAAATAGCCTAACTGGGTGGGTAAAAAAAAGAAGAATAGTCCGGCAAGGATTTTTTTTATTTTACCTAAATTAATCAGGGTTAACACCTTGCTTGCTATTAAAAATTCAAACCGGATTCTATTTAAGACTAATAATTAACTGGCGATTACGGCCCTCACCCTCAGAGTGAGTTTCGACATCGGGATCGTCCTTAAAAAATAAATGAACCTGACGCCTCTCTTGAGGGCTAAGGTTAGCAATCGCAATTGATTGACCGGTGGTCTTAGCCTGGTCAAGGGCCCGACGAGCCATCTCTTCAACTTGAGCTTGACGCTTCTGGCGATAACCGTCAACGTCAATAACAATATGGAACCACTGACCGGTTTTCTTAAAAACCATTAGGCCTAAAATGGTTTGCAGGGCCGATAAATTTTTACCATGATAGCCAACCAGAAGAGCATTATCTTTTTGGGCCGATAATTCAACTAAAACCGTGGCTTCTTCTTCGTTAAGGCTAATCTGGCTTTGGACTAAAACACCCAAACTTTCCATTAACTCTTCTAGAACTTTATCAATCGTGGTCAACACTTTCTTATCCATGGTTCACCTGCCTTTTATTGGCTGGCAAATCGGCGTTTTTCTTGATTATATATTGCTGAATTAAGCCGGTCAGAGAAAAAACAAACCAGTAAAGGGTCAAACCAGCCGGAAGGCGAAAACCGATAATAACAGTCATTAGCGGCATTAAAAAGGTCATCTGTTTCTGCATTGACACCATTATGTCGTCGCTTTTTGGGGGGGTTTTTTGAGCGCTGGTTTTAGCCCCCTTAATGGTTGGGGCTGAAAGCCGGGCCGTTAAGATTTGGGCTATGGCCGAAAAAGTTAAAAATAACCCTGGTAAACGGCCCATAAATAGGTCGGGCCGAGTCAAATCAAGATACCAAAAAGAAAAGCTAATTCCTCCTGAAGGCAGGGAAATACCGGAGTAAAGCATCTTGGCTAGTTGATCGATCGATTCGGGATTAAGAACCCGGTTAAAAACTTGAAATAGGGCCAGTAAAATCACCAGCTGAATAATGGACGGCAAACAGCCGGCGGCGGGATTAACCCCTTCAGACCGATAAAGGGCCATCTGGGCTTTAGCTAATTTTTCCTTGTTGTCCCCATATTTTTTCTTTAATTTTTCCAGTTTCGGGGCCAATTGCTTCATTTTTTCAGCCGATTTTAAACTTGGGATCATAACCGGAATAAGAAGCGCCTTAATAAGCAGGGTAATAACAATTATTCCCCAGCCTAAAGAACCGAAGAGATTAGTAAACAAAACCAATAAATTAGCTAGAGGTTGAATAAAAATAGTTTCGAACATAAAGAGATTTTTACGGTTAAAATTTGAAAAGCTAAAATTTACTCTGTCCTTGTCGACGGGAAAGATTTATTAATTAAACTCATTGTTAAATTGTTACATTGCTAAATTATTAATTAGCCTTAGTCATAAGACTACCCAAAAAAACAATTTAACCATACAACCATATAGCAATTTTTCTAGGGTAAGTCAACTCCTCCCTTACTCCAAGGATGACAGCGCAAAATCCGCTTTACCCCCATCAGGCTGCCTTGTAGTATACCATGATCGTAAATTGCCTGATAACAATATTCCGAACAGGAGGGCACAAATCGACAAGGCCGGCCCCAAAAGGCCGGTAAAGCCTGATAATAGGAAATCGCCCTAAGAACCAGCTTTTTCATCTTTTCCCAATAAACCAATCTGAGCAAAAGATTCTCGAACTGCCTCAGACAAAGCGGCTTTATTCTGATCTAAGGCGGCTCTCTTAACTAAGAAGACCACCCAAAAACCATCCTTGAGATCGGTCATAATTTCGCGAACTGAACCGGCAATTAAACGCTTGGTTTTATTTCTAATGGTAGCTTTTTTGCTCACCCTTTTAGAAAGAACAAAAGCAAATTGGCTATCAGTTGTTTTTCCAGAAAGATAAGCTAAAGTAAAAAAAGCTGTTTGGAAATAACATCCGCCACCTTTAACCTGGTCAATTCTCTTTTTGGGCAATCGGTGCTTCTTGGTTAACATTGCCATGGTGTTTCTTTTCCTTGGGAACAGGAGGGTTTTTAGGAAGAAACCGTTAATTTCTCTCGTCCCTTTTTTCGCCGCCTTTTTAAAGTTTTCTGGCCATTAACGGTGCTTGCTCTTTTCAAGAAACCATGTTTTCTAACCCGACGTTTTTTCTTAGGCTGATAAGTTCTTTTAGTCGCCATATCTTTTCCCAGTTTATACCATAGTCAAAGCTAAGACACAAGAAGAATTGCTCTTAAAGATGTCTTACTTGTTGGGAAAAACTATTAAACTCTCCTCTTTTAATGGCCTGACGAATATCTTTCATTAGGGAAGCATAAAAGGTTAAATTATGAATCGTAGCCAAACGACAAGCCAGCGGTTCGCCAACAGAAAATAAGTGTCTCAAATAGGCCCGAGAATAATTTTGACAGGCCGGGCAAGAACAACCGGTCTCGATTGGCCCAAAATCAGTGGCAAATTCGCTTTTACGAAGATTAATCCTGCCCTGGCGAGTAAAAAGGCTGGCATGACGAGCATTACGAGTGGGAATAACACAATCAAACAAATCAACCCCCTCAGAAACAGCTTTCAAAATCTCTTTAGGATAACCAATCCCCAGCATGTAGCGAGGTTTATCTTCGGGAAGGCAAGCAACCGAATAGCCAATTACCTCATGAAGCTTAGTTTTCTCCAAACCAACCGCCACACCACCAAGAGCATAACCATCAAAGCCAATTGCCACCGTTTCTTTAGCGCTTTTTCTTAATAAATCGGGGAATATACCACCCTGAACGATGCCAAAAAGCAATCGATCTTTCTTGGTATTTAGTTTTAGAAATTGGGTTTTGGAGCGTTTGGCCCAACGAACAGTCAGGGGGACCGATTGTTCAAAATAGGCTCGGGGGGCCGTGGCCGGAACACTTTCGTCTAGAGTTAATAAGATGTCCGCCCCCATTTGATATTGTTTTTTAATCGACTCTTCCGGAGTCAAAATCCTTCTGGTCCCATCAAGATGAGAATTAAAAAACGCCCCCTTTTCTCTAATCTGGCCACCCAAACGGCCTTTATGAATCAAGGAATAAACTTGAAAACCGCCCGAATCAGTAACAATTGGCCCTGACCAGTTCATAAACTTATGCAAACCTCCGGCTTGGGCGATTATTTTAGACCCCGGCCGCAGCCACAAATGATATAGGTTGCCTAAAACAATTTGGATACCAGTCGCGGCTACTTCCTGGGCCGTCAAATGCTTCACCGAGGCCAGGGTGGCATCAGGAATAAAGGCTGGGGTGTTAATTTTGCCATGAGCCGTATTCAAACAACCGGCCCTGGCCCTAGACCCATCATCTTTTCCTAAGATAGTAAAGCAAGAAGATGGCATGGTTTTTTATTATATCTGAAAAAGAAAACTCCCGCTTATCCTCTTGAATCAACCAGGCTAATAATCTATTATTAATTAATGCTCACTCCCGAAGGAAAAAATCAAAAACTAAAATTTTTTAGCCTTAAAAGAAAATGGCCTATTAATCCGGCGATTTTTCTGGTTATTACTATCGCCGCTTTAGTTGTTGGTGGTCTGGGGGGTTATTATTTTCAACAAAAAAACCAACCTCAACCAGCCGCTATTTTAGGCGAAGAAAGCAACTCCTATTTAGCCTTCACCGGCGAGATTTATGACAAAATTAAGGCTAATTACTGGAAAAAAATTAGTGACGAAGACTTAACCTCTCTGTTTCTTTTGGCTATCGAAAAATTAACCGGCCAGCCCCAAAACCCGAAAGAGAAAAACCGCCAAACCCTACTAATCACCCTAAGAGACACCTTAAAACAAATTGACAGTGAAGAAACCAAAGAAGAATTTATTGTTCAGCTTAATAATTTGGTTTTAAATAACCTAGAACCATTTGGCCGCAGCCATCTTTACAGCCAAAAAGAGGAACAAGAATTAAATAATATGGTCCGCAACATTACCGATCAAGACCATTACCAGGCCTTGGGAATTGACCAAAAGGCCGATCAAGAAAAAATAGAAAAAACCTACCAAAACTTAAAACAAGAACTGTCCGGGAAAGATACTCCCCAAGCCCAAGAAAAATTAGCCCAGATTAATCAAGCCTACGAAGTTTTAAAAGATGATGAGGCCCGTCAACTTTATGATGTCTCCGGAGTAGAACCAACTATGAGCTACCAACTAATTAATGACAGTATCTTCCATATTCATCTAAAAAAGTTTTCGCCAACCACTTTTGACGAACTGCAAAGGGTTAGTCAAAAAGTCCAGGGGCAACCCGGGGTAGAAACATTAATTTTTGATCTTCGGGATAATATCGGCGGAGCAATTGATAATCTGCCCTATTTTTTAGGCCCTTTTATTGGCCAAGACCAATATGCCTATCAATTTTTTCACCAAGACGAAAAAACCGATTACAAAACCCGAACCGGCTGGCTGCCTAGCCTGGTTCAATATAAGAAAGTGATCATTTTAATTAATGAAAACTCTCAAAGCTCAGCTGAAGTGATGGCTTCGGTTTTGAAAAAATATAATGTTGGTGTTTTGGTCGGCAACACCACTCGAGGCTGGGGAACAGTAGAAAGAGTTTTTAAACTCGACAATCAAATTAGCTCCCACCAAATATACTCTATGTTTTTAGTTCACAGTCTCACCCTAAGAGAAGACGGTCAACCCATTGAAGGCTTAGGAGTTGACCCCCACGTTTTTATCTCCCGAAATGATTGGCAAAGAGAACTCTACTCTTATTTGCCTGATTCAAATATCATTAATGCCGTTGCCGACCTTGTTTCCGATTTAGATAATAACAACCAAACTGAGCCTAATCCTATTCCGGAAACAAAAGATGAGCCCCTACCGGAAACGCCGTAATAATCCGTCAATTAATCTAAATTAAAATTCTCCTGGTGCTTTGGGCCAAGCCGACTAGAAGATCATAGGGAATAGTTTTGGCCAAAGAAGAAAGAGCCATCAGACTATTTTTAGCTTTTGCCTGATCGTCAATTACCACTACCTCCTGGCCAACAAAGGGTTTTTTTAGGGCTGATAAGTCAATCATAGCGATATTCATGCAGATACTACCCACAAGGGGGTAATAACTTGAGCCAATCCGAACTAAACCCCGACCAGATAAACGCCGATCCAGGCCGTCATAATAACCAATTGGTAAAACCCCGATAGTTGTTTTCTTTTGGGCTCGAAACCGGCCACCATAACTGACTATTTCCCCTTTATCAATTGTCTTAACTTGAACAATTCGGGTGGTTAATTTTAAGGCCGGTTTTATTCTAGGCAAGGCCTGGCCTTGCCTGGGCACGAGAGGAGGCAAATAACCATAAAAGCCTAAACCCACCCGAATTAAGTTAAACTCCGGGTCTTTGACAGTTAAGCTTCCGGCGGTAGCGGCGATGTGTTTCCAAGCAAAAGAAAAACCGGCCCGTTCAAATTGGACAACGACTTTTTTAAAAATACCCACTTGTTTTTGAGTAAAATCTTCATCAGTACCAGCGCAAGCCAGGTGAGAATAAATCCCGGTTACTTGCTTCTCCAGGTGATGATCTTTCAAAAAACCGATAAAACGGTTTACCTGATTCGGCTTAATACCCAACCGATTCATGCCGGTATCAATTTTAAGATGAAGTCTGGTTTGGGGCTGATAGCGCAACAGGGTCAAGGCAGTTTCAAAATCAAAAACCGGTAAATGAAACTTTAATTTTTTCCTAATTTTAAAATTGTCCGGAACAGTGTAGCCGATAATCAAAATTGGAGTTTTTACTCCCGCCTTTTCCAATTTCCAAGCCTCGTATAAGCTGTCCACGGCGATAAAAGGCGAGTCCATTTTTTGATCGATAAAACGACCAACCAACTCTAGGCCGTGGCCATAGGCGTTGCTTTTTAAAACAGGGGCAATTTTAGCCTGAGGATTTTGCTTTTGCCAAAAAGAATAATTATCAAGAAGAACCCTAGGGTTTATAGTAATTAAATTAAGAGTTTGGTAGGAACGGCGAAAAGGATTAATCATTTTTAAGATAAACTTTATTATAGCAAGGCAAAAAAGAGATTAATTTGCAAATTAATCTCTTTTTTGCTTAAATATACATAATATAACTCTATATACTCTATGGTTAGGGCACCGGAAAGAGAAAAAACCGTTCCTCTAGGAGTAATTTTATCTTCAAAAACTAAAGAGGCTGTTCGAGAATGGAATGCCAGGCAAAAAAAACGACATCAAAATATTAAAACCAAAAGCGGGGGGCGGCCTCGATCCCAAAGAGAAAAAAGACAAATTTATCAAATTAATTCCGCCAACAGAGGTGAATTTATCGGTCAAAAGATTGCCCATCTCTTACCCGAAGAAGGATTTTCACAAGTTCTTGGCAACCACATTAATAGTTGCCTTCAAGGTGAAGACCTCTCCGGTCAGTTAGAAAAAATTGGCCAAGACTTAGCAAGTTTAAGCGAAGAACAACTCGGTTTGGTTTTCCAATTTTATCAGCTTCGCCAAGGATTTAGTAAAAACCCAGAACAGGCCGACTTAACCAGACAACAAATAGAAACGTTCAATTTAGAATTTCTTGACCAAATCCCTGAGACTGGTTTTCTACCAGGGCTGTTTCGGACTATTAGCAACCTTTACCCCGACCCCAAAAGCTTAAAGGAAAAGAGATAAACTGTTTTTTCCCTTGTTAAAAAAACGTCTACCTTGTAAAATACTTCTAAAATATGGTTGAAAAAAATAATAACAAACCAAAAAAAGAGTCTTTGCCACCTAAAAAAATTTATCGTTCGGAAAAAAATCGTCTTTTGGCTGGAGTAGCAGGAGGCCTAGGCAAATATTTTAACTTTGACCCCGTTATTATTAGAATTTTGTTTGTCTTACTTGGCCTGTCCGGTGGGGGGGTTATTTTTTATCTTATTCTATGGCTAATTATCCCTCCTCAATCCAACATTGACAATAAAGATGAAGAAGTTCTCAAAAAAAATGCCCAAGAAATCAAATTTCAAGCCAAGAAATACAGTCAAAGTGCTCAAAAAATTTCTAGAAAAAAGGGGGTTAGGCTATGGTTTGGATTGACCCTGGTTTTCCTGGGAGTTTATCTTATTTTGCTAAATTTTGGCCTTCTTTCAAGGCTTTTTAATTTCTCTCAGCTTTGGCCATTACTGCTGGTTGTCCTTGGTCTAGCTCTCCTTTTTCGTTCATAGGGTATGAAAAAAATTACTTGGCCATTAATTCTTGTTGTCACCGGTGTTATTTTTCTGCTTAACAACTTCGGGCTTTTACCTTGGGCAATTTGGACAACCCTTTGGCAGTTTTGGCCCATCATCTTAATTTTTAGCGGATTAGAATTAATTTTACCTGATTCCTCTTGGGGAAAAACCCTCTTGGCTATCTTTGTCTTAGCGGTTACTGGCCTAGTTTTCTTTCTAAGTTTCATCCAACTTAAGCCGACCCTTATTCCTCGACAATCTGTTTTAAAAAATTTGTCTTACTGGTCAAAGAAAACTTTCCCTAAGGCAAAAAATCAAGAGCTTATTATTACTAATGAAAATTATCCCAACTTAAATAAAAGAAAGCTAGAAATTAATCTTCTTTCCGGTCAATTTGATCTTTCGGATCAAAAAGAAAACTCTGATCTTTTTCGGCTTAAGGTTCAATACCAAGATCCTTTTGGAGAACCAAAAATAACCACCGATCTTGATGAAAAAAAGAACATTATTATTAACTTTACTAATTACCAAGATGGACCTCTTTGGCCAAGTCGAGTTGTCGACAAGATCTCTTATCAAGGCTTTTTAGGTAAAACCGATCTTTTGACTGACCTCGATTTAAAATTAGCCGCCGGTCAAGCTAATATTAATTTTACTGATATTCAAATTGACGCCCTCAACATCGAAGTCGGGGCTGGCCAACTTTCTTTGAAGTTATCACAACATTCCCTGCCCCAAGAAGAAGTCGCGGTTAATCTTGACGCGGGTCAAATCATTATTTATCTGCCCGAAGAAATCGGAATTAACCTCAACTATCATCTTGGAGCAGGAAAAATTGTTATCAATGAAGAGGAAATCAGGGGATTGGGAAAAGAGGGTAATTTTTCTCCGCCCTCAAGTCAAAAACAAAAAAAAGACCAAATAGTCATTAACTCTCAAGTAGGGGCTGGCAGTCTAATCATCAACCAATAATCCCGCAAACAAGTTAATGTTATAATCACACCATATGGCTGGCAAAAAAAGAGTTTTTTCCGGTATCCAGCCCTCCGGCAATCTTCATCTAGGTAATTATATTGGCGCTATTAGCCAGTGGGTAAAAATGCAAGATCAATATGAATGTTTTTTTTGTATTGTTGATCTGCACGCTATTACCGTTCCTCAAGATCCCCAAAAATTACTAGCCAAAATTAGGGAATTGGCCGCTCTTTATTTGGCAAGTGGTCTAGACCCGGAAAAATCAACTATTTTTATTCAATCCCATAACCCGGATCATGCTAGCCTAACTTGGATGCTTGATTGCCTAGCCTCCATGGGCCAGCTAGAAAGAATGACCCAATACAAGGCCAAGGCTGATCAAAATAATGCCAGCGTCGGCCTGTTTAATTACCCGATTTTAATGGCGGCCGATATCCTGCTTTACCAAACCGATTTGGTTCCAGTTGGCCAAGACCAAAAGCAACACGTAGAACTAGCCAGAGACTTGGCTCAAAAATTTAATTCCCGCTTTGGACCGGTCTTTAAAATCCCAAAACCAAAAATTCTTTCAGTCGGCGCTAAGGTTATGTCCTTACAAAACCCAAAACAAAAAATGAGCAAATCAAGCCAAGACCAAAAAGGCACTATTGATCTTCTAGACTCTCCCAAAGATATTAAAAACAAAATCATGGCCGCGGTAACCGACTCCGGACAAGAAATAGTTGCCGCTCCCAATAAACCAGGCATTACCAATTTGCTCACTATCTATTCCGTGGTTACCGGCCTTAATGTTAATCAAATAGAAAAACGCTATCAGAATAAAAATTATGGCCAATTCAAATCTGAATTGGCCCAAGAGGTAGTCAAGTTCTTAACTCCAATTCAAGATCGATATCAAAATATTTATCAAGATAAAGACTTTCTGGAGAACACCCTTAAAAAGGGAGCTCAAAAAGCAAGAAAAATTTCTCAAAAAACCCTTAGCCTGACTCAGGAAAAAATGGGCTTAGCTTAAAGCAAATTCTTGCCAAAAGAGCCCCATAGTAATATAATAAGCTCATGGCTAATAAAGAAAGATTTTCTCCAAACGATCAAGAGTTTCAACAACCTATTTCCCCTTTGGTTGCTGAAATTGTCAAAAGCTCCTCCCTTCACCCCGATTGTCAAAGAAACAGCTCAACTAAAGATCAACTAAAATTAAGCGGTGACCTGAGTCCTTTATTGTCTGTCTGGGAGCAATCACTTCAACAATTCGATAATCGATTAAGGAGCCTAGTTAAAAGTGGAGATATAAGATACAACCATGACACTATTAGAGAAATAGAAAAAATTATTAACGAAAGCTTTACTCAAGAAAAAGAAAAACAAGAAAGCAAAAAAGAGGTCCTATTACCAGCCGAATCTTTTACCCAATTTCTAGACAGTCAAAAAGATCTCAGTGCCAGGGTCAAGGGAACAGTTTTGGGCTGTTTTAAGGCCTCAACCAAAAAATTAATTGGCGCTCGGGCCAAAGGGGCAGAAAAAAGCCTCGAAGAAGTTAACGGCAATAAATCTGACTGGGGCAGAGCCAAGGGCGGCAGCAACGGTAGGCATTCTAAAAGGCGAACCGGCACCTATCGCTCCTATTAGACCCACCCTTTCTTCTAACGATTATCACCGTCACCATGAAGACGATTTATTTTTTGCCGTGAGGCTAGTTTGGCCAAATTACCACTGGCTATTTGCCCCAAAGACAAATTTAATTCATAAGGCTAAAAAGGTATTTTCTTATTCATCCCCTTGTCTTACTGTTATCCTCCTTGTCGTTCGTCTTCCCATTTACTCATATTGACAATTGCTTGTTGACAATTAAATAGATAATCCCTATCCTGACAAAAAGCTATTTTTTAATTCCTGTGCCTATGCAAGGCCAGGCCTTGCATAGGCACAAAAGGCCAAAATCCTCATGCCTGCCAAAAACGCTAGAAAACAATATTTGCCCCAAAGCTATTACCATATCTATAATCGAGGAGTAGAAAAAAGAAAAATTTTTCTTGATAAACAAGACTACGCTGTTTTTCTTACCTACCTAAAAGAATACTTGACTGAAAAGGACGAAACTTCTCTTCTGCTAAGACTAGAAGAAAAAATTGACCAAAAAGAAAGAGATAAAATTTATAAACAATTAAGATTAAATAATTTTTTTAAAGAAATAACTCTGCTGGCATATTGTCTTAAACCCAACCATTTTCATTTTCTGGTAAAACAGAGGGGGGCTAACTCCATTGATAATTTTATGAATTCATTTTCAACTCGCTATTCGATATATTTTAATTATAAATATGAAAGGGTTGGCCCTCTTTATCAGGGCGTTTATTGCGCTGCTAGAGTCAAAACTGACGAACAACTACTTCTTCTTTCTCAATATATTCACGCTCAAGGTATTAAATCTGTGCCTATGCAAGGCCAGGCCTTGCATAGGCACGAAAAAAATAATAAACAGATTGTAGGGTGGCAAGAGGTTTGTCCTTGCTCTTTTCCGGAATATAACGGCTTGCGAAAAACAAAATGGATAAACACCAAAACTATCTCCCATTATTTTTCTAAAAATAATAAAAGCCTATCTTACCAATCGTTTGTTCTTGGCGATATTGTTATTGATGATATTAAGGGGCTAACACTAGAATAAAATTTTTTATTCCTAAATTAAGGTTCTTGTGCCTATGCAAGGCCAGGCCTTGCATAGGCACAGGTAAAGCAATTTAATTTGTTTTTTATGGAAATTGTTAGAGTTGATCAAAAAAACCAAGAAGAAATTATCCTCCAGGCGGTCGAGATCCTCAAGAGGGGAGGGTTAATTGTCTATCCGACTGAAACTTGTTATGGCGTCGGAGTTGATGCCACCAGTAAAAGGGCCGTCGATAAGCTCTGGCAGTACAAGCAGGAACGCGGTCATAAGCCGGTTTTAGTGGCTGTTGCCGATCAGGCCATGGCTCAAAAATATGGCCATCTTAACCGCCTGGCCCAAAAGATTTTTAATCAGTATTTACCCGGACCAATATCAATTGTAGTCCCCGGTCGAAGGTTGGTTGACCCTAGAATTGAATCTTCTTTAGGAACTTTAGGTGTTAGGGTTCCTGATCATCAGCTTATTTTGGCCTTAATTAAAAAACTAAATAAACCTTTAACTTCCACTTCCGCCAATGTTTCCGGTTTGTCTAGCCCTTACTCCGTTGATGAGGTTTTAAATCAGGCCAATCAAGACTTAATTGACTTGATTATCGACCAGGGAGTGCTTCCTCCTAACCCTCCCTCAACTTTAGTTGATATTACGAGAAAAAAACCCAAAATTTTACGCCAGGGGCAAACAATAATCAGATAATCATCTACTCTTGAGAGAAATTTTTTCTCCTGTTATAATAAACTTATATGGTTGCCTACGACCAGTATTTAAATATTCTGGCCAAAAAAGAGCAAGACGTTAAAGTAAACCCCGACCACCGTTTTTTAACCGTTTATTTCCCCAATCAAAACCAGCCTAAAGAGCGACTTAAAAAAGAACTTAGGTCTTTTGTTTTAACTACATTAAAGAAAAATAGAAAAGAAAATCTAATTCCAAGCGGGAAAACGATTGCCAATCAAATCAGCCAAACAATCGACCGCCTAGAATCTTTGCCCCAAGGATTATCTTTTTTTGTTAGATTTAACCCCAAAGCCGAAAATAATAGGGAAGCTTCACTAATCACCGAGGAGAATTTTATTTTTATCCCCTTAGAAAGAGTCCCCCAAAAAGAAATTTTTTTAGGCACCAACTTTGACCTGGACCAGTTGGTTTGGCTGGCCGATAGGGGAATCGACGGCTTAGTTTTTCAAATTAATCAAAAGGAGGCCAATATTTACCTTTATGATGATCGTCGTCTTTTCCCTGTGGCTAACCAGCAAAATCCTTTTGCCAGCAATGAAGAAAAAGAATACCTAGAACAATTTTCACCGATCAATTTCCAAGGGATCTTTCACGGTACCGGCGAAGATAGCATCACCAAAAGAGAAAAAGAAGAAAATAAATTATTTTTAAAAAAACTGCAAACCTTTGTTAAAAACCAAGTTAATCTGGCCGAGTCTTTTGACTACTTAATCATCAACTGGTCAACAAATTTCGTTAAACTAAACACCAATTTTCCTAAAGAAATGGCCGCCTTTTTTCCCAAAACCAAAACGATTTTAATTGATAAAAATATTACCGACCAGAAACAGCTAGAAGAGCTGGTGGTTAAAAAAACAGACCAACACAAAAAGAAAACAATCAAAAAACAACTAAAAGAAGCCCAAGAAAGGTTTGATCGCTATTTGGAGACTTGGCAAGAAATTTTAACCGCCGCCAACGAAGGCCGAATTCAAAAACTTTTTATCAAGCCCGTTATCAATAAGAAGGGTTATGTTACCCCTGATAATCAAATTTATAATTACCCTGTTAAAAGCTCTCGGCTAGTCAACAATATTGCCCCCTGGCTTGTTCATGGGGTCTTGGCGGCTGGCGGCGACATCATTATTTTAGATCACAACAGCCAAAACTCTTTTCCTGAAGTGGCCGCCTTAAAAAGATATTAATATGAAACTAATCATTAGCGGTGACAATTTGCCGATTAGCCAAAAAATCAAAGATTTGGCCGAAAAGCATGTCGGTCAAAAAATTGATAAACATCTTAAAAACTTCGACCAGGGTTTAAAAGTAGCCTGGTTAAAAATAACCAAGGGGCCGCGCTGGGGTTTTAGCGCCAGCTTAAAAATTGCTCTTCCCCAAAAAAATATCTTTGCCAAAAGTCAAGATCAAAACCTGCTAAAAACCTTGACCGCAATTAGAGATCAGGCCATAAAACAAATCAAGGAATATAAAGAGAAGGTCAAAACGAGAAGTTAACGGTTAACGATTATTCCCGCGTCTTGATCCCAACACTGGCTGGCTAAAGAGGCCGGAAAGCTAATTTCGGCCAACTTTTGACAAATTGGCAAACCTTGGCCATCATGAACTAAAAGCCAGTCTTGTTGATTGTCTTCCCGATAAGCCAACCACAACCAAACCCGCTCATCAGGAAAAAAACTGACTATCCCTTGAGCAAAACGGCCCTGAGCTTCCAAAACCAGCAAATTAATCCGATCTTGAGATTGGTTATAATTTTTTAATAGGGCGTTTTTTATGGCTGTCTCGTCGATTCCATTTTCTGGAGCCGGTGATGGTGTTGATGTTAGTAGTGTCGGAGCCAAACTCTGACCCTGACGATCAAACCACCAAAAAAGACCTAAAATAATAAAAACCAAAATAAAAAGGGCAATTAAGGTACCGTTTTCTTTTAACATTCAATCTCGATTGTAACACACTAAAAAATAGCCCAAAAGGGGGGAAACAGCCTGGGCTTAACTGACCCGCAAATACCCCGAAAAGACAAACCTAGAGAACGGTGCTTGGTCACCCACCCCTAGGGCCGGAAATAAATTGTCGTTTAGCAGGGGCTCTCCCATACCCATAAAAGAAACCGCATCTACCCCTTCCTCTTCAAAATGGAAAAAAGCAATTGGCAACCAAGAGCCAAACTCTTCTTCCGGCTTCTCTCTTAGCTGTTGGGGCAAAAAAACATTTTGGCAAAATCAATTTCTTTCTGAACAAAGATACCTCTGATGATTTGAGTCAGGCGATAATCGGGCTGACCAGAACAACTCAAAAATAAGGCTAGCCGTTGAAGTTTATTCATCGTTGAAAAATAGTCAATTATTTTTCAAAACGCCTTTTTGGTCGGGTTTGTTTTTTAGGCCCCGCCTAAGAAGAAGATCGATCTTTTTTTTAACCTGATCAGGTTTTTGAGCTAACACAAAGGCCGCCTCTTCAGAAACTCGACCAACCAAAGAATTAAAAACCCTTTTTTGGCTAACAGTAAACTCTTTGTTTTCTCCTTTCCGGGAATAATAGAGGTCTTTGGCCAGATCAACCATGGCAAAAAAATCATTCATTGAGGTAATCTTTCTAGTCTGATCAAAATTAATTAAGCCGGAAGGGGCAGAGAAGAGAGAAAATTTAGCCAAACCCTCCCTAATTGCCTTTTTAGACAGCGGTCGGCGGATATTGGTTTCTGACAAGTTGTCTTCCGGAATAGTACAGACTAAATCTTGGTTATTGTTCTTCCGATAGAAGGGGCGAAAATAAATTAGTCGTGTTTTTCCTTGGGAAGTTGTAATTTGGCTAATCTTAAAAACCCGATAAACTCGACCAAAATCTATAATCTTATCGCCAACTTTTAAGGTTCCCAAGCTATCTTCGCCCATAACCATCAATTCTCCTATCAATAAGAACATTATATCACAAATTAGTCTTGACATTCTGGCAGTCAATGTGATACTCTGCTAATAGTAAAGTCAATAAATATCAAAAAGGAGGTGAGAAAAATGGCTATTGTCAAAGTTGATCCTTGGACAAAAAATTTCCTACGACCTTTCTTGGGTGATGAAGAGGGATGGTTTGCCGAAGATGGCAGCTTAACTTCCTATGAAACCGAAGACAACTTCGTTGTTCAAGCTAATGTTGCCGGTGTTCCTGCCGATGAGGTCGACATTTCTATTGATCGAGGCGTGGTAACAATTCGAGCTGAACACGAAGAAAGTAACGAAGAAAAAAAGGCCAAAAAAGTCGTTTACCGAGAAGGCCGAATGGCAAAATATCTTTACACTACTTCTGTTCCTTGCCCGATCCTGTCGGAAAAAGCTCGAGCCGACGTTGAAAACGGAGTGGTAACTGTTACCATCCCCAAGGCTCCGGAAGCTAAACCACAAAAGATTAAGGTCGCCAATAAAAAATAAACCGGCGCCCTATTTTTTACCCTCGCCCTCCGGGGCGGGGGTGCTATTTGTTAGCTTTTTATTTAAGAAGAAAGTTTTTGGTTGGCCTTTTTTAAGTTCTGGGCGGCTCTTTTCTTTAAATCAGCCTTTAGCTTAATAACTTCCCTTTTAAGGCGGGCAACTTCATCTTCACCACTACTAACGGCTTGGTTAATTTTTTTTCGGGCCTTTTCTCGAGTATCTTCGTTTAAAAAAAATACCGCTGCCGCTCCACACAGGGCTCCTATTAACGTCGCCGCTAAAAAACCACCACCATCACGACGATTGTTGTCAGTCATATTTTCACCTCCTAAAAAAATCTTAAAAACAATTCTAATAGCTTAGCTTTTATACCGGTGCCGGTCTCATCGATAAATCGACGCCAAGATCTGACCGCTCTTTTAAAAGTCACCAAGGCTACTATTAGTTTGATGCCAATAACAAGAATTAGCAGGGTTAGCAAAATAAAAAAAGCGGCCCCAGAATAGTAAAACAGTTCATTTGCCATCATAATTCTTTTTTGAAAAAATTCTTCACCCCCTTAATCTATATCCTTACCTTAAGTAAAACAAAAAAAATTAATCATTGCAAGTCCCAATTACCTTTTTAGAAAAGATAATTGTTTAGAAAGAAAAGGATCCGTCTAGCATAGGCGATACTCCCCAAATCGAAAGGGAGCAAAAAGATGATATAAAAAAATATTTTCCAAAATTAAAAAAGCGCCCAAAAACAATTTTTGAGCGCTAATTTAACAGATAGTTTCTGCCTTTAACAGCAGATTATCTTGATTCTTGGGGTTTGGCAAAATCAACTTTAATTGTTCTCCCATCGAAATCTTTACCGTTGAACATTGAAACCGCTTTTTGGGCTTGTTCTTCTTCGGCAAATTCGACAAAACCAAAACCTTTTGAACGACCAGTGGCTCGATCGGTAATTACCACGCTATCGACGACTTCACCAGCCTCAGCGAAAAAATCTTTCAACTGATCACGATCAGCAGTATAACTGAGATTGCCAACATATAATTTTTTAACCATTATTAATCACCTCCTAGAGTCGGAATATATTAATATTAGAAGAAGTAAAAAAATAAACCGATACTTTACGAAGTTTGGGCACGAGAATAAATAATGAAATAGATATAGGCTAAAAACAGTTTAGGGTAGACTAAACTAGCCCTTATTATAACAGGTTAAACTTAAAAGTAAATAGATCTAGCCAAAAAGCGCCTTTTTTGAAAACGAGGGTTTTGGCTTTTCTTTACCCGACACCGGTTAAGACTAGATCCTACTCCATCACCCAAGTTGATGTTCAAAGCAACAATCAACTCTGACGGCTCAATGACCGTTGAAGAAAAAAGATTGTTTAGTTTCAGCTCCTCGGGAGTTGGATCGTGAGGGCTTTCCTGGTGGTGGCGGTGGCGCTGGGTAATTAACATTAAAAAAGCCACGAACCCTAAAAAAGGATCGCGGCTTTTTTTAGTCTAATAATATTTAAAAGCTTATTTTTGTCTTTTAAATATTAAACTTGTCGGCGAATTGACCAATTAAGGGTAGTGGCTTTTCTTCTCCGTTTAAAACATTGATAATCCCCATTACGGTCAAAACAAGGCAGGTCAAACCACCAACAAAAGCAATTGGCTGACCCAAGAGAGGAATAATGCCAATTATGTTAACAGCGATAACGGTAACTAAAAGAACTAAACCTTGTTTGGCATGAAAACGGACGAATTTATTTTCTTTGGCTGTCAAAAGAGGAATTAAAACTAAAATGCCAATATAGCTCAAAAGGGCCATTACCTTGTTATCACTAACTTGTTTACTTGTTGTCATTTTTGGATTTTCACCTCCCTTGTCAAATTAATTCAACATCAGAATACCACAAAAAGAACCTTCTTACCAGACTAAATAGCTACAAAACAAAAATACCAGCTTAGTGGTGATGTTCCTCCTCGTACCTATCAGCCTCGGCCTTGGTTTTGTGAACCGTGCCATCAGGATGATTGGCCGGAGAATAAATAGTGTAAAGCTTTAATTTTTCGGAAAGGGAGATATTAATAATGTTGTGTTCTGCCCCGGCCGGAACGATAACGGCATCGCCATCACCAACCTCAAACTCATCACCATCGATAATCACCTTGCCTTCACCGGCCTCAAAACGAAAGAACTGGTCAACGGCATCGTGAACTTCTTGACCGATTTCTTCACCTGGGCCAATGGCCATCACCACCAACTGAGAATGATCACCAGTAAATAAAACTCGACGAAAATCTTCGTTTTCTAAAGTTTCTTCCTCAATATTATCTTGATAAAATTTCATCATTTTTTCACCTCCCTTTTTTCCCTCGTCTTTCTTCTTGTTTTAAAAATTGTTCGAATTTCCCGGGGTCCTTTTGGGCTCCGTTAACACCAATTCGACCATCACACTGGGTTACATCTTCATCAACTAACTCTTCTGTCTCCCCAATATAAAGATCGTTGTCGGGGTCATAATCGGGAGGACGGTTCTTTTTGCCAAATTCGGCCATGGTACTCATGTCAACCTCTCGGGGGTCTCTTGGTAATTCACCAGGCATATTCAGTCCAGCCAAATATGCTTCCCAATCTTCTGGCGAACCTGCTTTGGAATGAGGAGCCGGTTTTTTCACTTTGGGAGGCAAGCCCTCATTTTCGCTCATAAAATGATTATAACAAAAGAGTTATTGCTAGAAAAGATGGTAATTTTTGCCAAATCTAAAAAAACCAAAAACTTGCCATTTAACGGGCGATTATTTATACTGGTAGTTACTAGAAAAATAAGCCAATAACCTGCCAATAATCAATGTTTAAAGTTCTAGGCTTTACAAAAGCTCAATGCTCCCAAAGCAAAACCTTCTTTTTTTGCCATTATAAAGGCGCCGCTTATTCAATCATCCAAAATAAAAAACCGCTCCGAACCGGGCAAATTTTAAAAAGCAGTGATGGTTTTAACTTTAAAAAGGCCCGGCCCAAAAGCCTATTTGTCAAAACCTATCCCAAAATCAAAGAAAAGAAAATCGCTTTCCTAAACCAGCGCTACCATCATCTGCTCGCCCCGGGTAGTGAATATGTTGACCCAGAATCTTTAAAAATCGAAAATGCTTTTACCACCAATGAGGGAGTTTTGGTCTTTTTCCACTATCAAAACCCTCAAAACAATCAAGTCGAAATTGGGGTAATAGCCTTTTCTCAGGAAAAAGACCCCAAGCTTCTTTGGCGCAGTAGTGAACCGGTTTGGCAAATAAACCCATCCTCAAAAAACAACTCGCCAATCTTTATTGATTTATTAAAAATCAGGGGGCAATATTTAGCTTATTGGTTAATCGACGGGGCAATTTGGGCTATAGTTTATCCCGATTATCGTATCAGCGGCCAAATCGAAATTAGGAAGAGCTATCAGTTAACCAAACCCGCCCAAAACCCACTTATTAGGCCTGAATCAAAAAATGCTTGGGAAGCCTTTAATACCTTTAATCCGGCGGCAATTTATGAGGCCGGTAAGGTTCATATTTTCTATCGAGCCCAAGGTTTTGACTATGTTTCCTCCATTGGCTACGCCACCAGCAGTGACGGCATCAAAATTGATGAGCGGTTTGACCGACCGGTTTTTGTCCCTACCCAGCCTTTTGAAAGCACTAAAAAGCCTGGTCAATTAAGCACTGCCTATTCTTCCGGTGGTTGTGGCGGCTGTGAAGATCCTCGCCTAACCCGAGTTGAGGAGCGAATTTATATGACTTACGTTGCTTTTGATGGTGTCACCGAACCCCGAATTGCCCTCACTTCAATTGCCCTAAAAGATTTTTTAAACCGCAACTGGCTTTGGAAAAAGCCGATTCTAGTTTCACCGCCCGGGGTGGTTGATAAAAGCGCTTGTATTTTACCGGAAAAAATTAACGGCCAATATGTTATTTTCCACCGAATTTTCCCTGATATTCTAATTGACTTTGTTGATTCTCTCGACTTTACTAATGGTAAATATTTAAAAGGCCAATATCACATTCGCCCCCGTTCGCCAATGTGGTGGGACAGCCGGAAAATCGGCGCTGGCGCTCCACCCCTAAAAACTAAAGATGGTTGGTTGTTAATTTACCAGGCCGTTGATGACAAAGAAGGTCATCGCTATAAAGTGGGAGCGATGCTTTTAGATTTAAATAACCCAACCAGGCTTCTTTATCGCTCCCGACAGCCAATTATTGAACCTGATCAGTGGTATGACAACGACGGCTTTAAGGCCGGAGTAGTTTACCCTTGTGGCGCGGTTATCATTGGTAATAATTTATTTGTTTATTACGGCGGCGCCGACTCTTATGTTTGCGTTGCCACGGCTAACTTAGACCGCTTTTTGGATCAGCTAAAAACTACCGGTAATGCTAAACTAGAAAATGCTGTTATTAAACCAAAAAACTAAAAAAATGATCAATAATTTGAAAGTGGTCCGCCATCCTAAGAACCCAATCCTTTCTCCTGATCCAAAAAATCTTTGGGAAACCGAGGGGGCTTTCAATCCCACCGTTGTCAAAGACGGCCAATATCATCTCCTATATCGGGCGATGTCGGCCAAAAAAGAGCATCTGGGCCAAAAAATGACCGTTTCTACCATTGCTCATGCTGTTAGCAAAAATGGCGTCGACTTTACCAAAAGAGGGGTTTTAGTTGAACCGGAAAAAGAATGGGAAAAATACGGTTGTGAAGACCCCAGAGTTACCAAAATAAAAAACAAATATTATATTTTTTACACCGCCCTGTCTTGCTATCCGCCAAAACCAGAGGGGATCAGGGTTGGCCTGGCCATTAGCAAAGATTTAAAAACCATTCAAGCCAAACACCTGGTCACCCATTTTAACGCTAAGGCGATGGCTCTTTTCCCGGAAAAGATTAACGGTCAATATGCGGCCGTCTTAACCGCCGATACCGACCAGCCACCGGCTCGAATTGGTTTGGCCTATTTTAATCAGCTGTCCGATATTTGGTCGCCGGGTTTTTGGAACAAATGGTATAAATGCCTGGATCATTATCGACACTCCATTAACTTGCGCCGCTTAAACTCCGATCAAATCGAAGTTGGCACGGTACCAATTAAAACTAAACATGGCTGGTTGCTAATTTATGCCCATATTCAAAACTACTACACTCCCGAAAAGCGGCTTTTTAGCATCGAAGCCGCCTTATTAGATAAAAATGACCCAAAAAAAATTATTGCCCGAACCGATGGACCAATAATGGCCCCAAAAACAAAATACGAAAAAAAAGGCGCCGTCGACAATGTGGTTTTTCCTTCCGGAGCCACGCTTGAGGGTAAACGCTTACGCCTTTACTATGGTGCCGCCGATAATCATTGCGCCCTGGCCGAAATTGACATCAACGACTTATTTAAAAATATGTTCCATAACCCTACCAAGGAAGTTTTTTTGGCCACTAAATATCATCATAATCCTATTCTTACTCCCCGCGAAGAAAATTTATGGGAGGCTAATTCCGTTTTTAACCCGGCCGCAGTTTACGAACAGGACAAATTTTATTTGGTTTATCGGGCTCAATCGCCGGATCATACCTCCACTTTGGGCTTAGCCGAAAGCGATGACGGTTTCCACTTTAAGCGTTTTAATGAGCCAATTTATACCCCCCGAGGGGACTTTGAACAAAAAAAAGAACCAGGGCGGCTTTCTGGTTGTGAAGACCCCCGAATTACCAAAATGGGGGACCAGTTTTACATGTTTTATACCGCCTATAACGGCATTGATCCTCCTCGCGTAGCGATGTCATCAATCACCGTTAATGATTTTGTTAATCATCGCTGGGAGTGGTCTGATCCGGTTGCCATCTCTAAATTTGGCGTTCACAATAAAAACAGTTGTCTCCTACCGGAGAAAATCAATGGCCAATATGTTATCCTGCACCGAACCGGGGGGAGAGATATCGCCATTGACTACGTTAATAGCCTAGAAGAACTAAAAAAAGAAGAAAATTGGCTTAAAAAAGAGCAGGCAATTTATCCTCGGCCTAATGGCTGGGATGGAGAAAAAATCGGTATTGCCGGCCCACCAATTAAAATTAACTCCGGCTGGCTGCTCCTGTACCACGGTGTTTCCGATATCGACCATCAATATCGGGTTGGGATGATGATTTTGGACCAAAACGACCCCGGCAAAGTTCTTTATCGAAGCAAATACCCAATTATCAAGCCCACCGAAAAATATGAACAAATTGGTGATGTTCCTAACGTGGTTTTTCCCTGCGGAGCGATCTTGGTGAAAAATACTCTTTTTATCTACTACGGCGGTGGCGATAAGGTGATTGGCATGGCCACCGCCCAAATAGACGAACTCCTAAGCCAAGTAATTTTCTAAAACCCGCTTGGGCGTTAATAATCTTTAAATTTCCCTCGCCAACGGATCGGTTAAAACTAGTTCCCCTCGCTTAAAAGAGAAAATATTAACCAAACAAGCTAACAAATCAACTACTGACCACTTTACCTAAAAACCACCAACAAGTTTTCCCCTAATTTTACTCGGCCATTCGGGCTGGTCCGGTAATCAACCATTGGTCATCAACTAAGGCCAACGGAAAAACTCGAAGAGAATCTCCTTCTTCTGAATATTTCAGATTAACAGTCGCTTCGGCTAAACTATTAGCCTGTCCGGTAACCGGGTCATCTTGATATTCAACGCTAACCAGCTCATGGCCAACATCGGGAATATCTTGAACCCCAACAAACAAGGGCAAAGAGAATTCGTCTTCGTCGTCAAGCGCCTCTTCTATTGCTTCCAGAGAAATAAGGGCCATCGCAGCTTCACGAGCAGCTTGGTCTGGCTCTGGGAGAGCGGATTTAATAAAATTGGCCAAAAACTCTTCCACCACCACCTCCGGACCGGTCACTGTTTCTTCGGCCTCTTCTTGAATTGGTTCTTCAAGAGGCTGGTCGTCCTCAAGATTAACTTCTGGCGCCTCAACCGGACTTTGATTGAAGGCTAAGAAACCGACCACCACCAACAAAACCAAAACAACTACGGCGACAATTGTGTTCTTATTCATTATTATCACCTCCTCCTACCTTCCTTATTTTACTAGAAAAATTGCCCCGAAAGCAAGATTATCGACATCGACAAGCATTTATGAGATGAATATTTTAAGAAAGAAAATGGCCATTACCCTCAAAAAACTGATTGTTTTTTGCTCTCTTGCTACCTCTTTTTTAAAAAATGTTTCTTCGGTCGATCAAATAAAACATCGCTATTCTCAATTTTTTAATTTGAACTATAAAGGGTGGTGAACCACCAGTAATTAATTCTTTAATAATTCGCAAAAATCAAAGTATGAGACAAACAAATTAAATACGAATGCTGGCCGACAAACTGCAGTGGCCGCAGTGGCCGCCAAAATTAAAGACCAAGTTCTAATTCTTTCCTTACCGCCCTGCTGACATTCTTCATAACAACCTTGTAATTTTAACCAAACATTAATAATCCCGGTTTAAACAAAAGCAGTAAACCAATAACCAGCATTAACAAACCGCCAATTAAATGAGAATAACGGGCATACTTAGTTTGAATCCCGGTTACCCTAAGAGTAATCATGGCGGCAAAAAAAACAAATAAATCATCGATCATAAAAATAATCACATAAAAAATAAGATAAAGATAATATTGCCAGGTAGGCAAATTAGCCAAGGCCAAAACTTGAGTATAAATAGCCGGCAAACCAGCTGAACAAACCAGCTCAACCGCATTAACAGCAACCGCTAGTAATATTATTCCCAGCAGGGCCAAGAGAAATTGCCTTTTTTGGGTAATAGCTTTTATTTTCTGGAAAATTTTTTGCCTCTTTTGGTTGCCGGTTACCGGGCAAACTCCCTCCCGATTAACCCAAAAATCTCTCAAATAATATCCGCCGGCCACCAAGGCTATCAAACCAATCAAAATTCGAATCCAGGTTACCCAACCTAAAAATAAAAAGAGATTTAGCCAAGCCGAAAGAAACAAGAAATAAATTGCCCCGCTAGTAACAATAAAAGCAGTTCCTAAAATCCACCTTCGCTTTTTGTCTTTCATGCCCAACAATAAGCTAATTAGAAAAATTAAAGTCCACATGGCGCAAGGGTTAAAGCCGTCCAAAAGAGCCACCACAAAGGTCAACAGGGGAAGAGAAAGTTTGGCAATCTCTAGATCGCCAAAAACCGGTACTCTTATAGTGTCGGCCCCTTTTACTTGAGCTTGCTCGTTTTGATTTGACTGCTCGGCAGACAATAAGTTACCAACTAAGTCATCATGATCATTCTCTGTGGCCGACCTTATCATCTCTTCAATCCTTCGGCCGGTAGTTTCATCACTCTCATAACCAATAAGAAAGTCCTGGCCAATAATGGTAAATGGCACTCCGGAAATATTTATCCCTAACGCTTCTCCGGTTTTTTCCAGCAAAATTGAATTGGGCCGATTAGAAGTTACTTCATAGGCCTTAATCGTTAATTCGGGATATTGATCTTTCAGGTTATTAAGAAAAATCTTTTCCTCCTCGCAATGAGGACAACCATAAGACCAAAATAAATGAAGAGAGATCTTTTCTTGAGCCTCAATTTTGGCGGGAATAAATAAACCAAAAATTAACAGAAAAACAGCGGCAATGGTTACTAAAAAGTTTTTCTTTGTTATTTCCATTTAATTATCTAGACTGATTTCCCCCTAAGATTAAATTTTAACACAACCGGGTAATTAGTGGTCTTGCTAGGCGATCAAGGAGTCTTAAAAAAATTTTTTTCATTTCTTGCTTGGTCGGCAAATCGGTAGTCATAATCGGTTCTAAATTAGCCAGAGCCGAAAATATTTTTTGATTATAGCTAATTTTCCCTAAAAAGTTTTGCCCGGCAAAATGAACTATTTTCTTAACATAAGATGGATTAAGATCCCACTTATTAACAACAACCCCGAAAGGAAGCCCAAAATGGTCAACCACCCCCAGGGCTCGTTTTAAATCGGTAAAGCCTGAGGGGGTAGGTTCGGTAACTAAAATGACAAAATCCGCTTCTTTTAAAACGGCAATTACTGGACAGCCGGTTCCGGCCGGAGCATCAATTACCATCGTTTGGTAAAAAAAATGCTCGGCCCTATTGAGTATCTGGTCAACTACTTTACCCGAACCAGTTTGGCCCGGATAAAGCTGGGCCGAAAATAAGGGAAAACCGCCAGCATCTTTTTTAATCCTAATTTTGGCCCCTCCTACCGGTTTCATTTTAATCGCCCCCACTGGACAAATTTCTTCGCAAGCTCCACAACCCTCACAGATAAATCTGTTTAAATTTGGCTGGCCTTTTTTCATTTCCAAAGCCCCAAAGGCACAAATTTGGGCACACCTTCCACAGCCGGTGCATTTACCCAAATCAAAAACCGGTTTTTCAAAAACAGAAATTTCTTTCTCTTCATCCCAGGATTCACCTAATCCTAACCACAAATGAAGGTTAGGAGCATCAACGTCGCCATCAACAGCAACAATTTTTTGATTTTGGGATAAATAAAGACAAAGAGAAGAGGAGAGCATTGATTTGCCTACCCCGCCCTTACCGGAAACAACGGCAATTTTAGTCATGAAAAAATATTAATTTTTGCTAATTTTCCTTGTGAATAAGCTTTAGCCAGTTCTTTAGAATAAGGTAATTGATATTCTATCGGCGTTTTTTTCTCTTGGGCAATTTTGGCAATTGGCTCTTTTACTCCTAAATCGGCCTGATTAAGAATAATTTTAGCCCTTACCTTAAGAATAGATAACAACTCTAAAATTAACTTCAAATCATGGGCCCCCAAGGGGGTGGGTTCAGCCACCGCAAAGGCTAAATCCGCTCCCATTAGGGCCCGAATTACGCCGCAATGCAAGCCTACGGCCGTATCAACCAATAAATAATCAGCTTCAATTTTTTCAGCTAATTCTTGGGCCAACTTTTTAGTTTGGCTAACTATTGGTCCCGATTCTTCGACTACTCCTACCGATTGACCGGTTACTAAATAAAAATTATCTGTTATTTTGTTTTGAAAAATTTCGCCAATAACTTTTTTCTTAATCGAAATGGCCTGATGGGGGCAAAGATGCCAGCATAGGCCGCAACCGGAACAAAGCGCTTCCAAAAAAATTGGGTATTGGCCAGGGGCTTGGAAAATAGCCTTAGAGCGGCACTTGTCAACACAGAGGCCGCACTCCTGCCCGTCCGGCAGGCGGGTTTGACACTTTTCCTTTATTAATTTAGGGAATTGGGCCGTTACTTTCTTGGCTGGCTTATCTAATTCTTGGCCTAAAAGAAGATAGCCGTTGGGGCATTCAACATCACAATCAGCCAAAACCACTCTTTTACCCTCTTTTCGAAGCTTGTTGGCCAAAAGAATCGCCACCGTTGATTTGCCAACGCCACCCTTACCGCCAGTGATAGCCACCGTTTTTACACCAGCCATTTAATTTTTTTCCTTTGTTGGTTCGACCAACTGATCAATTTCTCCCTTCAAAAATAAGCTAATCGCTTCTTTGGCGGTTTTGGCTTTTTTTGTCTGATAAATATCAATTAAGTTGTCGTGAAGAGCATGAAAAGAAATCTCGCCGACCTGATTGGCGATTAAGACCTGACTTTTTTGATCGACAATTAGTTTTGCCGCTGCTAAACCGGCCCGAACTTTTTTATTTTTAAACTTATTGTCAATAAAATAAAAGCCCCTAATTTCATCTTTTTCTAAATTAACAAACAAAAAATACGGCGCTCGACCGAAGCGGTTATCAAGAGTCGATTCCAAATCTTTTTTATCTTTAACCGGAATCACTAAATGACAAAAATCACTCCTAAACGGCTCAATATGAACCGCCAAAGAGTCAACATTGGCAACTACCTTTTTGACCTCTTTTTCAATCTTATCGGCAACCTTATGGGCCCGGGAAACGTCAATAAACTTTCTTACCCCTACCTTAACTTGGCCAAATACATAAGGGCCCGATTTTCTTAATTTCAAATCCCAAAATTCCTCCACCCCTGGCGCCGACTCAATGGCCTTGGCAACTTTTTCCTCCACTTCTTTGCCCGGACTAACATCCATTAATGACAAAACCGCTTCTTTACCTGAAGACAAACCAATTTCCAAAATCAATAAAGAAATACCCATGGTGATTATCCCTTCAAGATAGGGAATTTGATAATAAGCCGCCAAAGTACCAATTAGAACCGCGCTCGAAGAAAAAATGTGGGTTCTATTTTCCTTACCCATAGCAATTAAGCTTTGAGCGTTAATTTCCTCGCCCACCCGAACTTCATAATTACCAAAGAAAAACAAAAATAAAGCATCAACTAAGGAAACCCCCATCGCCAAAAGGGGAATAGAAACCTGGGATGGGCGGGTAAGACTGGATAGCCCCTGAGAAAACATTTCCCAAAAACCATAAATAATTAAAGCCGAAATTATTAAGGCGCCAACGCTTTCCGCTTTGTAATAGCCGTAAGAAAAGCGTTTGGTAGCTTTCTTTTGGGCAATTCTTAAACCCAGCCAAGAGGTAATAATAGAGAGTAAATCAGAGGCACTATGAATAGCATCAGTTATCAGTACCAGGCTACCGGAAGCAAGGCCAATAACAGCCTTTGAGAGGGCCAAAGCCCCTTCCAGCCAAATCGCCAAACCGGCCAACCTTTCTCCCTTAGCCAAACCGGTTTTTTTGTTATTATCGACCACGCCTACCTCCTTTTTGGAAACCCCATCCTGGGCCTGTTGCTTTTTTGACTTCTTCTAGCTTTCCCCCTCGATACATTTCTAAGGCTTCGGCAATACTAACAAAAGACTTTTCCGGTGGAAGAGCATAAAGCTTAATTCCCGCTCCTCCTAAAACATTAACGGCGTTGGGGCCAAAATTAACCCCTAAAACCGCCGCCGCCTTCTTGTTAGCCACCATTTGGGCCGCCGAAACTCCCGCTCCACGAGGAGCCATTCCGGCCGTGTTTTCTAGAATCTCAAATTCCTTGGTTTCAGAATCAACCAACAAAAAATAAGGGCAACGACCAAAACGAGGATTAACCTGGCTTTCTAAATCTTGTCCTGATGCGCAAATAGCAATTTTCATAAAAATTTATCGTTTTCTAACCATCGGGCTGCCGCATTTAGGACATTTCGCCTGATAACAGGGAACCCCGGCCTGATGGGTCATTTCATGTTGGCAATCGGGATTAGTGCAAACGCAAACTCCTCCCGGACCGGCAGAAAACGATCCTCCCATCCGTCCTCGCCCTGAACCTGTTGACGGGCCTCGCCCACCACCCTGACCTCGACCTCGACCAAATCCGACCATAATTACCTCACCCCCTTTAATTTTTATTGCCTGGCCCTCCACTAGGGCTTGGGCAACTTTTTTACGAGCCTTAACCAAAGTTCTTTGTAAGGTTGATTGAGAAATGGCCATTTTTTTAGCCGCCGCGGTTTGCTCTTGGTCCTCCAAATCCACCAACCGCAGGGCTTCTAACTCATCTAGATTTAGACTTATCTCTTTTAAAGAGGAAAGAGCCACCCCTCGCGGCTTAAAATAGGTTACTTCCGGATCAAAGGCAACTTGGCGAACTTTCTTTTTCTTAGGCATAAAGGGCTAACTCTTTGTGAATATATACCCATTATAAACCTTTTATTTCCCTTGTCAAGAAAGCCAAAAAAATTTATCGCAAATATTTCTCAATGTTGTCCAAGTGTTCCTGGTAAGTTGGGGCGCAATAAATTTGCCGGTCAGGAGCATGAAGATAATAAAAACAATCAGTTTCCTCCGGAGCAAGCACCGCTTCAATTGCCGCCAGCCCGGGGTTGCAAATCGGATGGGGCGGCAAACCTTCATTGCGATAAGTATTATAAGGGGAGGCAATATTTTTATCCTCCGGTTTAATCGGCGCCCACCAACCGCCTTCTTTCTGATAAGTTCCAACCGGTTGGGTATCGTGGCGAGCCGCCCCATAATGAATAATATCGTCGCGAACATATTGAACAGTGGCATCCACCTGAAGCCTCATCCCCTCAAGCAGACGGTTCCATAGAATTCCGGCAATTAATTTCATATCGTGATTCCCGGCCGCTTCCCGTTGAATAACCGAAGCCAAAGCCAAACCAGTGGTCCATTTAATATCTTGAACTAAAAAATCATCGTAGTAGGGGGCAATTTTTTCCTCAAAGCGGTCCTGAAAACGCTTGGCAATGGCCAGACCGTCTTCGTCTTTAGGGATAAGATAGGTGTCAGGAAAATAAACCCCCTCAAGGCGATCATAATCCATGGCGGTATATTTTTGCCCCCAATCGGCCAATTCTTCATCACTCCAGCCTAGAGCCTTGGCCAACCGTTCCCCAATCTGCTCTTTTCGCCAACCCTCAGGGATAGTTACCCAAACCAAATCCGGATCGGCGGCAAAAACTTTAGCTAGCTCCCAAATATTCATACTCTTACTAACTCGATAACCGCCGGCTTCTATTTCCTCTTTGCCAAAAACTGCCAACAACCAATTAAAAAGCTCGGGTGTTTTAAGAAAACCCCCATCTTCAAGGCGACTGGCCAAAACCGCCCTAGGCAACGAAACCTTGGCAATAAAGACTTCTTGGCTTGCTTGTCTTTGGGAGGCAACAAAAAACAAATTATAACCGAGAAAGAAGGCTCCGCCCAATATTAGAAAGCCAACCGCCAAAAAAAGCTTTTTTAACATTATTATTAGTTTAGCACCCTAATAGCCGAAACGTTTAGATCCAGAAGATGGGGGGGTTGTCAAAAGAAAGAGAAATTAAAATTTCTTTATCTAATTAGCAATTTCTTTTAATATCTCACTTTTTATCTCTTCATTAAACCCGGAAAAAGCTCTATTCTTAATGAATATTATTGGATAGTAGCCAAACGATTCAGACACGCCTTCGCTTTGACCAAATTTTGCTCTAAATTCATTTAACTGATCGTAAAAATCTGCCTCAGAATCAAGGTGCTCTTCCATCGGATAGTCAATTGTTGATAAAAATTCTAGCGCCTCAAGACACATTGGCCCTTTTCCGTTATGAAACATCATCAACCTGCTTTCCAGGGCTTCTTCTTCGACTTCTGCCGGCAAGATTTCTGCTTTTATTTGACCAAGATCTTCCACCCGGCAAGGGTTTTGGACCTTTTCCACTTCTTCATAAGGGGTAAGGGGTCTAATTTTTTCCGGCGTGTAAGGAGCATTTTTATTAATTGGTACTTGCCAGTCAGGCAAAGTCCAATCAGTCTCCACCATAAAGGCGTCTAAATCAACCCAATCAATCTTATCGGCAGTTTCATCAAAAAACTTAAGCCACATGTCCGCCCAGGGCTTTAAGTAACCACCAATATTAGTATGAGTTACCGGAGTTACTTTGTGATTTCTGCCATATCTTTCCTTTTCCTTATCGGTTAAGGGCTCAATAGCCCGATAAAGCTCTGACAACATATCTTCAGGGGTTCCGGATCTTTCATAATAAGAATAGTCGCAAAGAGAGCCGTATTTAAACTGAACTTTGGGAATATTGGAAACTGATAAAATTTTAGTCTCATATCCCTCCACTTGATAAACGGCTGCTTTGGTATCGGTTGTCCCCCTGGCGGTAATATAAGGAATGCCTAATTCTTCAGCCGCTTTCAGGGTGTTAATATCCGAGGCCATATAACGAGAAGAAATAATTCTTACTGGAGTTCCGGTACAGGTTTCTATTTTTTCTTTTGTTTCAGTAATAATTTTTTTCTGCTCTTCATAGGGGATACCCCAAAGAGGCTCTCCCTCTAAAGAAGCCATAATCTCCATATCATATTTTAATAATTTTTTAATCGTGTCGCAGTTTTCTTCAACAAAATCGCCCGAAACATGAAGAAGACCGGGGATATTTCTTCTGTGAAGTTCATTTACAAAATTAACCAAACCAACTGTATCCTTGTACTCAATTAAAATCATTATGGCCTGAGGTTTTGAAGGTTCCGTTTCAATTTCTGGAACAGCTTCTTCTTTGTTAATTGTCACCTTTTCCGGCCCCAACAGGGCATAGCCCATCAACCCTAACAACAAAAAAACTAAAATCCCAAGCAAAACAACCAGTCTAGAATTTTCCTTCATCATTATTAGTTAACAAAATTGCTCCTATCGTGTCAAGGGTCTAATGTACGGTGTCCAGGACATACTATACACTTTTTAGGATTTAATTACCGAAGGTACGTAGACTGAGTGTTAGAGTAGCTTCCGACCCTAGCTTCCGACCCCAGGGGTCTGTTAGCTTCAGACCTTCGGTAAGATGGCAATGTACCCCACGTGGTACACTGCTCCCGTCTTTTTCATGGCGCCCCTCTTTTATCGTTAAAGATAGCCTCGCGTTTAAATAAAATGGGTCTTCTTTTCTTCTCCCGAACCAAGTTTGGGAAAGGTGGAGGCTTTAGCCAGGCAAAAGCCTGCTCTTGAAGCGGCCGCAACGGCTCTTTTTGTCTCCAAAAAAGCCGCCTATGAACTTTATCGGAAAAAAGTCCCTATCTTTAATGCCGATGACTTAGTCGACAAAATTCCCTTCGCAATAGAGCGGCTTCTGAAGTAACAAATCCTCTCACCTGACACCTTTCCTTTCTTTTTTACTCTTCCTCACCAAGCTTTTTCCAAAACTTTTCCGCTTTTTTGGAAAAACTTCGGATACGCCAGCCATAGTAAAGAGAAACAATGCCGGTGGCTAAAAAGGCCGCCGCCGCTAAGGCTACCAAAACTTTAGGATGAATAAAGCTAATAATGCCCAAAACGATAAAAAGAATGCCTTGGATAACGGCTAAAAAAGTGGCATTCCTGACAATTTCTTTTAAAGGATTTTCCATTTTTCTCACCCCCTTCTTGTTTAAGATACTAAGATATTAAGATATGCGAGATAAAAAAAATCGAGAATGAAAATTGTAAATTGAAAATTTTTGTTACCGGATTTCTTTCTTGGACTAAGGCGAAACTACCAAAGGTACGAGCTCTTTTAATTGGTTGGTCCAAATTTCCTCGCTGACATAGGGCATAAGAGGATGAAGCAGCTTCAGGCTTTCTTTTAAAACAAAAGTTAAAAACCGTCAAAGCTTCTTCCCATTTTTTTTGGCCTGCTTTCATTATAGGGCCTTTTTTTAGCTTGTTCAAGATAAATATCGCAAGACTCATGCCAGAAAAAAGCGTAAAGCTTTTCCGCCGCCTGGCCAAAGCGGTATTTTTCCATATCTTGGGTTACATTTTTAATGGTTTTATCAAGTGAGGCTAATATCTGCCGATCGTCGGGATGATTTATTTTTGCGGACTGGAAACAGATTTTCATAAATGGATCCTCGTCAATCTGGATGCGCGCAAAGCGCGCCGCGTTCCAAATTTTATTGGTAAAATACGCATGCTAATAACTTTATCGGGAGATGATTTCCACCTTCCAGGTGGAATAGCTTGACACCTGCCGACTGAAGCTCACGAAAAACGGCTACTTTTAAGAATGACACTTCAGAACTTAACGCTTTCGGGCGAAAAAGCCCGATATAACTGGATAAACCCCTTTGACAAGATAGCCGATTAGGCCTCTCGTCAAAGATGGCTCCTCGGCTTGGTATCCTTCGCCGATCTATAACTGTCTTTCGCTAAAGCTACAAATTAGCGGCAGACGGCTCCGGAATACCTAACCAGCCGAAAGGCTATCTTTCTTCAGGGCTCCAGAATTAACTAATCTTTTATAAGCAAACGCTTTGCCAGAACCGCTTTTTAGGTATTTCTCAAAATCTTTGGCTTTTGCTTTGTCTTCAAAAGCACAATACCAAACTAAATGCCAGGGCTTAAATGGTTTTGTTGCTTTTGATAGACCATCGTTTTATGTTCTTGGAATCTTTTCTTAAGCTCATAAGTATAACCATAATAAAAGTTTTTAGATTTACTGCCATAAAGAATATAAACGTAGAACATAACGACCCCTTCAATAATGACCATTCTGAAGCCTTGGCGAAAGATGGCTCCCTCGTTTGAATGCTACTCGAACAAAAGAATGGCTAAAAGACTACTTGTTTAATCAAAGTGAAGTGTACTTAACGATTTAGTCCACCCCAAACTAATCATTTTTTTCGAATATTTTCTGTTTAGGTAAAAAATGCCGAACTGTTGGGTTAACTTGAAAAAAATCAACAACTCACATAAAATACCCTTAATGATAGAAAGAGAAAATGATCCCTTGAAAACAAGCGAAGAGCTTCCATTCGTAGAGTATAAGCCCGTAATAGTTCGTTCTCGAACGATGCTCTTGGAAGACCTTGAACCAAATCTTCACAACAGATTCTTGGATGTAGAAGATCCAATTGCCATAAAGGGCGGTTTTGCAAGAGAACTTTTCCGACTTAATTTGGGCCTTATCTCACAATGTAATTATGATAAATTAGAAGATCTTGATATCGTTGTTTTTGAAACGCCTTCGGCAAATAGAGAGGAAAGAATTGCAAGAAGAAAGCAAATTGCTTCTCTTTCAGAATATTTTGAACCCAAAGATATAGAAATTTGCAACTCAATTCCAGAAGGTCTTATACATTTCTTCAGAACCAGAGATGTGACAATGAACGAACTAGTAATGTTTAAATACAAAAACTTCCTGAAATTTCTTTTTTCAGAAGAGTGCGTTGAAGATCTAAAAAAGGGGGTCATTCGCCCTTCTATTCACTGTGCTCACACCGGACTTGGGCTGGTATGGTTTCAAGAGGGAAATAAGAGATTATTATCAGCCGCAATGGTCGGCAGGTGTATTTATAGGAAAGTAAAGGGAGATGGCAGCGTCTTCGCCTCAGATAGCATAGACTTTTACGATAGCGCAAGGGCATTAAATGTTGATGATCTATTCAAAATAATAAAGAGGTTTTCAGAAATTCCAGAATTGCTTGAAGGCTGTATGCGAGTTTATCAAGAACTAGGAATAAGCAACGAGGCTTTAGCCAAAGTTCGTGAAAAAATTAAAGATCCTAGAGTAAAAAAGTCTAGAGGAATAATTACTTCAGAAATAGTAGAAGATATGTTAGACGAAAGAGCAAAAGAATATAGAGAGTGGTGGCAAAACACAAATAGTAGCCATAAAGCTGTCGCAGAAGTAAGATTTATTTAAAAAAGAAGCTTCTAATCTCTTCTAATATAGATTCCGTAATCTTACTCAAGGTTATATGACCAAAATTATAAATGTTAACCCTAATTTTATTTTTCTTGCCAAATTTAATAAGGTCAGCCTTTTTAATTTGTCTATCAACATTTCCGGCCACGATTAAAACATTAGAAGGGTTTTTTATTTGAAAATTATCTAAACCCCACAGGCCGTCTTCTAAAAGTTTTTGCCAATTTTGGGAATTAAAACGATAATTTTTACTGTAAGCAGTTCTTAAATAATCTTCAAGAGTATCTACTCCGGCAACTCTTCTAAAACTTATTACGGGCGATAGGACACAGGTTTTATCGGCAACACCTCTAGCGGCGACATCCAAGGCAACGCCGCCACCAAAACTTGATCCCAAAAGAAATATTTTTCTGGCAAAATATTTTTTATCATTCAAAGAAATACCCTTTCGTAACGCTTCTATAAATTCAATAATACCTTGACTTGGGGGTCTTTTCAAAAATTCTCCCCTCGACTCCCAAGTCCCTTCATATCTTGGAAAAAAAACATCAAAGCCATGTCCGGATAACTTTTTTATTAATTGATCCTTACTGGCTGGCCTACTTGGCAATCCATCAAGGATTATTACTGCCCCATAAGAAAAACTTGACTCGGATAGGGTATAGGTAAAATACAAATCCTTATTTCGGGATGATTTCATTGTCATCATAATCGTATATTTTTGCTTATTTCTAAATATTGTTCGTATAATGCTCCGACAAGTTTGCC
>CAZUWK010000001.1:36593-56203 GCA_964624185.1 uncultured Gammaproteobacteria bacterium | reverse complement strand
CCTCGTTTCCCGCCCGTTACCCAAGAAGAGCTAGAAGATATTACGATTGAAATTTCTCTTCTTTCTCCGCTTAAAAAAATAAAGTTAATTGAAGAAATTGAGCTTGGTAAACACGGTGTTTATTTAAAGCAAGGCAATTTAACCGGCACGTTTTTGCCTCAAGTGGCCCAAGAAGGCAATTGGACTAAAGATAGTTTCTTGGGAGAAATTTGCGCTCAAAAAATGGGCTTGAAAAGAGACTGTTATTTAGACCCGGAGACCCAAATTTTTGTTTATACCGTTGATTCTTTTTCTGAATAATCCTAAATCCTATGGCTCAAGGTCCAACTACTCTAGTTATTTTTGGTATTACCGGCGATTTAGTCAAAACCAAGCTCCTTCCGGCCTTATTCGGCCTATTTATTAAGAACCAATTGCCAAAAGATTTTTTAGTTCTTGGCCTTTCTAGGCGAGATTGGGACGATAACGATTTGCGGGCCTATTTGGAAGAAATTATGGTCAAAGAAGAGTTTCCTAAGCCAGAGGCTTGGTCTGACTTTTTGGCTAATTTTTCTTATTTTAAGGTCGACTTTGCTCGCTCCTCCTCATTTACCGATTTAGAAAAAAGGGTGAGAAAAATTGACCAGGGTTCCAGCGATTGCACCAACAAGCTTTACTATTTGGCCGTTCCACCTCAGTTTTATCAGACAATTTTGACCGGTTTAAAAGAAAATAACTTAGTGGCAACTTGCGCTAATTCTTCTTGGACCAGGGTGGCCCTGGAAAAACCTTTCGGCCAGGATTTGGCTACTGCCAAGAAGCTGGATCAGCTCTTGGGTGAGCTTTTTGCCGAAGATCAGGTTTATCGGGTCGACCACTATTTGGCCAAAGAAACTCTAAGAAACATTTTGGCTCTCAGGTTTGACAATGCCTTTTTGTCGCCAATTTGGAATAAAGACTTTATTGACAAAATTGAGATTAGGCTTTGGGAGAAAGAGAAAGTGGCTGATGGCCGGACGGTTTTTTATGATGGTTTGGGGGCCCTTCGAGATGTGGGCCAAAATCATTTATTGCAATTTTTGGCCCTTTTAGCGATGGATCAGCCTCAAGATCTTTCCCCCAAAGCAATAAGACAAGCTCGTTATCAAGCCTTGAAAAATCTGGCTGTTTTACCTCTTGACCAGGTGGAGAAAAAAACAATTCGAGGCCAATATGTTGGTTATCAAGATCAACCAGGAATAAAGAAAGATTCTCCCACCGAAACCTATTTTAAAGTTAGTACCTCTTTTTCTGATGGCAATTTTGCTGGCGTTCCAGTTATTTTAGAAGCCGGTAAGGCGATGAAAAAAAATTTAGTCGAAGCTCGAATTTTTTTTAAACAACCGCCTAAATGTTTTCACCAAGACTCAACTTGTCAAAATGTTTTGGTTTATCAAGTTAGGCCCCAAGAAACGATTTTTTTGACCCTTTTGGTTAAACAGCCGGGTTTTACTGATCGCCTCTCTGAAGCTAAGATGAGTTTTGATTATCGGGCCAGTTTTGGTGAGGAAGAATTTTCCGGCGATTACGAAAAACTACTTTTGGATATTTTAACCGGTGATCAGACTTTGTTTGTCAGCACTGATGAGGTGATGGCTCAATGGCGTTTTGTGGAGCCGATTATTAAAGCTTGGCGCCAAGGAAAACCAAAACTAAGAGTTCAAAATTAAAAAGATGACATTTGCTAAATGGTTGTATGGCTAGATGGCTGGCATGAGGCAAATTGAGAAGACTAGGCTAATTTTGTTCAAACATTACTTTTTTAAATACGGTAAAGTATTTATTTCAAGATAGGGCCAAAACCACAGTAGAATTAATTTTCGAATTTTCAACCGACCAATTTTTCAATGAATTTTCAAATTATTAAATTTTCATTGTAAATTAAAACATTGGTTATTTATTGGAAATTGGAAATTGGAAATTAGTAAATTCTATCTTGTTTCAAGATAGGGCCAAGACCACGGGCTTTGCCTGTGGGAATCTATATATTGATAATACGGTCCTTTTTTAAAAAATAACCAAAAGAAATAAATACTATATAGTATTTATGGCGAAAAAATAAAACCAGAAATAACAAATGAAAAAGACAAAACTTTTTAAAAAATTAAAAAATGGTCAAATTACTTGTCAGGCTTGTTGTCGGTATTGTCAAATTGGCGATGGTAAGAGAGGGGTCTGTGGAGTTAGGGAAAATCGGGGCGGCCAACTTGATTTGCTTGCCTTTGGCCAAGCCGTTGGGGTATCACCGGATCCAGTTGAAAAAAAGCCCCTGTTTCATTTTTTGCCCGGGAGCAGGGTTTTATCTTTTGGTACCTTGGGGTGTAATTTTGCCTGTCAGTTTTGTCAGAACTGGTTTCAATCCCAAGCTGTTAAGCAAGAAAGAGACCCACTACATTTAATTGAACAATATTCAAAAAAATTTTCTCCGCAAGAATTAATTGATTTAGCTCTAAAATGGGATTGTGTCGCGATTGCCTACACTTATAATGAACCGGCGGTTTTTGTTGAATATGCTCTTGATACTATGAGGCTGGCCCATAAAGCGGGCCTAAAAAATATTTTTGTCACCAATGGCTACCAGTCGCCGGAGTCATTTGGTTTGGTTAAAGATTATCTTGACGCGGCCAATATTGATCTGAAAAGTTTCCGGGATGATTTTTATCAAAGGGTTTGCGGCGGGGCAAAGCTGGCTCCGGTACTAGAAAATATTAAAAAATATCATCAGGCCGGAATCTGGACAGAGGTGACCACGCTGATTATCCCGGAAGAAAATGACTCTAGAAAAGAGCTATCCCAAATTGCCCAATTTATTAAGGGGGTTTCTCCCGATATCCCTTGGCACCTGTCAGCCTTTCACCCCGATTATCAAATGATTAATAAAAAACCGACTAGCCAAAAAAAATTGCTTGAGGCTCATCAGGTTGGCAAAAAGGCCGGCTTAAAGTACCTATACTTAGGTAATATTGTCGACAGTAAACACGCTTCAACTTATTGTCCCAAATGTGGCAAGTTATTAGTTGAAAGAGACGGCTATAATTTGCTAGGCTTAAACATAAAAAGAGGAGTGTGTTTAGGCTGTGGCCAAAAAATTGCTGGTGTTTGGTGACACCTTAGGATATTCCACCTTTAAGGTGGAAACTGGAAGGTGGGAAAAAACTAGAGGGCTAAAATGTAATTAAGGCAGTCGAAGTTGGGATTGTTATCAAGTTAATGTTTTCAATGATAAAAAAGAAATTTAAATTGTTGACCATTTTGTCGGTGTTTTTAATTTTTTTGGCTCAGACTGGGCCGCTTTGGAGTCTTGGCTCCGAAGCTCCACTGGTTCACCAATCAATAGAAGACCAGTTACCAGAGAAGACTGTTGATGAGGAATTAGAAGAAGAGCCCATTAACAACAATTTGTCTCCAGTCGTTGCTGAGCTCGAGGAGGTGGTTGTTGCCCCGACGGTTATAGAAGAAGCAGAAGAAACAGAAGCTAAACCCCTTGAGGTTTTGATTGACAAGGAGGCAGAGACGAGGGCTGAAGAAGAATTGTTAGTATCAGAAAGCCCAATCGAAGAAGGACCAGAACCAGAAGAAGCCACCCTTCGAAAGAAACCAAAGTTAACCTATCTTTGGAACCAGGTTAAAGTCTTTTTGGGGGTCAGAAAAGTTTCTTTAGCAGAAGAGAGTTTCGGAGCTGATGATAGGGTGGGCATTAGGCTTCGTGATTATAAAGCTGAAGAACTAACAATCTTAGTTTTTGATTCTCAAGAGGAGCCGGTGGCGGTATTAGTTGAAGAAGACGAGGGAGGGATTAGTCTTGCTCCGGCTGGCCAATTTCGCCCCGGCCGGCACACGATTCAGGTTTTTGAGGAAGATGAGCTTATTTTAGAACAAGATTTCGTTTGGGGAGTGCTGGCAATTAATACTAGTCGGTCGGTTTATCTGCCTGATCAGGTTGCCAAATTGTCTTTGGCGATTTTGGATGAGGCAGGCATGATGGTTTGCGGTGCCAAACTTGAGTTGGTAATCACCAACCAAAACTTGGGAATAAAAGATGTGCTGTCAACCGAAGACGGAACAATTATTGTTAATCCGGAATGTTTTGTTCACGGTTTTACCACCAAGCCAGACTATGAGGCTACCTATCAGGTTGGCCAGGCGGGTCGTTATCAAATGGAATTAACGGCCGAAACTCAAAACGGGGCTTATTCTATTGTTGATGCTTTTGAAGTTTGGGAGGAGGTGCCTTTTGAGGTGGAAAGGATTAGTGCCACCAGAGTTTATCCTCCCGAGGACTATCCGGTAACCCTAAAAATTAGAGCCAGTGATGAGTTTATGGGGGTGGTTGAAGAAACAGTGCCAGCAGGATTTAGGGTTTTGCCGCCTGATGATGAAACGGTTTTAGGGCCGGATTTGGTTTTTGAGGAAAATGGTTTGCAGAAGCTGGTTTGGTATGTTTTCCTTGGTGTCGGTGAAGAAACAGTGCTTGGCTATCAGTTTAATGCTCCCAATCGGTCGCCCCAGTTTTATTTGCTTGGGCCTTTAGTTTTTCGGGAGCGGCAGGGAGCAATTATTGCCCCGGTTGGTCTAGACGAATTAGAGCTTGAAGAGACTGGGGCAATTGACGAGTTTAAAGAAGTTAATGTTATTGACCCGGAAGATCAAGTAATTTATGACCCATTTTTAGGGCCGTTTGATCAAGAAAACCAGATTCAAGAAGAAGATGATGAACAAATCGTGGTTAACGAGGTGGTTCTTGAAGAGAAAGAAGTTTTTGTTGAGGCTCGGCAATGGCAGTTGGCTATTGATGCTTCGCAGACACAGACCTTTACTTCTTCTGGCAGCTGGCAAGCGCCAGCGGGAGTAACGCAAGTGACAGTTGAATGTTGGGGTGGTGGAGGTGGTGGTGGTGGTCCTAGTGCCAACAAAACTGCTTCTAGCGGCGGCGGCGGCGGCGCTTATTCGAAAAAAATCGTGTCGGTAACAGGTGGGAATTCTTACTCTTACACTGTTGGCGCCGGCGGCGCTGGGGGTAGTAGTGGCAATGGTAGCGCAGGGGGAGATACTTATTGGGTAGACACCAGTACGGTTTTGGCCAAAGGCGGTTCTGGCGGTTCGGCGACAACGCCGGGCGGCGCCGGTGGGGCAGCCGCCAGCGGCGTGGGTGAAACAAAATATTCTGGGGGGAATGGTAGCAGTAGTAGTGGTTCGAGTAGTGGCGCCGGCGGCGGCGGGGCGGGTTCTACCGGCAACGGTGGTAATGCTTCTGGGACCACCGCCGGCACAGGCACAAGCGAAAATGGTGGTAATGGCGGTGCGGGCAGGACAAGCGCGGGAACTCCTTATGATGGCTCTAATTATGGTGGCGGTGGCGGGGGAAACTATAGACTTGGTAGTAGTGGTAGAACCGGCGGGAATGGCGCTCCGGGATTGATTAGGATTACCTACGAACTCCTTCCTCCCAGCCCCCCTACCAATGTCTCCGCCACCGACGGCACTTATACCGATAAGGTGGTGGTAACCTGGACGAAATCTACCGGTGCCACCGGCTACAAGGTTTATGAAGGGAGCAATCTTTTGGCTACCTTGGGAGATGTGGCCACTTATGACGACACCACCGCTCCGGCGCCCACGATTACGCCGGGAACCGCTTCCGCTTCTGATGGCACCTCTGGCGACTATGTGGCCCTTTCCCTGTCCGGCCAGTCGGTCAACAACGGCTCTTCCCGAACCTACAAGGTGGTGGCTTTTAATGGCGTTGGCGATAGTGACGATAGCACAACCGATACCGGTTATCGAGGGGCTGGCTCGTTGACTTACCAATGGCAAAGAAGCCTTGCTGATTCTGATGCCGATTATGCCAATATTGATGGGGCGACAACTGCCTCCTATAACGATACCGGCGCGCCGGCTAATGGCGACGGTCGTTATTATCATTGTGTTTTAAATGCCGCCGGTGCCAGCCAACAAACCTCCACTTCCGATCGGGGGTACCGGGCTGTTCCTCCCAACCAAAATCCTAATTCTCCGACTAGCTTGGCCCAAAAAAAGACCGATGACACGAGTTTGGCGGTGGGTGCCTGGACGAATGAAACCAGCGTTAAGTTTAGCGCCACCGTTTCCGACCCGGATTCCGCCGACACTCTTTATCTTTGTGTTGAAAAAGACATCTTAGGCACTAGTTTTTCCGGCGGTGAAGATTTATGCGGCAGTGGTGTTGCTTATTCGGGAACGGCGGTTGAGGCGACGGTAACGATTAGCGGCATTACTGATGCTAATCAATATCATTGGCAGGCGCGGGTTAAAGACGAGGCCGGCGCCTATTCCTCTTGGGTTTCTTTTGGGGAAAATTTAGAAACCGAGCAGGATTTTGGCGTTGACACTTCTGCCCCCACCGGAGGTACGGCTTATGACGGCGATGAGGAAGGGGTGGATAAAAGCTTTAATGATGGCTCATTATCGCAACTATCGGCCAATTGGGGTGGTTTTGATGCTTCTGTTTCCGGCCTTGATTATTATGAATATGCCATCGGCACCAGCGTTGGCGTCGGCGGCACCGATGTTCAAACTTGGACCGGTGTTGGCGTTGGCACCTCGGCTACCGCTACTAGTCTTAACCTGCAAACTTCCCAAGTTTATTATTTTAATGTTCGGGCCTATGATCAGGCTGGTAACCAAACCCTGGTTTCTTCCAATGGTCAAATGGTTGCTCCCAGCCTAACCTTTAGTGTCGCTCCCTCTAGTATTACTTTTGATAACTTGAATCTATCTAATAGCTATACCGATAGCAAGCAAACCATTTTAACCACTTCCACCAATGCTTATGGGGGCTATGTTGTTCGGGCTTTTATTACCGATTATCTTCGTTCGGCTGGGGGTCAGGCGGTAGCCGATTTTTCCGGTGGCACCTACGAGTCACCGGCCGGCTGGGGAGAAAGCACTGGCTTTGGTTATCACTCCTCTGATACGCTGGTTGGGGGAACTAATCGGTTTAATAGTGATCCTTGCCCCGGGGGCGGCTCTCCCCCTTGTTTTGCCCCCTTTTCCCAAAGCTCGCCGGGGGATATTATTGCCGATCATGCTGGTGATGTTACCGGTATTCCTATTAGTAGCGAAGAGTTTACCATTACCAAGAAAGTCAAGGTTGATGGTGGTCAAGCGGCTGGCGGTTATAGTACGGTGGTGGTTTATACGGCCACGGCGATTTATTAATGATCTAATTGAAATGAGGAAGCTTTTTTCACTTTTTGGCCTCTTTTTTTTCTTTTTTCCGGGCTTGGTTTTGGCTAGTCCTGATTCTCAAACTTTGGGTGTTAGCCCGGCTATTATTGAAGAAGTATTAACCCCGGGAGAGCCAACAACAACCAAAATTACTCTTTTTAATGTCACTGATTCACCCTTGCCGGTTCGAAGTAGCGTTGACAGCTTTTTGGTGGTTGATGAAATTTGTCTTGACCGGGGTAAAAATTTTGATGTTTCCGCTTGGATTAGTTTAGATCCGGTTGATTTGATTGTGCCGGCCCAAAACTCTCGTCAGGTAGAAGTAACGGTTTTACCTTCCAAAAATGCCGAACCGGGCGGCCATTATGCCACCATTTATTTTCAAGTTTTGCTACCCGAACAAAAAACCTCTTTTTGGACTTCGCCGGTTTCGGCTCGGGTTGGGGTTTTAGGGTTATTCATTGTTAAGGGCAAGGTGGTTAAAGAGGCCTCGTTGGGTCAGCCCCAAGTGGCTAAATTAAATCAGTTGGGACCGATTGATTTTTTAATTCCGATTATTAACCAGGGCAATGTTCATCTTTTTCCCCAAGTTAATCTAAAAGTTAGTCGAGCCTCTGGCCAAGAGATAACTACTTTAACTGTTCCCAAACGGCTGGTTTTACCAGGAACAACCAAGCAGTTGGGGGTGGTTTGGCCTAAGCGTTTTGTTTTTGGTCGGTTCGTCGCTCAGGCTTTTTGGGCTTTGGATCAGGGGGAAATAATCTCTAGCCCACCAATATCTTTTTGGGTTATTCCTTGGCTACCGATTTTGGTTTTATTAGTAGTTTTGGTTTTATTAGTTATTTTTAGAAAAAGACTAATTTTGGCTTTTAGGGTTTTGACCGGCCAAAAAACCCAAAATTAGCCCTTGACAAAACCCAATAAACTTTACTATGCTGGTAGCAGAATTTAGCAAATTAAGCTTTTTTGGTGCTTTTTAATATATAGAAGTAGAAGCTAGAGATTGATTTTATTTAGTAAATAAGAAAGGGGGTGAAAAGAAAGAATGTTTAAATTTAAGAAAACGAAAGTTGTTTTGGCGCTACTGTCTATTTTGGGTTTAGTTTTTTGGCAGGCAGGGCCTTTCTTTTCAGCAGTTTTGGCCGCGAACCTAACCAGTGGGTCAGTGTCCTTATCTGATTCTCGACCCAGTGAAACTGGGGTCACCTACACCTTCGATTGGTCAAATGTTACTACTACGACCATTAAGTGTATTGAGATTGAGTTTGCCACTACCACCGAGGGAGGGACAGCCCCAGCGGACTTGAGTCTGGCTTCAGTCTCTGCTAATTCAAGCAGTACCTATGTTAGCGGTTTAAATACTTGGACAAAGGGCGGATCAAGTGGATTAGTAACTTTTACTAATGAAACTGGAGCTACTGGTGGAAGCGGAACGGTGGTTTTAGATGATGTTGTTAATGGTTCGGTTGCCGAAACCGGCTACTATGCCATTTTCAACACCTATGGCAACGCCGATTGCTCTACCGACCTGGTTGATTCGGGTACGGTGATGTTTGTTTATACCGATGGTCAGGCCGTGTCGATGACAGTTGAGCCTTCTTTGACTTTTACTGTTAGCGCAGTTGGGGTAGGCGAGACTGTTAACGGTGTGCCTACTACCGCCGCTAGCACCGATGGGACCATCCCTTTGGGAACAGTGACCACAGAAACTAATGCCGTGGTAGCTCATGATTTATCGGTGGGCACTAATGGCGCCGGCGGCTATACGGTTCATATCCGCTACACTGGGGCTTTGGCTTTTGGTTCCGAAGAGATTACCGATCATACTGGGGCTAATGCTGACCCAACAGATTTTCCAGGCGCTGGAGTTGAAGCTTTTGGTTATACCACCGATTCAGAATTTAGTTCTAATAAATGGGCTGGCTTTACCACTAGCAATGAGTCGGTAGCAACAGCCGCTTCCGGACCAGCCAGCGAGAACTTTATGGTGGGTTATCAGGCAGGAATTTCTAGTACCACCGCCTCTGGTAATTACACTACGACGGTAATTTTAACCGCCACGCCAACTTATTGATATTAAGGCTAATCCTTGAGAATTTATAATTTTTTTTAAGGGTTAGCCGGTGGGGTGGTGTTGTTTTGAGAACAGGTTTTTTAAGAAGATATTCTTTTTGGTTGTTAGTTGGCCAAAAGCATTTTCTTTTTTTGTGATAAAATACAAACAATCTTTGTAAGCTTGTTTTATGATTAACTTTAAGCGGTGTTTCGGGTTGGGGTTGTTATTTTTTTCTTTTGTTTTTTTACCTCAAACAGTTTTAGCTCAAGGCGCGGCCGGTTTATCTATTTCCCCGCCCACTTTTGAAATATCCGCCAATCCCGGCGATACCCTAACCAATACTATTCGGGTTACCAATCTAAACGAATCTTCTGTTTTGGTTTCAGTTGATCGGCGCAACTTTACTGCCGTAGGCGAAGAGGGTTCAATTGGTCTAACTGAAGAAGAAACTTCTTTTTCTTTGGCTTCTTGGATTAGTGTCGAGCCGGAAAGTATTCGGATTCCCGGCCGAGACAGTCACACCTTTACTTTTATTATTGATATTCCGACCAATGCCGAACCGGGCGGCCATTTTGGTTCAGTGGTTTTTAAAACTGGCGGGGCTCAGCCGGGACAAACCGGAGCGACTCTATCTCAAGAGGTTGGTGCTTTAGTTTTGCTACGAGTGGCCGGTAAAGCCGAAGAATCAGCTTCTTTGGCTAGTTTTTCTGCTATCAAAAACTTGTGGGAGTATGGGCCGGTAGACTTGGAAGTTCGGGTTAAGAATGAAGGCAATGTTCATGTTCGGCCCACTGGGACCATTACTGTTACTAATATTTGGGGTCGGCAAGTAGCCGAAATGGAGCTTGAGCCGCGCAATGTCTTGCCGGGAGCAATCAGACGAAGTCTAGCTACTTGGGAGGAAAGAAATTTAATTGGCAAATACACGGCAACGGTTTATTTGGCTTACGGCAATCAAGGTAAGACCTTAACTGCCTCAACCACTTTTTGGGCCTTTCCTTATCGAATTGGCGGCTTAGTTTTGGCTGGTTTATTGGTTTTGGCAATTTTCCTTTATCGGGGAAGAAAAAGAGTTAAGAAAGCCTTGAGGATTCTCTTGGCCGGAAAGTAATTTTCCCGCTTTTTATTTATTGCCCAAAACCAGGAAGCTTTTTAAGATGAGACTATGGTTTATTTCTCGCCGATTATTACTATTGACAACTTTTTTTATCAGCGTTTTTTTTATTATCAAGACAACAACTAGGGCCCAAACCGAACTAACAGTTTCTATGCAGGTAGAGGAAACTTCGCTTCTCTTGTCTGGTTGGGCCTCATCCGGGGCGCAAATTACTTTTTTAGAATCCGGAACAGTAATCGGCACTACTACTGCTGAAAACGACGGTTCTTTTAGTAAAACTTTTATCCCCCTAGAAGCAGGGATTAAAGATTTTAGCCTTTATGCTACTGATATTGATGGTCAAAACACCTCAACCATTAATTATTCACTAGCCTTAATTGCCAACACCCAAACACTAGTTTCAAATATTGTTTTGCCGCCGACCCTGTCTTTATCACAAGAAACAATTACTCAAAATCAAACCCTAGAGGTCTCCGGTTTGGCTACCCCCGGCTCGACCATTACCCTATTAATTGAGGGGGGAGAAAAAACATCAGCCACGACTAGTACCACTGATGGTCGGTGGCAGATTAGTTTTGACACCACCGGTTTATCAGCTGGGCTTTATCAAGTTTTTGCCCGAACCTTGACCGGCCAGGGTCGTCAAAGCCAGAATAGTAAGACAGTTTATTTAGTTATTAATCCAACCTCAACGGCCACTCCGACTCCGAGTTCTGCTGTGACTATTGAAGAATTGACGGTTTTAACTCCTACCCAGCCGCCGGCAACGCTAACAACGCCAACTCCCACCTCCCCCACTTTGCCGGACCCTTTAGCTCCTTTTGACATTGATGGCGATGGTCAAATTAGTCCCGAAGAAGCAGTTGAGGCGATGAAAAAATGGGTAGTCTTGTGGCGGGAAGAGGCGGAACAGGCAACTTGTGATTTAAACTTTGATGGGGTTTGTAATTTGATAGATTTCTCTGTTTTATTGTATTATATAGGTAAATAAAAATAAGATGTTTTTTCCGGGGTTAGGCCTTTTATTGAAATTTCTTTCTTTTGTTATTGCCTCGTTTTTTCTGATTCATTTTTTAGCTCTTTTGGGGGTTTTTATCGCTTTTGCTTATCCTTTTTGGTGGTTGATCGCCCCTAATCAAACTATTTGTTTTGGTTGTCGGATTTTCAAAAAATGTCCTTTTTGTGGTGAGCGGGCCGAATATGGCCTGATTGAAGGAAATCCGAAAACTTTTGGTTCGGCCATTTTGAACGGGTTGTTAATTTTAATTTTTTCGGTCATTTGTTTCGGGGTGGTATTTTTAGAATCCCGGTTTCTGTTTAACATAGGTTTTCCCCCTACCCGAAAAACTGTTTCTTTTGTTATCCCCGATAAGGGCCAGTATCGGATTGGCGAACTTTTTTCTTTACCAATTCAAGTTTCTGGGGTGGGTAAGCCCATCAATGCCGTTCAGGCCGATATTGGTTTTGACCCGGCCATAATTGAGGCGGTAGAAATTTCCACTAAGGGCTCTTTTGCCAATGTTTTTTTGCAAAAAGAAATTGATAACAGGCTTGGCTATGTTCGCCTCACCGGTGGTTTGCCCAACCCCGGCTTTGCTTATGAAAATGGTACTTTTGGCATTGTTTTCTTTCGGGGTAAGTCACCAGGCTTGGCCAGGATTGAATTTTTGCCCTCGTCGATGGTTTTAGCCAACGACGGTAAGGGCACTAATGTTTTGAAAGATTTGGCTCTTGCCTCTTATCTTATTTTGCCGGAAAGATTATCTGATCAGGAAATAGAAAATCAGCAGGTGCTGTTAACGCCGGAAGTTTTGGGTGAAGAAACTGATGGTTTGGAAGAAGAAACCAGTCTGATTTTTTATGAAGAAAAACGGGTTTTGGGAGCAAAACTAAATGAGGATGTTAAAAAAGATACTGATCAAGCTTTTGGGGAAAGAATTGCTATTCTTTTTGAAAAAATCGTTTTTGCCATTATTTACTTTTGGTATCGGATCTTTCAGTCAATTTTTGGCGTTTTTGCTTACGGGTTAAAATAGTTTTCCCACCTTTAAGGTGGAAACTGGAAGGTGGGCTAAAGTAGACTAGCGGGTAAACTTATGTCATAATTAGGCTATGAAACAACAAAAGAATACAAAGCTTCCGGAGTTTTTGCGCTCCTATTTTTGGGATGTAGAATTTGAAGAATTAAGAATTGAAACCCATTCCCCTCTTGTTATTAAGCGGGTGCTTGATCGGGGGAATCTTCGTGATATTCGTTGGCTGGTTGAAGTTTATGGCAGGGCCGCGATAAAGAAAGTGGTTAAGGAAACAAAAGATTTGGCTCGGCCCACCGGTAATTTTTGGGCTGATGTGTTGGATCTGCCCAAGAACCAAGTATCATGTTTACGAAAACCTTACTTCCCGATACACTTCGGGCTATCGAGCTAATCTCAGGGTTTCCTGAAATTAAAAATGCCTATCTTGCCGGAGGAACAGCGTTAGCGCTTCAGCTTGGGCACAGGGTTTCGGTCGATCTTGACTTTTTCACTCAAAAGGAATTTAAAGAGGCCGAAACTGCCGCCAAACTTGCCTCATTTTTGGAATTTGTCCCGGAGGGAACCGCCAAGGGAACTATTTGGGGAAAAGTTGGCCCAACGAGGTTTTCCCTATTTTATTATAAGTACCCCCTACTTGAATCGACGATTTTATTTAAGGAAATTCATTTGGCTAGTCTGGCCGATATTGCCGCGATGAAAATCCATGCCATTGAAGACAGGGGGACCAGGAGGGATTTTATCGATGTTTATTTTCTTTCCCAAAAATATACTCTAGAAGAAATGTTGGGTTTTTATCAAAAAAAATATTTTGTTTTGGAAGATCATCTCTATTCGATTCTCCGCGCTCTTGACTATTTTGAAGATGCTGAACGAGAAAGCCAGATGCCCAGAATGATTGTTGAGACGAATTGGGAAGAAATAAAAAGATATTTTCAGAAAGAGACCCGTCATCTCATAGAAAAAAAATTGTAAATATCTGTTTTTACCTAGTTTTGCTGTGGCCAGGAGCTGATTAAAAGAGACGGCTATAATTTGGTAGAGCAAGACTTAAAGGATGGCCAATGTCCCAAATGTGGCCAGAAAATTACCGGTGTTTGGTAAACATCTTAGGATATTCCACCTTTAAGGTGGAAACTGGAAGGTGGGAAGAGATTAGATGGTCAGGCTTGACTGGGGAGTAATTTTTGACCAGGGAACAGGTCGATAGTTAAAGAAGCCGGCCGCGGCCACGATAGTGGCGTTGTCAGTACAAAAGCGAATTTCGGGGATAAAAAGGTCGATGTTTAATTTGTTAGCCTCTTTTTGAAACTTCTCTCTTAGGGCTTGGTTGGCAGTGACGCCGCCGCCCAAAAGCAAGGATTTAATCGGGTATTTTTGGGCCGCTTGAGCGGTTTTCCCAACTAAACAATCGGTAATGGCTTCCTGAATTTCCCAGGCTAAAAAATTCTTCATTGCTCGATTAAGTTTGCCTTTTTTTTCAAGCTTGCGGATTCGGTTAATAACGGCCGTTTTCAGACCGGAAAAAGAAAAATCATGGTTTTTTTGATCAATCATCGGCCGAGGCAGGTTAAATGGGGGGTTATCAACTAGTTCTTCGGGGGCCGATTGGGCGCTTTGAGCAATAGCCGGTCCGCCCGGATAACCAAGACCCAAAACCCGGGCGCATTTATCAAAACATTCACCGGAGGCATCGTCTCGGGTTTGGCCAAGAAGGGTAAATTGATAATCTTTACTTTTTTTATTGACCAAAACTAATTCGGTGTGGCCGCCAGAGGCAATTAAGGCCAGAGCCGGAGCTTGGGGAAATTGGTTGGGGTTTTTTTCCAGCCAGTTGGCAAAAATATGGGCCTCAAGGTGGTTAACGGGTACTAGCGGTTTATTAGTTACCAAGCTTAAAGTTTTGGCAGTTTCTACCCCGACTAGTAGTGAACCGATTAGCCCTGGGCCATAGGTAACCGCCAGGGCATCAATTTTTTTTAAGGCTTTTTGAGGTTTTGTCTTGGGTTGGAATTGGACCAGGGCTTCTTCCAAAACCGGAATCATACAGGAGAGTTGTTCCCGAGCGGCTGATTCGGGGACAATGCCGCCGGTTTTTTGGTGAAGTTCTTGGGAAGAAGCAGTGGCCACTGATAGCACCTGACGGCCGTTTTCAACAATGGCCGCCGAGGTTTCATCACAGGAGGTTTCAATGCCCAAGATTATCATAGATAGTATCTAGGTAAATAATTTCTAATTCTTAATTTCTAATTTCTAATGAAATCCCAATTCTTAAATTCCAATTTCCAAACAAATACATTCCTGGGATTATCATAATTAATGATAGCGGGCGGACACACGGGTCCGCCCCTACGGGGATCAAAATGTAGGGGTCGACCCATGTATCGACCCGCACCCGTCATTGTCCAAAATGATGCAACGCAATTTATCACAAAAATTAAATAATTTTGGAATTTAAAAAAATTGTAATTTATTTGGATATTTAATATTTGGTGCTTGGAATTTGTTTGAAAATTGAAAATTATTTTTATTCTCTCGTTCCTCGCAAAAACTTGGCTTGCCAGGGCTGATAGTAGGAATAAAAAGTCTCTTTTTGTAAGATTTTACCATTCAGCGTTACTTCCCAATCAAAGGCGGCTTTAGCCCCATAGGCGGCCCAGTCAATTTGCTTGATTTCGTCTTTTGGCAAAGAAGGGTCGTCGATATAAAGAGGCGGCGGAGGCGGGGCGACATCCCAAAGGCGAAAGTTTGATAAGCTGCTGACCCGACCATCATGGGTGCCATAAAAATCAATAATTAAGCGCCATTCTTGAGGTAAAAACAGGGTTTGAATGAGCAGATAATGGCCGGTGTCATTTTTAAATTTTAAATCGGGACTGGGGGCAAAGACAGTGGCGTCTAGGCCCGGTTGAGACTCTTGTTCATAAACCCCGACTCGGTAAGCGTGAGGGTGTCTTTCGATAACTGGCAAGCCGGCATTAAGAATGGCGCGAAACATAGTGGTGGAAACTTGGCAAACACCGCCGCCGATACCGGGAATAGTTTGGCCATTTTTGATGATATAGCCGGTTTGATAACCGGCCTGAGCAGTGACTCCCCCCAGGGCGTTATTGAAAGAGAAAACTTCTTCCGGAGCTACCAATTGGCCGTTTAATTCTTCGCTGGCAACCCTAATATTGTTAATCCTTGAGATCGATGAGCCGCGATAGTACGATTCGCCTTGGCCAATTTTCTCTTTAATGCCCAAAGAGCCGGCCTCTTCGGCCCTGATTTTGGCGGGAATAATTTGGGCGGGTAGATCAAGAACAATTTCTTTGTCGTTGCTACTGACAAGATTAATTAAGTTTTTTTCGATTAGGCTAACTAAAATCTCCTCTTCTATTTCCCGTCCCGACCAGGAGGGCTCGGTTACCAATAGGGTTTCGTTTTGGAATGAAAAGCGGGCATTTTTGGGCGAGCGGTTAACTCGACTAGCCAAGTCGGCCACCCATTTGGTAATGTTGTTTTGGCTAGTGGCGGGGTTGTAATGAAGAAAGGCAACCAAATCGGCGTCGCTGATAGTAAAGCTTTCCGCTTCTAATTCCAAAATAATTTTTTTACCCCGCAGATTTTGAGCCTGTTTTTGAAGGTTGGCGATGGTTTCTTGGTCTGGAACCGGGTTGGCAATCCGAGTTGGGATTAAAATTGGCTCCTGATTAAGATGGATGATTTGGCTAATAGTTAGTTCTTTTAGTTTTCTCTGATCAACCGATAAGCCCTCTTGGCCGGGATTAACAAAAATATTAGTTTCTTGGTAGAGAACTTGGGTGGGCCAACCTGGCTTATCAATATTTTGGGCAATGAGATTAATTTGTTCATCAATTATTGTTTGGTCAAAGTGCCAATTGAGACTGAGGTTAATGCCTTCTTGCCAGGCGGTAATTTTTTCTCTTAATCGGTTAATGGCTGTTCCGCTCCGGCCGACCCGATAAGCGGCAGTGATGGCCTGATCGGCGCTAAATCTTAAATTAAGATCGGTAATGGCCAATTGCCATTGCTGATCTTCAAATTGAAAAGTAATCGTTTTCGGAATTTGGGTTTGGATTTGCTGTTCCAGCTTTTTTTGGGCTTCTTGGGGGGTCAGATTACCCAGAGTCACTCCTTGGACCATAACGCCGGGATAAACCTGACCATAAGAAGCCAGTTCATAAATAACGGGAATCATTAGACCCAGGGTTAGTAGACTGCCAATAGCCAGCCAGCTAATTTTCTTGACAATACTGGTTTTTTTTATTTTTTTAGTCATACCCCGCCTTTGTTTTTGGGTTAGCCAATCTCCTTCTTGCCTCTTGGCCTGTTTGTATTATATGATAATAATCAAGAAAAAGGAGAAAATTTTTTATGGTTGACACCGAATTTTTACCCAACCAACCACCTCGTTCACCCGGTAGCTTTTCTCGTTCGGAAACGACTGGTAATCCTTTGGCCTCCTCTACCGCTTCTGAAGCCGCCGATCAGGTTAGTCAGGAAGAAAAAACCACTGCTGGTCAAGCTGTTGATGATATTCCAGCCAATGGATCAACCAGTTCTAAAAAACCCCTAGGTCCGTTAAAAATTTTGTTGATTATCGTTGGTTTTTTGCTTTTAGTTGGTGCTGGTTATTATTGGTGGCAAAACAAAAACACCCCTCTTGCTCCGGGTCAAGAAACGACCATTACTTATTGGGGCCTATGGGAGCCGGAATCGGTGATGACCGGTTTAATTGAAGAGTTTGAAAAAGAGAATCCTAAAATTAAGGTTAATTATGTTCAGCAGAACATTATTGATTATCGTCAACGCCTTCAATCGGCCCTGGCTTCAGGCTCAGGCCCGGACATTTTTCGGATTCATAATACTTGGTTGCCGATGTTTGTTAACGATTTGGCCCCAGTGCCGGACGAACTAGCTTCATCGTTAGCTCTAGAGACTAATTATTACCCAGTGGTCAAAGAGTCTTTGTTTGTCGGTGGTAAATTCTATGGTATTCCTTTAATGATTGATACTTTGGCCCTTTTTTACAATAAAGATATTTTCGATCAATATCAATTGTCCCCTCCTCAAGATTGGGACCAATTCCGCCAGGTAGCCAATCAATTAACGGTTCGCGATGAGGGGCGAATTGTGCAAGCTGGGGCGGCGATGGGAGGTGCCTCTAATGTTGATCATTGGAGTGACATTTTGGGCTTAATGATGATTCAAAATGGTGCTTCAATTTCCGGTCCTTATAGCACCGATGCTAAACAGGCCTTGGATTTTTTTATGATTTTTGCTAAACAAGATCAAGTTTGGGATAAGACTCTGCCGGAATCAACCCGAGCTTTTGCTGGTGGCAGGCTAGCTCTTTATTTTGCCCCCTCTTGGCGAATTATTAATCTTTACGAGTTAAATTCGGATCTTAATTTTGGGGTAGTGCCGGCGCCCCAGTTACCGGAAAGAGAACCGGTATCTTGGGCAACTTTTTGGGTCGAGGGGGTTTCGGCCCGATCCGCAAATCAAGCGGCTGTTTGGCAATTTTTAGAGTTTTTATCAAGGGAGGAGTCTCTAGAACGGATTTTTAGGGCCGGGTCGCAAGCTCATTATATTGGCCAGCTTTATCCCAGGGTAGACATGGCCGATAAGTTAAAACAAGACCCATTGCTAGCGCCTTTTTTGGAACAGGCTCCCTATGCTAAAAGTTGGTACTTATCGTCACGAACGGCCGATAATGGCATTAACGATAGTATTATTAAATACTTTGAAGATGCCGTTAATCGATCGCTAATGGGGGCGGATTCGGAAATGGAAACGACGGTTACTCAGGGAGTGGCCTCAGTTTTATCTAAATACCAGGTTGATAAGCGATGAAGCCTTTTTGTCCGACTGCCCTAAGCTTGGAAGAGGCGATTCTAGCCGCATTGACCTATTCTGATCTTTTTTCTTATCCCCTGACGGCTGAAGAAATTTGGTTTTGGTTGCCCAAGAAGGCTACTCTCGAGGAAGTGACTCAATTATTGGAGCAACTGGTTAAAAGAAAAAAAATTAGCTATCAATTCCCTTTTTATTTTTTAAATGATTCGGCTGTTATTAGTTTACGTCAGGAAAAAGAAAAATTTTCTCAAAAAAAACTGCCCCAAGCCGAAAGTTTTGGTCGAAAATTAGCCCGGCTTCCTTGGCTGGGGCTGGTAGCCCTTAGTGGTAATTTAGCCATTGGATCAGCCAGAGAAAATGACGACATTGATTTTTTTATTATTGCCTTGTCGGGCTGTCTTTATCGAGCCAGATTAGCCAGTGTTTTGTTAGCAGAAGTTTTGGGTCAGCGGCGTCGGCCCGAGGAGAAGGAAGCGGCTGATAAAGTTTGTCTTAATCTTTTTTTGGAAGAGGATAACTTAATTTTGCCCCGATCAAGACAGGATTTTTATACCGCCCATGAGGCCTTGCAGTTATTGCCTATTGCCGGCGACAACAGTTTTTATCAACGATTCTTGCTTGCCAATAATTGGTTGGTCGATTTTTTACCCCAAGCTTATCAGGAGCGATTAAAAAAGACCCCTTTGACAAAAATTTCTGTTACCAAAAAAGGTAAAAAACCCAAGATTAACTTTTTAGAAAAGATGGCCATGTTTGGTCAATTAGCCTATGCCAGGTGTCATCGGCGCCAGTTGGTAAAAGGCGATACTCGACAGCTATTTTTTCATCCCCAGGATCAACGACAGCTAATTTTAACCCATTTTCAAAAAAATTGGCAAAAGTTAATAACATCCTGACAGATCCGGGATCTATCAGGATCCCCCTTGACAAGATTGATTTTGATGATTAAAATAACAATTAATTATCACTCTTAAAAGTGATAATTTTTTTTGAAATTAAAAATAAAAAAAGACAGACTCATGACGGATAAGACAGTTAAACTACAACCTACTCCAGGCTATGTTTTAGTTTGTCCAGAAGAAACAGAAAAGAAAACTGCTTCAGGGATTGTTTTGCCTGATTCTCATGAAGAAAAGCCCCAAAAAGGCAAGGTTTTGGCAGTCGGGCCTGACCAAATAACTGAGACGGGGGCTAAAATTAGCGCTCCTTGTAAAAAGGGCGATGTGGTGGTTTATAAAGAGTGGGGCGGTAACGAATATAAAGAAAATGATGAAGAATATTTGTTTATTAAGTTTGAAGATATTCTCGCCGTTGT
>CAZUWK010000001.1:19670-36493 GCA_964624185.1 uncultured Gammaproteobacteria bacterium | reverse complement strand
GGTCGCAATGTCGCCATTGAAAAGTCTTGGGGTTCGCCCCAAGTGGTTCACGATGGGGTTACGGTTGCCAAAGAAGTAGAACTGGAAGACAAATTTGAAAATATGGGCGCCCAATTAGTTAAGGAAGCGGCTTCTAAAACTAACGACAACGCTGGCGATGGTACTACCACGGCGACTCTCTTAGCTTACTCGATTATTGCCGAGGGGATGAAAAACATTACCGCCGGCACTAATCCAATGATTTTACGCCGAGGCCTGGAAAAAGGGCTATCGGCAGTGGTTAGTGAATTAGGCAGGATTAAAAAAGAAGTCAAAGACAATTCTGATATTGAAAAAATTGCTACTATTTCAGCTGGCGATCCTAATATTGGTCAGAAAATTGCTGAAGCTCTGGATAAGGTGGGCAGCAACGGTATCGTTACAGTTGAGGAATCTAAGGGGCTGGAGCTGGAGATTGAGTATAAAGAAGGGATGGAGTTTGACGAGGGTTATGTTTCTCCCTATTTTGTTACCGATTCAGAAGCCATGGAAGCCGAAATCGACGAACCCTACATTATTATTACTGACCAGAAAATTTCGGCTATTTCTGACATTCTCCCTTCTCTGGAGAGAATTATCCAAACTTCCAAAAACATTGTTATTATTGCCGACGACTTGGATGGGGAGGCTTTGGCAACCTTAGTAGTTAATAAACTACGTGGCACTTTTAATATTTTAGCCGTTAAGGCCCCTGGTTTTGGTGATCGTAAGAAAGAAATGTTGTCAGATATTGCTATTTTAACTGGCGGAACAGTAATTTCTGAGGAAACCGGTCGAAAGTTAGATTCAATTAAGATTGAAGATTGTGGTCGAGCCGATAAGGTCTGGGCCGATAAGGAAAGCACGCGGATTATTGGCGGTCAAGGTCAGGAAACCGACATTGCCAAAAGAGTGAGCCAGATTCGTCAAGCCATTGAAGAATCGGACTCTGATTTTGATAAAGAGAAACTTCAGGAAAGACTAGCAAAGTTGGCCGGAGGAGTGGCTCAAATTAATGTTGGCGCTGCCACTGAGGTTGAGTTATCGGAGAAAAAAGAGCGAGTTAAAGATGCGGTGGAAGCAACTAAGGCGGCCGTGGAAGAAGGCGTTATCCCCGGCGGCGGCTCGTCTTTAATTTTTGCTCGCCAAGCGCTAAAAAATTTAAAAACCAGCAACGAAGAAGAAGCCGTAGGGGTAAAAATTCTTTATTCGGCCCTGGAACAACCAGCCAGGTGGTTGGCTCAAAATGCCGGGGCTGATGCCGGTTATGTGGTTGCCAAAACCGAGGAAAAATTAGTCAAAGATAAGAGCTTAAAGGGCGATTATGGCTACAACGCTTTAACCGGAGAATTTGTTAATATGACCCAGGCCGGCATTATTGATCCCCTAAAAGTAACTCGCTTAGCTCTACAGAATGCTGTTTCGGTGGGGATTATGGCCCTAACCACTGAGGCAATGATTGTTGACAAGCCGGAAGAAAAAGATCAGGCTAACCCCGGTGCCGGCGGTATGGGTGGCGGCATGCCCGGAATGGGAATGTAAGACTAGTCGTTAGTCTTTTGATGTTGGTCGTTGATTTTCTTTTTTGCTTTTAGACTCCAGAATTTTTCCTCTTTTTATTAAGCCTTATTTTTTTAGATTTTTTTTGGATAGATCCAGCATCTCTCAGCGATTTAGGCATAGTTAACTCTGAGCAGATCCAGATAGATCCCGGATTTGTCTGAAAATTTTTTGGGGTTAGTGAATTTCGGGTAAAACTGTCAAGGGATTGATTTTTTGATTCTCGTTAATAACTTCTAAGTGCAAATGAGGGCCGGTAGAAAAACCGGTGCTGCCAACGGTACCGATGATGGTTTCTTTAGTAACTTCTTGATCTTTTTCGACAAGAATTTCATTCAAATGGGCGTAAACAGAGTAAAAATCAGCCCCATGTTTAACAACCAGATAATTACCTAGGCCAAAATTGTTGTAATTGGCCACAAGGATTTTCCCGGCAGCAATAGGCTTTACTGGTGTACCGATTGGGGCGGCCAAATCAATGGCCGGATGGAAAAGATGAAATCTTTGACTTAAGGAAAAAGAGTTCTTTGGCAGGGGTAGTTGGGTAGAGGTTTCGGTATGAGTGGTGATATTAACGGGCTGATCAAGAACGGCCTGGGTATGGGCGGCTTGGACTGGCCGATTATTAAGGGCAGGCAAGTTGTTTAAACCACCCAAAGAAAGGCTAATGATTAGCAATCCGGCTAAAAAACTAGCTTGGAATTTTTGAGTAATAATTCGTCCCACACGACTCAATCGGCTCCCTTTGCGGATGTTTTTAAGCCGCAAAAAGCTTTTGATGAGTTGATAGTGGGAGGAGTAAGAAGAATAATTTTTGCCTCGAAAACTTCGGTTTATGAAATTTATCATAAAACGGGCTATTGGCCCGTGCATTAAAAAATCTACACATAATGTGTAGATTAAGAGGAATTATAGGCTAAAGAGTTTAAAATGTCAAGTTTCCAGCACCGGGATCTTGAGGATAAATCTTGAAACTATGGAGTTTTGCTTAATTGGTTTGAGTGGTGAAGGTTAGACAATGGATTCCGCCGCCGGCCTTGATAAATTCATCAATATCTACCTGGTGGGTTTGATAACCCAGTCGGGTTAATTCTTTTCTAAAGAAGGGGACGCCTCTTTGAGTAATTACTTGATGATCAGTACTAAGGCTGTTGGCAACTAAATTGCCGGCCTCTTTTTGAGGTAGGCGAATAAGTCTAGGGAAAAGGCTGGTTAGCTTTTTTATCGAGGCTTGATCAAAAGCGGCCGGATAATAAAAGGCGGTTTTTGGGTTAAGGACAAACAAGCAGGTATCAAGATGATAAAAACGAGGATCGATTAATTTTAGGCTGACAACAGGCGCTTTTATTAATTTGGCAATTATGGTTGGGCTTTGGGGACTAGTTCGGAAACCATAGCCAACAATGATTTTATTGCCTGATTTTAGGGCGTCTCCACCCTCAAAATAGTGATTTTTGGGTAAGCGCAAAACATGGAAACCCTGGCTCTCAAACCAAGCCTGGTATATTTTTGCTTCCGGTTGACGCTGATAATGGCGAAAATTGGCCAAAACAACCAAGTTATTTTTAGTCAAACCTTGATCGGCCGTAAAGACCATATCGGGCAGATTTTTACGGGGTTTAATTATTTTTATTTGAATATTTAATTTTTGATAAATATGGACTAGTTTTTGCCATTGGCCTTGGGCCCGAATTTTGTTAATTTGATTATTCTTCATCCAGGGGTTAATTTGATAACTGATTTGGAAATAATCCGGTGGGCAAAGTAAGATTTTTTTTATGATTTTAGTCATTTTTTCTTGAAAAAAAGCAAAAAAAAAGAGCCTCTCGGCTCTTCAACTAATAAGAATAAAATTGGTTATCCTATTTATCTTTGTCATTTATCCTTGAGTGTAAGGATAGAAAAAAGTTTTTGTTTTGTCAAGGGGTTTTAGAGGTGGGTTGGCCCAGGTATTGGTAGGCCCCTAGGGCGGCAATAGCCCCTTCAGCCACGGCGACAATGGCTTGTTGGCATTGTTTTTGCCAAGCGTTAACGTCGCCGGCGCAAAAAACCCCAGGAACATTGGTGGCCATTGAATTATCGGTGATAACAAAATTATCAGAATCGGTTTTTAGACCGATTTTTTTGGCCAAATCAACAATGGGGGCACCGCCAATTTCGATAAATACCCCATCAGTAACCAGTTTTTTTTGATTTTGGAAAGGTCGGTCAAGACCAAGTGCGGTAACTTTTTGGCCGTCTCCTTCGATGGCCACAACATTAGTATTATAGATAATAGTAATGTTTTTGGTTTGTTTGGCTTCAGTTACCCAGGTTGGATCAGCCCTAAGGTTGTTCTGGCGATAAACTAAATAAACCCTTTTGGCAAAACGAGCTAAATGAAGAGCCCCGGAACAAGCTGAGTTGGCCCCACCGATAACAACAACATCTTTGTTTTTATAAAAGGCGGCGTCGCAGGTGGCGCAATATGAGACGCCTTTGCCCAGATAGTCTTCTTCACCAGGGACATTTAACTTTCTTCGCTTGGTACCGGTGGCAATAATTAACGTTTTGGCCTGATACTTTTTTTTGTTTCCGGCCGTTAAAACCAGAAAACCATTACTCTTTTCAAGATTAACTACTTCTTGGCCAATAATCTTTCCTCCTAAGCTTTTAGCATGGTTTAGAAAGTTTTGAGCCAATTCGAAACCAGAAATCGAAGGGAAACCGGGATAGTTTTCTACCTTATGAGCCCAGGCGATTGTTCCCCCCAAGTTTTCTCCTAGGACCAAGTGTTTGATATTATAACGGCTGGCATAAATTGAGGCCGCCAAACCGGCCGGACCAGCACCAACAATAATAAGATCATACTTTTCCATAAGACTATAATAACACGATTGTCCCAGGGGGTTAGTTTTTTTCTAGGAGAAAATAGCCGGTTAGAAGAATTATCAACCAGACGATTAGCAGGCCAATAGTTAAAGTCAGAAACTGAACGAGCCTTAAGATTGGCAGGAGGATGATTAAGCTGGTGATAACTAAAGAAAAAGTTAGTTTATGGCTAGCGGCGTTAATAGACAAAAATAAGCTAACAAAGATTAGGAATAGACCAATTACTATTTGCCACCAAAATTGCGGTGGCACAGTCAAAAAAAAACCAATTGTTGTTGCCCAAGCCAAACCCAACAGTAACAAAGAAGGGTTAGTCGAAAGTTTTTGACCTTGTTTTATTGGTTTTGCTCTTTTGGGTTGGTGACGAATCCTGGTTAATCTTCTGGCCATTTTTAATAGTTTATCATTTTGTTTTTTTTTGCTCTTCCAAGCATTAGCATCTGGCAGATAGAAAAAATTTATCTTATAATGACTTTTGAGAATGATTTATTTTTTAATCGGTGGCCTATTTTTGGTGGTGATAATTTTGGGCTATTTTCTGGTCCAAAAATTGAATCAACTGGGGTCAGCCAATAAACAAGACGAGTCTTTAACGGCATGGCTTAGGTCAATGCAGCAATCTTTGGATAAGACTAATGAAAACCTGAATCAGGCCATGCGGGAGTCTAACAAAACGGTGGCCGAATCATTGCAAAAAAGCACTCAAAGTATGAATGAACGCCTAGATAAGACGGCCGAATTTATCGCCGGGGTTAAAAAAGAAGTCGGTCAAATGGCGGAAATTGGCCGGGGTATGAAAGACCTTCAAGAATTTTTACGTTCTCCTAAGCTTCGGGGCAATATTGGCGAAATGGTTTTGAAAGAGCTGTTGGGCCAAATGCTGCCCAAGAAAGCGTTTAATCTTCAATATTCGTTTAGGTCTGGGGAAATTGTTGACGCTGCTATTCAGACTGAGGCCGGCTTGGTTCCGATTGACTCTAAATTTCCGATGGAGAACTTTCGCAAAATGATGGGGGCCGAAACTGAAAAAGAAAAAGAGTCGGCTCAAAAAGTGTTTATTAATGATGTTCGTAAACACATTCGATCGATTAGTTCAAAATATATTCTTCCCGACGAGGGTACTATTGACTATGCTCTAATGTATGTTCCTTCGGAGGCGGTTTATTATGAAATAGTCAATGACCCGGACTTATTTGATTATGCTGGTAAAAATAAGGTTTTGCCGGTGTCGCCAACGACTTTTTATGCTTATATTAAGGCGATTCTAATGAGTTTTGAGGGCCAAAAAGTCGAGGAAAGAGCCAAGCAAATTTTAGCCGCCCTAGGGGCAATTGGTAAAGATTACGAAAAAATAGCTGATAATTTGGCCACCCTATCTCGGCATTTGACTAATGCTCACAACCAGATGAATAATGTTAATGCTAGCTTTAATCTATTGGGTCAAAAATTGGCTGGCACCAGACAACTAGAAGAGGGTGTTGAGGCTCCTGACAATAAGCCTCTTAAAGAGGAAAATTAACCGTTAAAAACCAAACTTCCCCCGGCCCTAGAACAAGCTTATTTTTAATAAAAAAATGTTAGAAAATATTTTATTAGGTTTTATTCAGGGCGTTACCGAGTTTTTGCCGATTTCCTCATCGGGCCATTTGGCCATTTTTCATCACCTGTCGGACGATTACCCCCTTTTAGCTTTTGATGTTTTGGCTCATTTGGGGACTCTGATAGCTATTATTTGGTTTTTTCGATTTGATTTGTCTTTGCTGGTTCGAGGGGTATTAGGGCAAGCCGGTCCCAAAATCACCAAAGAACAGCGACAGCTATTAGTCGAGTTGGTTTTGGCTAGTTTGCCAGTGATATTGGTTGGTTTATTGTTTGGTCATCGAGCAGCCCTGCTTTTTGCTAATCCCAAGTTTTTAGCGGTTGGTTTTTGGGTTACCGCCCTATTGCTTGTTTTGGGCCGATTTTGGCGTTTACCCCTTAAGAGGGGTCGTTTTTTCTTGGTTGGCATCTGCCAGGCTTTGGCTATTATTCCGGGAATTTCTCGTTCTGCCTCCACCATTGTCTCGAGTCGAATTTTGGGAGAAAGCAAGGAAAAAGCCTTTAAGTTTTCCTTCTTGTTGGGTCTAATCTCTATTGGTGGAGCGGTAATTTATGAGGCCCCCCAGATTATTCGTTTTAATAATGGGCAGGCTAAAGAGGCTCTGGTGGTAATCGCGGTTGCCTTTTTATCTGGTTTGTTAGCCTTAAAAACCCTTCATCGCTTACTTTTAAGCGACCGGATGTGGTATTTGGCTTTTTATTGTTTTTTCTTGGGGTTGGCTGTTTTACTCTTTCTTTAGCCCTCGTTGTTTTTTTGACTAAAAATACAGTACCGTATTTTGCAAAAAAGAAAAAGAAAGGTTGATCAGGAGGCTATAAATTTGTTTGGCCTTCTTGCTATAATTTAAGCTGTGGCCGATAAAGAAAAAAAGACATTAAATTCAGCTCAAAAACAAGCCGTCGAATATTTATCTTCGCCCTTGTTGATTGTAGCGGGGGCAGGAACGGGCAAAACCACTGTTATTACCGAAAAAATTAAATATCTGATTGCCAATAAATTGGCCGCCCCGGAGGAAATTTTGGCCCTTACTTTTACCGAAAAGGCGGCTTTTCAGATGGAGGAGCGAGTCGATGTTGCCCTTCCCTATGGTTATACCGATATTTGGATCATGACTTTTCATGCTTTTTGTGACCGTCTTTTAAAAGATGAAGCGGTAGCCATCGGCCTGGATCCCGGCTTTGTTTTAATGACCCAATCGGAAGCGATTCAATTTTTAATTGATCATTTATTTAGCTTGGAGCTAGACTACTTTCGCCCTCTTGGCAATCCCAATAAGTTTGTTGCCGGTCTTTTAAATCATTTTTCTCGGTTACAAGACGAAGATGTTTCTCCAAAAGAATATCTGGCCTGGGCAAGACAGTTAAGCGCTAAAAGTCCAAAATTAGAAGTAAAAGAGAAAAAAATAGAAAATGAAAAGTATTTAGAATTAGCCAGAGCCTATCGAAATTATGAAGGACTAAAACAAAAAGAGGGCTTGATGGATTTTGGTGATTTAATTACCCAAACCCTAAGGTTGTTTCGCAGCCGTCCCAATGTCTTGGCTGAATATCAAAAAAAGTTTAAGTTTTTTTTGGTTGATGAATTTCAAGATACCAACATCGCCCAGTATCAACTGATTAAGCTTCTGGCTCCACCGGAGAAAAACCCGTCGCTTTCTGTTGTTGCCGACGATTCTCAGTCAATTTATCGGTTCCGAGGTGCGGCGGTTTCTAATGTATTACAGTTTATGGCCGATTATAAACAAGCCAAATCAATAGTTTTAGTTAAAAATTATCGCTCAACTCAAAGTATTTTAGATGCCGCCTATCAATTAATTCAACATAATAATCCCGACACTTTGGAGGTAAAACTTGGTATTGATAAAAATCTGCAAAGTGTTACCGGTTCGGGAGAGGCAGTCGAATTTATTTATACTGCCCAGGTTAATTCTGAGGCGGAAGAAGTGGCCAAAACCATCAAGGCCTTAAAAGAGCAAAACCCAAAATTTGCTTGGTCGGATTTTGCCATTTTGGTTCGGGCCAACAATCACGCCGGTCCTTTTATGAAGGCGCTATCTTGGGCCGGTGTCCCCTATCAATTTTTGGGGCCGGGTCAATTGTTTCGTCAGGAAGAAATTAAAAACCTGATTGCTTATTTATTTTTTTTGGCTGATCCGGGTGATGATGCCTCTTTTTATCGTTTACTAACCTCTGGGCCGATTGAGCTGCCCGGCCAAGACTTGGCCCTTTTGAATAGTTTGGCTAAAAAGGCCGCTGTTGGTTTGTTCGAGGCGGCCAATTTAGTTTTGAGCCAGGACAAGAAAGGGCCCGATAAGATCGGATTACCCTCCCTTTCTTCAAAAGCACAAGAAAAATTAGCTCAACTGGTAAAAATGATTAACCGCCATTGGGAACTAGCCAAAGAAAAAAGTGCCGGTCAACTTCTTTTCTATTTTTTGCAAGATTCCGGTTTGTTAAAAGAGCTGACTCAAGCTAATTCCTCCCGAGAGGAAAAGAGGGTTGCCAATATTGCCAAATTTTTTGATCGGCTATCGGCTTATGAAATGAATCACGCTGATGCCAGCCTCCGCCTGGTGGTTAATTGGTTAAAACTAGCCCTTGATTTGGGTGAGTCACCCTCAGTTGGTAATGATGACTGGCTATTAGAAGATCGAGTCAATATTTTGACAGCTCATTCGGCTAAAGGCCTAGAGTTTGGGGTGGTTTTTTTGGTTAATTTGGTTTCCGGCCGTTTTCCTACTTACAATCGAAGAGAGCAAATCCCTATTCCCGACCAATTAATTCGAGAAATTTTGCCTCAGGGAGATTATCATCAGCAAGAAGAGCGCCGGCTTTTTTATGTTGGCATGACTCGGGCAAAAGAAAGGCTTTTTTTAACGGCGTCAAAAGTTTATGGGGAAGGCAAACGCCCTCTAAAGATTTCTCCCTTTGTTTACGAATCTTTAGGTAAAGAAATGGTTAATCGTCAACCGCCAAGGGTTAATCAGTTATCCCTGTTAAGATTTAAACCAATTGAGGAAGAACCAGAGGCACCCTTTATTCCTAATCGGCCGATTGATCACTTTTCCTTTTCCCAAATTACTACTTTTGAGCACTGTCCGGCCCAATATCGTTATCAATATTTACAAAAGATCCCTACGGCTCCTAGCGGAGTTCAGAATTTTGGTATTAGCATTCATCAGGCCCTGCATCAATTTTTTAAAAGAGCCCAAAAAAGAGGGGTTGGCCTAGAAGATTTATTGGCTTTATATCAGGCCAATTGGCTTTCTTTCGGCTATACTTCCTCGCATCATGAAAAACGTCTTTTCAAAGAGGGCAAAGAGATGTTAACTCGTTTTTATCAGGAAGACTTTAACCAAGATAGCCTACCCTATTTTTTAGAAAAGAAGTTCAATTTTTTCTTAACGGAAAAAATTAAAATTACCGGTGTTTTTGACCGAGTTGATAGGAATGACAACGCTTGGGAAATTATTGATTATAAAACCGGTCAGCCAATGGACCAAAAACAAGCTGACAAAAGCCTGCAGATGAATCTTTATCTTTTAGCGGCCACCGATCGGGGGATTTTGGGGGCTACCGCTGAGGATTTAACCGGGACCTTTTATTTTTTGGCCACCGGCCAAAAAATATCGGTTAAAAAAACTAAACAAGAATTAATCCAGGCCAAAAGAAATTTAAGCAAGATAATCGAAAAAATTAATCAAAGTGATTTTTCTGCTCGGCCCGGGTTTTGGTGTGATTTTTGCCCCTTTAAAATGGTTTGCGATCAATGGGAGTAACATTTTGATATAGAAATTGGCGGTTGACACGAGGGGTGAAGATGATTTTTAATAGTTATTACCAAAGACCCCCAAAGCCGGTTCGGATAAAAAACTAGCATCGGCAAGAGGTTGCCTGCCCCGGCAAGATAGGCCTTGTTTTAGGCCCTTTTTGTTATTTTTTAATTTTTTTGAAGAGGTTTTTTTGGATTGTTATTAATGGCCAGAAAAGCAATAAAATCAAAAATTGCCAAGATAAAAAAAAGAAGCGGCCGAGTAGTCGCCTTTAGTCCAAGTAAAATTGAACGGGCGGTTAAATCTGCTTTTAAAGCGGCCGGTAAAGATGATCCTGCCGAGGTGCGTCGGTTAACTAAAGAGGTGGTTTTGGAACTAGAAAAGCGCTTCAATTCTTCTATTATTCCCGAAGTTGAGCAGGTCCAAGACATTGTTGAACAAGCCCTATTAAGGCATGGCCACGAGGAGGTATACAACGCCTACACCCTTTATCGTCAGCTTCACCAAAAATTAAGAAGCGTTAGCAGTTTGGTTGATGCCGACGAATTAACGGAAAAATACCTTAATCAAGGCGATTGGCGGGTAAAAGAAAACGCCAACATGACCTATTCCCTGCAGGGCCTAAACAATCATGTGGCCAGTATCATTTCGGCTAATTTTTGGCTGAATAAAATTTATTCTCGGGAAATAAGAAAAGCTCATCGTCAGGGTGATCTTCACATTCACGATTTATCTTCTCTTTCCGCCTATTGTACCGGTTGGGATTTAAAAGATTTTTTGACTAAAGGTTTTGGCGGTGTGGCCGGTAAGGTTAATAGCGCTCCCCCAAAGCACCTATCCAGCGCCTTAGGCCAAATTGTCAATTTCATGTACACCATTCAGGGCGAGGTGGCCGGAGCAGTAGCGTTGTCCAACTTTGATACTTATCTGGCCCCCTTTATTCGTTATGATGGTCTAAATTATAAGCAAACTAAGCAGGCTTTGCAGGAATTTGTTTTTAATATGAACGTGCCCACCCGGGTGGGCTTCCAAACCCCTTTTTCTAATATCTCCTTGGATATTCATCCGACCAAGATGGTCGGCGAGGAAACGGTGGTTATTGCCGGTCGGCCAACCAAAGATAAATATAAAGATTTTCAAAAAGAAATGGATATGATTAACCGGGCTTTTGCTGAAGTTATGATGGAGGGAGATTATCAGGGTCGAGTGTTTACTTTTCCGATTCCCACTTATTCAATTACTAAAGATTTTGGTTGGGACAATAAAAATTTAGAGCCGGTTTGGGAAATGACCAGAAAATACGGCATTCCCTATTTTTCTAACTTTGTTAATTCTGATATGGATCCTGATGACGCCCGGAGCATGTGTTGCCGATTGCGTTTGGATAATCGGGAGTTAAGGCGACGGGGTGGGCTTTTTGCCGCCAATCCCCTAACCGGGTCTTTGGGGGTGGTTACGATTAACATGCCGCGAATTGGTTACTTGGCCAAAGCAGAATCTAAGAGTGAAGGCTTTGCTAAAAGAAAATTTTTTACTCTCTTGGGTCGCTTAATGGATTTGGCTAAAGACTCGTTGGTTATCAAAAGAGAGGCGGTGGAAAAATTTACTCATGGCGGTTTGTATCCTTATTGCCGTCACTATTTGGCCGATATTTATGAACGCAATGGGGTTTATTGGCGTAACCACTTTAATACCATTGGCTTAAACGGTATGAATGAGGCGATGATTAATTTATTGGGTAAAAATATTGCTACCAAGGAGGGTCGGGCTTTTGCTCTTGAGGTAATGGATTACATGAGAAGGAAACTATTAACTTATCAACAAGAAACTGATGAAATGTTTAATCTCGAGGCGACGCCAGCCGAAAGCACGGCCTATCGCTTTGCCCGCCTTGATAAAGAGCAATTTCCTAAAATAATTTGTGCCAATGAAGAAAATTATCAGAAGAAAAAAGAAGCCCCTTTTTATACTAATTCAACCCATTTGCCGGTTGATTACACTACCGATCTTTTTGAAGCCTTGGATCATCAGGACGAATTACAGTGTAAATATACTGGTGGCACTGTAATCCATGGGTTTTTAGGGGAAAGCCTACCGGATACCAAAAGTGTTAAAAATTTGCTTCAAAAGGTAACGGCCAACTATAAAATGCCTTATTTCTCCATTACGCCGACTTTTTCTGTTTGCCCTAAACATGGCTATTTAGCTGGTGAGTGGCAATTTTGTCCTAAATGTGATGAGGAAATAGGCTACCAGGAAAAATGATAGGGTTTTTGGAATTTCTAAATTAAAATCAGTAGCTTAGGGGCCTAGAATTTTAGGGTATAGAAAAAAATAGACAAATTGTTAAATTGCTACATGGCTATATTGTTGGCGCGGACTTTTAAGTCCGCTAATCCACAAGAGGAGGCGCAAACTGTAAGTTTGCTAGTCTTCGGAAAATGAAGTAGCGCGGTTTTCGCCAGAGGCGGACAGGTACCGTGCGCTAATCTTAATTTTGCCGAGAATAATATTGGTCCGATAAGACCGATATTTAGAAATTAGGAATTAGAAGGAGGTGGTGATAATTATGGTAAAGAAAAAAGAAGTAACTCAGAAAGACCGCACCCCCTGTGAAGTTTATTCCCGGATTGTTGGTTATTTAAGGCCCGTTAACCAGTGGAATGAAGGTAAAGCGGCCGAGTACCAGATGAGGAAAGAATACAGCGGAAAATAAAACTGCTCTAATTTCTAATTATTCTAAAGAAGTTCCGATTACCAAAACCCAATATGTTTTGGGATTTAGATGCTAACATTTGGTAATTCATTAGATTAATTAGGGTAATTAGAAATTAGAATAATTTATTGATGTTGATCGGTGGTCTCCAAAAAACAACCCTTATTGATTATCCTGGCAAAGTAGCCTGTACCGTTTTTACGGTGGGTTGCAATTTTTTTTGCCCCTTTTGCCACAACAAAGATTTAGTTTCTCAAGAAAATTTTGCTAAAGCCTCTTTGGTAAAGATTAAAGAAGAAGATTTTTTCGACTTTTTAAAAAAGCGTCAAAAAATTTTAGATGGGGTTTGTATTACCGGAGGAGAACCGACTATCCAACCGGACTTAGTTTCTTTTTGTCAAAAAATTAAGAATTTAGGGCTTTTGGTAAAATTGGACACTAACGGTGGGCGGCCTGAGGTGGTAAAAAGTTTAATTAGCCAAAAACTAATTGACTTTATCGCGATGGATGTTAAGGCCGATAAAAAAAATTACCCTCTGATGACTAAAGTAGCTTATGAAAAAATTGCCCAATCTTTGTCAGTAATTATTGCCAGCGGCCTTGATTATCAATTGCGGACCACCTTAGTGCCAACGATTCATAACGAAAAAAATTTAGTCTTTCTGGCTAAGGAAATAAAGACAATTGCCCTTGATAATAAAATTAATCCAAGGAGCTTGGTTTGGCATTGGCAGAAATTTTTACCCCAAAATTGTCTGGAAGAAAAATTTACCCGAATCACCCCTTTTTCTAATCAAAAATTTGAGCAATTGGTTTTGGTGGTCCGATCGATTTTTCCTCAATTGACAAGTCAGGTCTAGTTAATGTTTGAATACCAATGATACAAGTAAAGGCCTTGTGCCTATGCAAGGCCTGGCCTTGCATAGGCACAACAGAGATTTTTTCTCTTTTCTTTATCTCTTTATCTTCTGGGGAAGATAAGCTAAAATGAGGTTTAGGATGATGCCTGATGATGCTAGCCTAATCGGCTCTACTAGCAAAGAAAAAGAGTCAAGGAGCGTTGCCCAAGAGGGCCGATCGGAAGATGGGGCTAATATTGTTGAGGTTGGTTATTTTCCTGATCTTCCCCCCCAATTAGAGGATTATCTAGAAAAGGTTGAAAAAGAAAATCATTTTTTAAAAAATCAGGTTCTAGACGACCAAACCGGCCAGACATTAGTTACTTCTTCCCAGGCCCAAAAGCCGAAAATTGTTTTACCGTTAACCCTGTCGGAGTATCATTCTGGTTTGAAGAAGTCGATTGAAAGCTCTTGGCGTTGGCTATCTGAATGGTCGAAAAGATTGGTTAAGATGCTGGGGTCTCAGGTTGGGTTTAAAGAACAATAATGGCAATTAACACTTTAAACGATTTAGCTTATTTTTTAGCCCGTTCAGCTATTTTATTGGTAGTGGCGGTTTTTTGTTTGGGAACTTTAGGTTTTTTAGGTTATTTTTTATTTTTACTTTGGCGAGAGAGAAATCGGGAACAACATTCCCTGGATTTAGTTCTGCTCCAGGTAGTTTTACCCCGCGATAATGAAATTAAAATTGATGCCGCCGAGCAGTTATTTACTAATCTTCACTCTTTAAAAACTGGGGGTAAATTTAGTTTTTTAAAACCCAAGTTTTTTTTTACCGCTGAGATTGTTGGCACCCCCGACAGTATCCGCTTTTATTTTGCCATTCCCCAAAAAAAAGTTGATCTTTTAGAACGGCAAATTTATGGTCTTTATCCGACGGCAGTGATTAAAAGGGTGGAAGAATATAATATTTTTAGCAAGGACAGTAAAGTAGCCTATGCCGCTTTCGAGTTTAAAAATTCTCCCTTTTATCCGATTAAAACCTATCAGGATTTTTCGGTTGACCCTTTATCTTCTCTGACCTCGACCTTATCCAAGCTTATCGAGGGAGAGGGCATTGCCATTCAGGCTTTGATTTCTCCTGCTGGGAGCAAATGGCAAAAAATGGGCCGGTCTTTTTTATCTTCAACCAGGAAGAAGGAGGCCGATCCGGAAAAAGCCGAATTTAAGATAGATAGCAAGGCCTTGGAGCAGATTGATGAAAAGTGCTCTAAGCCTGGTTTTGAAATAGAGCTAAGAGTGGTGGTTTGCTCTAAAAATATCGACCAAGCCAAGGCTCATTTGTCTTCAATTAAAAGCGCCCTATCTCAGTTTAGTTCAGACCAGAATGGCTTTAGCGGCAAGAAAATTTGGTGGAAAAGGGCTTTTATGGTTGACTTTATTTATCGCTATTGGCCGGTTTGGCGGCCGAATAAAAATAGAATTATTCTTAATTCGGCGGAGCTGGCAACAATTTTTCATCTTCCCAATAAGACTGTCGAAACGCCCAACATTGCCTGGCTTAATGCCAAAAGAGCTCCGGTGCCGCCGGAAGTGCCTAAAACCGGTCTTTATTTGGGTAAAAGTGTTCATCGGGGTGAGGTTAGGCCGGTTTGTTTATCGGAGGATGACCGCCGTCGCCATATTTACATTATTGGTAAAACCGGCACCGGTAAATCAGAACTGTTAAAGCAAATGATTATTCAGGACATTGAAGAAGGCAAAGGGGTTTGTTTTATTGACCCCCACGATACTATCGAGAAAATTCTGCCCCGAATTCCAGCCGAACGAGCCGAAGATGTCATTTATTTTGACCCTTCTGATACTGCCCGCCCCATGGGGTTAAATTTATTGGAAACCTACACCGAGGAGCAAAAGAATTTTGTTGTTTCTTCAATTATTAACTTGATGTACAAGCTTTATGATCCTTACAAAACCGGCATTATTGGGCCTCGGTTTGAACATGCTATTAGGAATGCCATGTTGACGGTAATGACTGAGCCGGGAGCCACGTTTGTGGAGGTGGTTCGGGCTTTAACCGACGCCTCCTATGTCCAAGAATTATTACCCAAAGTTAAAGACCCGATGGTTCGGCGTTATTGGACTGATCAAATTGCCCAAACCAGTGATTTTCATAAAAGCGAAGTCTTAGATTATATCGTTTCTAAGTTTGGTCGTTTTGTGACCGATAGCATGATGCGTAATATTATTGGTCAATCGCAGTCGGCTTTTGACTTTAGGAAAGTGATGGACGAAGGCAAAATTTTGTTAATTAACTTAGCCAAAGGCAAAATAGGTGAAGAAAACTCAAGTTTTTTAGGTTTGGTTTTAATTCCCAAACTTTTGATTGCCGCTATGAGCCGGCAGGATGTTTCTGAAGAGTCTCGGCGTGATTTCTATCTTTATGTTGACGAGTTTCAGAACTTCGCTACCCCTGATTTTGCTCAAATTTTATCCGAAGCCAGAAAATATCATCTTAATTTGACTGTCGCCAATCAATTTATTGGTCAAATGGAGGAAGAGGTGAAAAATGCTGTTTTTGGCAATGTGGGTACCTTAATTTCTTTTCGGGTCGGGGTGGCAGACGCTTCTTATCTTCAACATGAGTTTCAGCCCGATTTTTCCGAAAACGACCTGTTAAATATTGAAAGATTCAACGCCTATGTTAAAACCATCGTTAATAATGAACCGGTGCCGTCATTCTCTCTTGATTTAACCAAAGACATGGATAAGGAAAAGGCCTTAGATAACTGGGAATTAGCCAAAAACATTATCGAGTTGTCTCGGCTCAAATATGGTCGGGACAGGGCCCTAATAGAGGCTCAAGTAGTCAGGCGGGCCAAGCTCTAACCGGTCTTAGGGTATAATTGGCAACAGGTACAGGTAGGTTTGCCAAACCAAAGCTTTGGGTCAGTAGCTTAAGTTGGTAAGAGCGCGATTCTTACCCGTCTGCCAAAGCGCGCCCGTAGCTCAATGGTAGAGCGCTACTCTTATAAAGTAGATGTCCTTGGTTCGAATCCAAGCGGGCGCACCAGTGCGACGGGCAGGTAAAATCGAGGTTCGGTGGTTCGAATCCACCCTGACCCACCAAAAAATTAATAAAGATTTTATTTCAAGATAGGGCCAAGATCACAGGCTTTGCCCGTGGGAATCTATTATGGAAGAAGGAAGATTGTCACCAGATAAAAATCGACCGGAAACGGGAGAAGTTAAAAAAGACCTGGACCGTCAACAAAAAAAGATTGTTCTTTATTTTCAGAGCCCTAAAGAGAAGGGAGAGGACTATTTATTTGACAGAACACCCCTACCCGAAGACGAGGATCTTTCTTTATTAAAAGAGGCGTTTTTAGATGAGTTATCGCGTGGGGAAATACCCGATGAAGAATTTCAAGAAATGCTACAGCTTAT
>CAZUWK010000001.1:16338-19570 GCA_964624185.1 uncultured Gammaproteobacteria bacterium | reverse complement strand
GGAAAGAGGTTTTGGGGGAGCTTGTTATGTGGCCGGTAGAATTACTGAAGATCGCGAGGGGGCGGTTTTGGAAGTGGCCCAAGCCGGGGATGTAAGATTGGTTGTTTTAGGTGAGAAAGGGGTAAAATCAGCCACCCAAGACGAAAATAATCCTCAGAAAAAAAATATGGTTTTTAACTTCGTTTCCCATGATTATCAGGGAAAAACAACCACTTGTCGGTTTGTATTAAAGGAAGGCGACCGGATTATTGCCGCCTCTGACGGTCTTTGGGATAATCTTACTTCCCAAAATGTTTATAGCCTAGTTAAAGGCAAATCACCTCGGGAAGCAATGGCTGTTCTTAATAAGAGGGTTAAAAAGGCGATGGCTTCCGACGGGAAACCGGATAATCTTAGTATCGTTATTTATGACTTTCGGCCAGAGGAAAAGAATGATCAAGAAGCCCAAGGTTTAATAGCTAAATTAAGAAAAAAAATAAACCTGACTTAAATGAAGATTGTTTCTTGGAATGTTAATGGCCTGCGGGCGATTTATCGAAAAAACTTTCTTGATAATCTAAAAAAGATTAACCCCGACATTATCGGTCTTCAAGAAATCAAAGCCAAAAAAAACCAGCTTTCTTCTAGGCTTCTTGAGGTTCCCGGCTATCAATTGATTTTAAATTCGGCCAAACGACCCGGCTATAGCGGGACAGCCGTTTACACTAAAATAAAGCCCAGATCAATAAATAAAAATTTAGGTTTTAGCCGTTTTGATGGTGAGGGTCGGCTAACAGAATTAGGGTTTGGTGACTTCAATATAATGAATTTATATTTGCCCAACGGCGGCCGGCAAAAGCAGGATATGGCCTATAAACTCAAGACCTATGATAAACTTTTTTCTTATATTAAAAATAAGAAAAAATTAATTTTAATTGGCGATTTTAACATTGCCCATAAGACAATTGATTTGGCCCGGCCAAAAGAAAATAAAAACAACACCGGTTTTACTCCGGAAGAAAGAGAAAAAATCGATCAATTATTGGATTTGGGCTTTGTTGACACTTTTCGGATGTTCAACAAAAAAGGAGATAATTACTCTTTTTGGGCCTATTTTGCTAAGGCTCGGGAAAAGAATATTGGTTGGCGGATAGACTATTGTTTTGTTAGTCGGGATCTAGAAGAAGAGATTAAAGGAGCCTTTATTTTGCCCCAAATTTTTGGTTCTGACCATTGTCCGGTGGGGGTAGAGCTAAAGCTCCTTTAATTTGATATTACCGGTTTCTTTTTCTTCGACCAGCTCTAAATATTTTTCGGTTGAAGAGACTCGTTTATGACCAATAATTTGAGAGACCACATTTAGGGGAACTCCGGCTTTTAGCTGTTGAACCACAAAGGTGTCGCGCAGGTTGTTAACATAAACGTCTTTAATTTCAGCAATTTTGAAGTAGCGATTAAGGCTATTTCTAATGTTTCTTACTAGTAGGGGGTTGCCATTTTTGGTAATAAACAGGTTGGTCGATTTTCTAGTTTTTGGCCGTTCTTCTAAATAGCCCTCAATGGCCCTTTTAGCCGCTTTATTTAAGGGGATCACTCGGCTCTGGTGGGATTCATAAGGGCGAATAATGATTTTATCTTCTTGGATGTCGGTTATTTCTAAGTTAGCTACTTCAGAAATTCGTAAACCCGCCTGAAGCATGAGTTCGATAATGGCGTAGCTTCGAGGATCGTCTCGGCAAACGTCTCTTAGGGCCCGGTATTCTAAGGGAGAAAGGATTCGAGGCGGTTTTTGGTTGATCTTGGGGTGGGCGATGTCACCGGCGGGATCTTGGTCAATTACTCCGGAATCGGCTAAAAAGCGGAAGAAAGATTTAATTGAATTTAGTTTCCGAGAAACGGTTTTGTTGGTGTATTTTTTTTCTTCTAAGAGATATTTTTTGAAATTTTTAATGTGGTCAGTATTAACCTGATCGGCATTAATAACGTTGTCTTGGCCAATAAATTCCGCTAGCTGTTTAAGATCGTTTTCATATGCTATGATAGTGTTGCTGGAACGATTCTCGTTTTTTAGGTGAGTTAAAAATTTGTCTATGGCTCCCTTAAGAGAGGCGAGATTGTTGTTCATTGGTTTGGTAGAAATAGGTTGTTTTATTAATCTTGGGGCTTTTTCTTATTTTTGAGAGAAAGCTTTTTTAGCGAAGAAATTAAGCCCATCTATGGCTTATAATAACACTGGATCGGCCTCTATGTCAACCGCAAAAAAAGCCTTTAAGATTCTACTATTGTTATTTTTGGTTTTTGCCATCGTTTCTTTATCCGGTAATATTATCAATCTTATTAATCGGGGTTTGGTAGTTAGGAAAGAAAAACAGGAGCTAGAGACCTTGAAGCAAAATAATGAGCAACTTAAGGCCCGGCTTGATTATGTTAAAACGGACCAGTTTTTAGAACAAGAAGCTCGTAATAGCCTAGGCTTAACCAAAGATGAATCGATTTTGATTTTACCGGAGGATATTTTGGGAACAGAAGAGGTGGTTGGTGATTCTAAAGGTCAGTTTTCCCCTTGGCGGCAATGGTGGGAGTTGTTTTTTGGGGATATTATGTGAACCCTGTTCACACAATCTCCGTGAGTTAGGGACATCATGCTCGCTCCTCTCGCACCGTCCCCATGAGGTTGGAAGAAAATCGGTTACGATTTTCTTTGATAACCTCAGTGGCAGGGGTCGGATTTGAACCGACGACCTGACGGTTATGATTCGCCTGCTCTAACCACCTGAGCTACCCTGCCAAGTTAGTTGTTGATTGGGTTATATTTTATCAAATTTTTGGTTTTTGAGAAAATTAGCTAGTTGTTTCTTGATTACTCGTTTTCCCATGCTCGTTTTTAGATATTTTTCTCTTGCTAAAGCATCACTTTTCAAGAGATAGCCTTCATAATATATAAGCCGAAAAGGGGCATATGCCGCTGTTGACTGATTTTTGCCGCTGTTATGGTCTTTAAGTCGTCTTTTAAGATTGCCGGTACACCCCTTGTATAGCCAATTAGGTTTTTTAATTGACTGAAGAATGTAAACGTAAAACATAAGAGGCTGAATTTGGGCTATTAGCCCCGGGATATGTTGGGGTTATTATATTCTCGGGTTTATTGTATTCGCCTTGCTCACATTAACCTGATTATACCAACCCCATGAGGTTGGAAGAAAATCGGTTACGATTTTCTTTAATAACCTCAGTTGCGGGGTCAGGAGTTGAA
>CAZUWK010000001.1:0-16238 GCA_964624185.1 uncultured Gammaproteobacteria bacterium | reverse complement strand
GTTGCGGGGTCAGGAGTTGAACCTGATCTGTGAGATTATGAGCCTCACGTGCCACCGTACACTACCCCGCACGTCTGAAAAATATTATAACATAATTAGCAGTTATTTTAAGAAAAAATTTCGCTTTTTGGAGCCGGCTGTTTCTTTTTTAATTTTTGGGCCCTTTTTAGGTCTGAACCTAACAGACCCCTGGGGTCAGGGAGGTTCAGACCTCCGGAATTAGCTGCTTTTCTTGGCATTGAGGAAAACTCTATTTTATTGGTGTCTAATTTGATACAATATACCTATGCCTGATAAAGATAAAAAAACAACCCCCTTTCCCGAACTACCCCAAAAGAAGTTTAAAAAAGTAGAGATAAAAATAGACCTGAAGAAGATTTTAACTTGGATTTTGACTATTTTTTTGATTTTTTGGTTTTTAGGGGTCTTGGCTAATCTTACTGTTTCACCAGAAGAGATTTCTTTCTCACAAGCCCTAGCCGATATTAAAAATGAAAAAGTTGAAAAAGTGGAGATTCTCGGTAATCAGATCAATCTTAATTATCGAGACCAAACCCTGACAACAACAAGAAAAGAATCAGGTGAGAGTTTGGTTAGTATCTTACAGCAAGAGGGTATTGATCCATCAGGCCTAGAGATTACTGTTAAAGACGAAACTCTATCTCGGGTTTGGGTTGATGTTTTATTAACGATTATTCCTTTGGTTTTGATTGGTGGCTTTTTTTACTACACTTTTAAACAAGCCAAGGGGGCTCAGGATTCGATTTTCTCTTTTGGTAAGTCCAAGGCAAAACAATTTTTTAAAGGCAAACAAGACGCCACCTTTGCTGATGTGGCTGGCGTTGATGAGGCCAAAGGGGAACTAGAAGAAGTGGTGGATTTTTTAAAACATCCCGGTAAGTACCGTCGCCTGGGAGCCAGAACCCCCAAGGGAGTGCTTTTAGTTGGACCACCAGGAACCGGCAAGACCTTGCTGGCTCGAGCCGTAGCCGGAGAAGCCAATGTCCCCTTTTATTCTATGGCTGGTTCAGAATTTATGGAAATGTTGGTTGGAGTTGGCTCGGCCCGGATGCGTGACTTATTCGAAACTGCCAAAAAAAACGCCCCGGCCATTATTTTTATTGACGAAATTGAAAGCATTGGCCGATCGCGATCTCGAACCGTTAGTAGCGGTCATGACGAAAGAGAACAGACCTTGAACCAAATGTTGGTGGAAATGGATGGCTTTTCACCCAACGACAATGTGATTGTAATTGGAGCAAGCAACAGACCCGATCTTTTAGATTCGGCCCTGTTGCGGCCGGGCCGTTTTGATCGGCGAGTAGTTTTGGATATGCCCGACATCCAGGGACGAGGAGCAATTTTAAAAATTCATGCCCAAGGGAAACCCTTTGCTGAGTCGGTTAATTGGGAAAGAATAGCCAAACAAACAGTTGGCTTCTCTGGGGCCGACTTGGAGAATATGTTAAACGAAGCGGCAATATTGGCGGCCAGAAGCAATAAAAAATCGATCGAAATGGAAGACCTGGAAGAAGCGGCCACCAAAGTAAAACTAGGGCCGCAAAAGAAAAGGTTGCAATCAGAGCAAGAACGAAAAATTGCCGCCTATCATGAGTCGGGCCATGCCTTAATTGCCCATCTTTTACCCAATGTTGATCCTATCGGTCGAGTTTCTATTGTTGCTCGAGGTCTAACCTTAGGTCATACGATGATTTCTCCGATTCAAGATCGAAGTCAAGAAACCAAGACCCGATTGAGGGAAAGATTATCGGTTTTATTGGCTGGTCGAGCCGCCGAAGAACTAGTCTTTTCGGAAATGACTACCGGAGCCTCTGATGATATTAAAAAGGCCAATCAGCTAGCTCGAAGCATGGTAGTTGATTTCGGTATGAGTTCTTTGGGGCCAGTCACTTGGGATGGCCAAGACGAGGAAGAAGAGTGGTCAATTGTTGATCCAATATCGGCCAAAATGAAAGCCAGGATTGATGGAGAAATAGAGGTAATTGTTAATCAAGCTTATCGTCAGGCTAAAAAATTGTTAAAAGAAAACAAGGGGATTTTAACAAAGCTGGCCCAAGAATTGTTGGTTAAAGAAACTCTTGACCAGGTGGAATTTGAAAAGGTGGTTGGCAAGAAGAAAAAAACTAATGAATAAAAAGTTTATTATTGTTGATGGCCATGCCATTTTACACCGCGCTTTTCATGCTCTCCCCGCCCTAACTGCTCCCGGTGGTCAGCCAACAGGGGCAGTTTATGGCTTTTTTAAAATGATTTTTCGGCTTTGGGCGGATTTTTCTCCTGATTATTTTCTTGTTGCTCTTGATGCTCCGGGACCTAATTTTCGTCACCAAAAATTTGTTGGTTACCAGGCCAAAAGACCCCAAACCGACCAAAAATTAGTTAGTCAAATTAGCCTGGTGGGAGAAATTTTGAATCGGGCCCGAATTGCCAATAGACAAAAAATTGGTTTTGAAGCGGACGACATTATTGGCACGGTCGCTAAAAAGGCCAGCAAAAAATTGCCGGTATTAATCGTTACCGGCGATAAGGATTTAATGCAATTAGTTGACGATCGAGTTAATTTGTTTTTACCTAAAAATGGTTTATCAACCGGCCAGGTTGTCGATTCGGTCTTTGTTGAGAAAGATTTAGGTGTTAAGCCTGATCAGGTAGTTGATTACAAGGGGTTAGTGGGTGATAATTCGGACAATTACCCGGGCGCTTTGGGTATTGGCCCCAAAACTGGAGTCAAATTATTGAATCGCTTTGGAACCCTAGAAGAAATTTATAATAATCTCGACAAGATTGATTCGCCGGCAATAAAGAAAAAGCTGGTTGATTACAAAGACGACGTTTTTTTATCAGCCGATTTGGCTAAAATTGATTGTCGGGTACCCATTAAGGTCAATTTAGCCAGTTACCAGGTTAGTCGGATTAACACCCAAGAGTTAAAATCAGCCTTTTCTTCTTTGGGATTTCGGTCTTTACTGGTTGATTTGGCAAAGAAAAATGAGCAGATGAATTTATTTTGATTATTAGGATGACTAAGATTGCCTTAGTTCATGATTATTTAAAAGAGTTTGGGGGAGCAGAAAGAGTTTTGCGGGCTTTGGCCGATATTTTCCCTCAGGCGCCAATTTATACTGCCTTTGTCGATCGAGATTCTGATGCCGGGCGATTTTTTGCCGATCGAAACATCATTGAAAGCTCTTGGGGGCGTCTATTGAAGAAAAAAAATCTTTATAGTCCCTTTCGTTTTTTGGCCCCCCTAGTTTGGGGGAGCCTAAATTTATCGGATTATGATTTGGTGATTACCTCCTGTTCGGGTTATTTTGCTCGAGGTTTTCAAATTGGGGAAAAAACTAAGGTGGTGGCATACTGTCATACCCCGCCCCGGTTTTTATATGGTTATCAAACTAGTCGAGATTGGCAAAAATATTGGCCGGTTCGGCTTTATGGTTTGATTGTTAATCACTTCTTGCGTCAGTTTGATTATCGTTCAGCCCAGCAGGTCGATTATTGGCTGGTTAATTCAAATAATGTAAAAAAAAGAGTAGAAAAATTTTATCGAGCCAAGTCAAGGGTTATTTATCCGCCGGTGGCGGTTGACCGTTTTATCAGGGCCAGCCAAAAAAACAAAAAGGAAGACTATTTTTTAATTGTTTCCCGCTTGGTTGGCGCTAAGGGCCTGGAGGAGGCCATTGTCGCTGCCAAAGAATTGGGTTTTAATTTGAAAATTGTCGGCGGTACGGCCGGATACGAAACAGTCAGGAAGCGGTTAGAAAAAATTGGTCAAGGAAGGATTGAGTTTTTAGGTCGAGTTTCTGATGAAGATTTGGCGATCTATTATGCTAAAAGTAGGGGTTTTTTGGCCCTAGCCCGGGATGAAGATTTTGGCATTACTGTGGTTGAGGCTCAAGCCGCCGGCACACCGGTAATTGCTTTTAACGGCGGTGGTTTTAGAGAGTCGGTCAAAGATGGCCAAACCGGAATTTTAATTAACGATACTGATGTTGACGCCATTAGCCAAGCAATAAAACGCTTTAATAAAATAAATTGGAATAAAAAAGTTTTGCAAGATTGGGCCAAACAGTTTAGCGAAGCCAGGTTTAAGAAGGAAATCGTAGATTTTATTAATGAGATTATTAATTTTTGATTAGATTTTTTACAAAATAAGAACCCCAAAAGTCAATTGCAGGAAATTGCTGCATTGTTGAATTGTTTTTGCTTATTCTCTGTTAGCAAACTATTTAACAATTTAGCAATATAACAATGTAACAATTTATTTTTATGCCCGAATTACCAGAGGTAGAAACAGTTAAAAAAGAGTTGGCCAAGAGAATTATTGGTCAAAAAATTGTCCAGGTTAAAATTTTGGAGAAAAAACAGTTCTTCGGTGACCCCGAACTAATTATTGATCAAAAAATTGTTAAGCTTTGGCGGCGAGCCAAAATACTGGCAGTTGATATTAACGGTTTGACTTTACTAATTCATCTTAAAATGACTGGTCAGATTATTTATTTGTCGAACAAAAAAAAGTTGATTAGTGTTGGTCATCCCCTACCCTTTGGGCCCGACCAGCTGCCCAATAAGATGACGAGGATAATTATTGGGCTCGATGATGGTTCAAGGCTATTTTTTAATGATTTAAGAAAATTTGGCTGGCTTAAAGTTTTGACTAAAAAACAGACCAGGGCAGAATTGTCTAATCTTGGTCCGGAGCCGCTAGGGAAAGATTTTACTTTAAAGTATTTTATCAATAGTTTAAAGAAAACGAGGCGAACGGTAAAAACGGTTCTTCTGGATCAGGCCGTGGTGGCTGGAATTGGCAATATTTATGCCAACGAAGCCCTATTTGAGGCGGAGATTGACCCTCGTCGTCAGGCCAATTCACTATCGGATCAAGAAATTGCCAAATTACATCAGGCCATAAAAAGAATTTTGCTTGAGGCCATTAATTATGGTGGTACTAGTGCCGCTGATCAGGCCTATATTAAACCTGATACCTCTCCTGGTCGATATCAAGAAAAGCTTAGGGTGTATCAAAGAAATGGCCAAAAATGTTATCGCTGTGGGGGAATAATTGCCCGGTTTAATCAAAATGGCCGTAGTACCTTTTGGTGCCCTGGTTGTCAGAAATAAATTGACAATTCAAAGTTAAAAGTTAAAAAAAATAACAATTGCTAAATTGTTGTATTGTTAAATTGTTTTTTTAGGTTCTTCTTTGTTAACAATAAACTCCAAAAAAACAATATAGTCGTTTAACAATATAACATGAATTTCATTAGAAATTAGAAAAATTAGACATTGATTAAAAATTAAGAATTTAAAATTAGAAATTAAATAGAGTGTTTTTAGAGGAATTATCTTTAACCGGTTTTCGAAATTATGAGGAGGGAAAGAAATTTTCCTTCTCCGATGGCATTAACCTGATTTTAGGCCCCAATGCTTCCGGAAAGACTAATCTTTTAGAGGCTGTAGTTTTGCTTTCTACCGGAAGAAGCTTTCGGGCCAGCAAAATTAGCCAGATGGTGAGTTATCAATCTCCTGTTGCCCATGTTGAGGGTTTAATAAGACAGGGTCAAGAACAACAAAGACTGGTGTCGGTTTTATCGGGCGGGGAAATTAATGGCCAGAAAACGCCCTTAAGACAATTTTCCGTTGATGGCACCAAGAGGAGTCAGGCTAAGTTTGTTGGCCACTTGCTAACAGTTCTTTTTGCCCCTCAAGATTTAGACATTGTTACCGATTCGCCCTCTTTTAGGCGGCGTTTTTTAGATGATGTTTTAGACCAGGCCGATCAAAGTTATTATCGGGCCAGGCGTTCTTATCAAAAAGGTCTTCGTTCTCGGAATAAAGTTTTGGAACAAATTAGAAGCGGCCAGACCACCCCAAAAGCCCTATTCTTTTGGGACCGTCTGGTATTAGAAAACGGTCAGGAAATTAGCCAAAAAAGAAGAGAATTGGTAGAGTTTATTAATCGACAAGAGTCGGCCGCCGGTTATAAGATTAGTTATCAGCCCAGTGTTATTTCTCCTCAAAAACTAGCCGACCAACAGTCGGCTGAAATTGCTGCCGGCCAAACCCTTTTTGGCCCTCATCGGGATGATTTCTTGGTTTTTGCTAATAGGCAAGATTTGGCCATTTTTGGTAGTCGGGGAGAGCAGAGGTTGAGTGTTTTATGGCTGAAATTGGCTCAATTAAGGTTTTTAGAGCAAGTTACCAATAGGCGACCGGTGTTATTATTAGACGATATTTTTTCTGAACTTGACCAAGAACACAAAAAATTAGTTGTCGCCAGCTTTATTGATCATCAAACCCTAGTAACTTCAGCGGATAAAATCAGCCTGGATTATCAGGCTAACACGATCTTGTTGGGGAAATAGCCGGTTTTTTAACCGAAATTGATTTTAGCTAATTTTAGTTTAACGGGCTGTTGGCGGCCGGTTAAAAACAAGCCAACCAGAGAAGGATAGTTGGGCTTTATTTTGGTAAAGTAAAGCTCTAATTTTGATTGACAACTGACCTTTTGAGCCAAATCCGAATGCCGGTTTAGGTAGGTGATTAATTTTTGAGCGGCAATATCGCCTTGGGTAATAATTTTAGTTTTAGGAAGAAGGGTTTGGATTTGGTCAGCCACTAGATTGTAGTGGGTACAGCCTAAAACTAGAACATCAACACCCTCTTTTGCTAGGGGGGCAAGACAAAAAGACAGAGTTTTGTTTAGTTCTTCAAAATAGGGCGGACCCTTTTCGATTTTCTCTACTAGGCCGGGGCAGGCTTGCTGGTAGTAATTAATTTTTTTGTCTGGAGCAATTTTTTTAAGATCCCGGGAGAAGATATTTGAGGTGATAGTGTTGGTGGTACCGATAATACCAATTTTTTGCCCGGGGTTAGCAAGTAAGAATTCGCTTGTTGGTCGGATAATGCCCAAAACTTTAATTTGATTATCAAATTTTTTTTGGATTTGGGGTAGTGAGGTGGCGGTGATGGTGTTGCAGGCAAAAATCACCAAAGGGCATTTTTTTTCGATAAAGAAAGGGATAATTTTTTCAGCCCAGGCGGTAATTTTTTCCGGTTTTTTATCGCCATAGGGGACGTGCAGGCTATCACCCAAATAAAGATAATCATATTGGGGTAGAAATTTTTTAAAGGCTTTTAAGATTGATAATCCCCCCAAGCCCGAATCAAAAACGCCGATTTTCATTGCTAGTTGTTTTTTTTAAGAGAGTCTTAAGCTAAAAAAACACGGGTATTATTTACCCGTGTTGGCTAATTTTAGCAAAAACATTTAAGTTCCCAAAAAGACCTGGGGGGATCTTTGGCAAGGCAAAATCTAAAATTTGGTTTTAAGTTTTAAATATTGACGGCGGGAATAATCGCTTATTTTATAGAGTTGATATAATCCGGGGCGAAGGACCAAGTCGTAAGCTCCAACGAGCTTGATAATTTTAGGATTATAACCGGCTTTGAAACGATGAAAGCCGTACCAGGGGTCAGTTTTTTTTGGGTTTAGCCCCGGTGTTCCCCAAAGATCAAATTGCCGACAGCCATTTCTTTTACCAAATAAAATCGCCTCCCACATTAATAAATTTGAGGGCATAACTTGACGGTGTTTTCTGGAGGAGGCCCCATAGGGATAATAAAGAGTATCTTTAAATTTAAAAAGAATCCAAGTGGCCAAAGTTTCTTTTTGGTATTTGGCCAAAAAAAGATGGGCGATACCGGCCTGATTCATCGCTTGCCACATTTTTTTATGATATTCTCGATTATGAGCATAAAAGCCTTGCCGACTGGTGGTTTTTTGAGTTAGTTGCCAATAGATGTTAAAAGCGGCATCAGAGTTATCTTCGATAACCTCTACCCCTTTCTTTTTAGCCAGGCGAATATTGTAGCGGGTTTTAGGGGTAAAGCCAGCCAGAAGCTGGTCTTCTGTTTGACAAAGGTTGATAATCATGGTGTATTGAGAAAAAATTTCTCTTCCTCGACGCAAGCCAAGAGAGGTTGATTTTTTTTCACTCTGGGGGTCAGCCGGAAGGTGAGGTTCGGCTTTGATGAATAGGGCGTGTCTTTTTTGGCCAAGGAATCTAAGATGGTCGATTAATTGTTGATTAATAAAATTGATTTTTGGGCAGTGGCCAATGGTAAAAGGCAGTAGAGGTAATTGGTAAAAAAAGACTTCGCCAGCCGATTTTTCAATTATGAAACGATCAACTTGGGCGCCCATTTTTTGCCGGAATTGACCCCAAGCCCAAGATTGAATAGGGTGGGAAACTAGCCTGTCATACTCTTTTTGCTTGGGGTTGGTGTTTATATTAGCCTTCATTAGTTGTTATAATAACTTAGCAAGGGAAGAAATTCAAAGAAAGAGTAATGACAAGAGAAAGGAAAAGCTTAAAACTATAGGAAGTTTAGCCTGAAACTATTGAAAGATCCGGGATCTCTTAAAGATTTTTTGCTAAGATAAAGAAAAGAAAATTAAATTAGAATGATTAAGGCTCATATTTTTGTTTCCGGTCGGGTTCAAAGAGTTGGTTTTCGTTTTTTTACTCGCCAAAAAGCTCAAAGACTGGGCTTGACCGGTTGGGTAAGAAATCGAACTGATGGTCGAGTTGAGGTTGAGGCGACTGGTAAAAAAGAAAAAATAGACCAGCTTCTTGATTGGCTTTATCAGGGTTCGCCCCTAGCCAAAGTTGATGATGTTGAGGTGGTTAACCGATCCAAGGCAGTTAAAAATTTCTTAACCGATTTTCAAATTAAAGCCACGAAGTAGCCTGGTGATTAATAATGTTTTCAGGAATATCAGCCAAGAATCTTGATGGCCCATTAGTTTGACTTTGACCAAAAATTAATCGGGAAGAAGCATAGGTTAGAAATAACTTGTTTTTGGCTCGGGTGATACCAACATAGGCTAATCTTCTCTCTTCTTCTAAAGATTCTCTATCGAATAAAGATCTTGAGTGAGGTAACAAGCCCTCTTCAAAACCAGCCAGAAAGACCACCCCAAACTCAGTTCCCTTGGCGGCATGAAGAGTCATTAAGGTGACCTTTTCTTTTTCTCTTGTTTTTTCTTTCATTTTTCCTTGGGGAAAGTATTCTTGTTCCATTAAGGCAATATTTTCTAGGAAGTGATTTAAATTAGGAAATTCTAAGGCGACACTTTTTAATTCTCTAATATTTTCTAATCGGTCTAGATCTTCTTCGTTTCCGACCTTAAAGCGGGAAAGATAGTCGGTTTTGGTCAAAACTAAATTAATGATATCGATTGTTTTTAATTTTTGATTAGTCCCATCTTTGGCCAAGGCTTTAATTGTGGCCAAAATTCTTTTACCGATTTTTTCAACCCTTTCTTTTGAGGCCAAATCTTTGGGATTGGCAATAATTTTTAAAAAAGCCAAGACGTCTTTGACTTCTTTTCGCTCATAAAAACGAAAACCGCCAACTAGTTGGTAGGGTATATTATAATGAAGTAGGGCTTCTTCTAGAGTTCGTGATTGGGCGTTGGTTCTATAAAGAACGGCGCAATCGTTTAATGAACAACCCTGATTTTTAGCGGCAATGATTTGTTCAATAATGAATCGAGCTTCATCTTGGGCGCTTTGAGCTTGATAAGCGGTGATTTTTTCGCCATCACTATTCTTAGTCCAAAGGTTAAGAATAGGGTGGGATCGGTTTTGAGAAATAACATGATAGGCGGTATCGAGAATATTTTGAGTCGAACGATAATTCTGTTCCAGATTAACGACCTTAATTTTAGGGAAATCTTTCTGAATCCGATTAATATTGCGATAATCGGCTCCTCGCCAACTATAGATTGATTGGGAGGCATCGGCAACAACGCAGAGGTTATGATGTTTTTGGGCTAGCGATCTGGTTAGTTGGTATTGGGCCCGGTTGGTGTCTTGGTATTCGTCAACAAAAAGATAGTGGTATTTTTGTTGGTACTTTTCTAAAACACTTGGCGCCTGGTCAAACAGGTTGACGGCCTTTACCAAAAGGTCGTCAAAATCAAGGGCCCCGGATAGACGAAGTTCTTTTTGGTAAGCTAAATAAATTTCTGCCACCAGCTCTTGAAAAGAACCCTGGGCAAATCGAGCATAATCTAACGGGCCAATGAGTTCGTTCTTGGCTTCAGAGATGTTGTTGATAATGGTGCTGGGGGAGTATCTTTGACTGCTTTTGGCTTGAGTTATTTTTTTAATGATTGATAATTGATCGTTTCGATCCCAAATAACATAATTGGGTGGGATGCCGATTGTCTGGCCTTCAATTCGTAAGATACGAGCACAGAAGGCGTGGAAAGTACCCGCCCAAGGAAGGGTAGCCGAAGAAGAGAGCAATTTTTCTAATCGGTTTCTCATTTCCCCGGCGGCCTTATTAGTGAAGGTGATGCAAAGAATTTCTTCGGGTTTGGCCAGTTTTTGCTCAATTAAATAGGCGGTTCGATAGGTGATCACCCTGGTTTTACCCGAGCCGGCCCCGGCCAAAATTAACAATGGCCCTTGATCAAAGCAAACGGCTTTTTTTTGCTGAGGGTTTAGGGAATCGAGAATATTGGTCATAGAATGGCTGAATGGTTAAAGATGTTTTGCTGTTTTAAAAAAATTCAAAATCTCCCCAAAATAAACTGTTAAACAGTTACATTGTTATATTGCTAAATTGCCCAATAATTTGATATTAGGGAATAAGCAAAAGCAATTCAGTAATGCAGGAAACTTAACAATTGCTATTTTTTCTAATTTCTAATGAAATCGTAAAATCCTAATTTTACCAATGACCAATTTTTTTGTTATCCCAACCTTTCTTCTCCTTCGTCATCCTGAGTCTGAAAGCCGAAGGATATCGGACGAGATTCTTCGTCCGTCGGTTGACGGACTCAAAAATGACGAGAGGAGACCTTTCCCTCCTTCGTCATCCTGAGGTCGCTTCAGGCGACTGAAGGATCTCCTCTTTTCCCCGAACAAGATTCTTCTCCGCCGTTTGGCGGATCAGAATGACAGAAATTATTTCTTCACCTCAAATATTACTGTTTCTCCGGCTCTAAAGACTGGTTTTCCCAAAAGAGTTAACCTTTCGGGGTTGGTATTAGGATATTTTTCTTGTTCTAGTTTACCAAAGAAAATGTAGTCAACAGAATATTCAGTTAAAATTTTTTGAGCTAAATTAATGTCGGTATCTTGGTAAACTTGTTGAACCTCTCTTGCTCTTTTGGCTGGCAGGTCATAACCGCCTCGCCAAAGCCATTCATGAACGATCCAGCCCTGAATGGTGGGGCGGCCGGTGAAAGCAGATACCCGGCCATAGTCAGTGTAGCTGTCGCCGGCGGCTTCTAAAATAATAGCCTTTTTGGGTAAGTTCTGATCGATCCAAATGACGGCTTGGTAGTCCTCCGGATAACGCTGGGCCAAAAAACCTAAACCGGATAAACCCTGAAAGTTTTTCGGGTGGGCCGAGCCGTAAAAGCCGGGAATAGAATAGGCCGGATAAATTAATACCCCGGAAGCTAAAATAAAACTAATTGTTAAAAAAATAATTTTGATTGGTGTTTTTAGTTGTTGGCTGATGCGAACAAGGCTATAGCCGGAAACAATCGTTAACATTAAATAGGCTTGAAAGGTGAATTTAAACATCGTGTTGGCCCGGTGAAAATCGACCCCGTAAATATCTTTGATATAAATTATTTCCGGTAGAGCAATTAAAATAGTGGCGGTTAAAATTAGGCCTAAAACAAAAAAATCAGAGTTTTTAACTTTGGGAAAAAATTTTAAGAAAACAAGAAAAGTTCCGGCCCAAAAAGCAAACGCCCCCCAAAGAATAATAAGTTGAAAAATAGGGGTTTGGCTTCTTACCAGGCCAACTCCATTGGTGATGAAGTCAAAGTTGAGATTAAAGGGCAGAGAGGTTAGAAAGAATAAGCCGATAACAATCAAAAGAGGCAGAATAATTGATAGGATAGAAAAAATAGTTTTTTTGCCTTGCCAAGTTTTTTCTTTAGCTATTTTTTTGATTAACAAAACCAGCCCCAAGAATAAAAGATAAATTGGTAAATCCCAGGCGTTGGTCATATAGGCAAGCCCCAAAAGAAAACCCAAAAAGGCAATTTTTTCCCAAGAAGTTTTTTTCTCTTGAAAAAGCGACCAAGCCAGGGCAATAAATAAAATTACCAACGGCAATCCGGAAACGTGGCCATGCAGATCGGCCACAATAAAAGAATAGGCGGGAAATTCGTGAATGGTTTTATCGTTAGTGGGCGGGTCATAGCCAATGTAGCGGGTGGCATTGGGGTACCAATAATTTTGTCCGCCATCTTTTAAGAGCTGATATGGAGTGTGAAGGTTGCTCCCTAGACCAATAATTAAAGCTCCAATCAGAGCGCCGACGATAACCGGTTTTCTATTTTTGCTTATACCAATAAGCAAATTAGCTACTAAAGAAAAAACCCCCGTTGTCGTTAGGGCAAAGAGGGTGGCAATCATTAGATTGTAGGTAATAAAAGGCGATAAGCCGGAAAGTTTAGTCAAAAAGGCGGCGATGAAATGACCATAATAGTAGTAATTAATGCTTTGGCCGGCAAACCACATATCGGCCGGAGGCAAGAAGCGGCTATTAACCAGGCTTTTCATAAAACCAAAATCCATAAATTTTTCCAGACCGGCGATATCAGGTTTTAAGCCACGGATATAAGACCAAGAAAATAAGGCGATTAAGAAGAATATTTCTTCAAGAAGGATTATTTTGATTATTTTTTTATTTAAAAAGGGCTTTTTTTTGCTCAAAAAGATGTTAATCACGATTGCCAAAATCGAAAGAGCTAAAATTCCAATTTGGCTAAAGGGTAAAATTTTAAGGTGGGCCAGCAAAAACATTGGCCAGGAAAGCATTGCCAGGCTAACAGTTTTGGAAAGTAAATAACCCCGATCAAAAAATCCTTTAAATAATTTTTGGCTGAGAGGCCAAAAAATTAACCCCAGAGAAAATAGCAAAAACCACCAATAAAAAGTGATTAAGAAATCGTTAAACATGAATTTTATTTTAGTTGATTAGGTCGATAAGATAAAGGGGGAACAAGGTTAATTAATGATTGATTTATAGTTTGGCCGATCATATTATTGATCCCCCTCAGGGGGGTTTGACTTCCCTTCTTTATTTTAATGTTTGAGATATAACCAGGCTAGATAGAGGGGATGATTTCAGGTATTAAAAATAAGAGGCGGCAAATAACGACAGTTTTTCAAATATTGTCAGAAAGTGCCAAGCCAAAACAAGAGTTCACATCAGGATTGGAAGAAGATCTTGGTTGAAAGGTGATAAAGCAAGGTCTGAACCTAACAGACCCCTGGGGTCAGATAGGTTCGGACAGCTATCTTTTGCTACTGTTGCTAAATGGACTTCAGCAGGGTGACTAATTCTTGGTTCTAATTCCGCCATTCTCATACCAATTTTACTTGATTATATCTCTATTTTTTAATTAAAGATGTTAAAGTTTTTCTGTCAATTTTACCAGCAGTTGTCAGGGGCATTGAATCCAATATGTGGATTTGTGAAGGGCACATATAGTTGGGTAATTTATCACTTAAAAACTCTCTTAATTCTTCGTCTGTCATACTTTGCCCTGGATTTATCACCATAAAACAGAGGACCTCTTTATTGTGATCTTCATTCTCGACAACAATGACTGAATTTTCTTGAACTGCTGGGTGTTTTTGAATAACCCCCTCAATTTCGCCAATCTCAACTCTAATTGCGCCCAATTCTACCTGATTATCAATTCTTCCAAAAAATTCCAGGTTGCCATCATCTCGAAAACGAGCTAAATCTCCCGACCGATAAATTCTTTTGGCAGATCCGTCTGGAAATGTTACTTCACCGAATCTTTCCGCATTCAGATCTGGTCTGTTAAGGTAACCCCTTGTTAATCCTGGCCCAGCAACACACAATTCTCCCTTTTCCCCAACTGGAACGATTTTACCTTTATCATCTAAAATGAATACTTCTGTGTTCATGAAAGGTTTGCCAATTAAGGAGACATCTCCATCGTTTTCCGTTCCATAACCTTCGTAATAAGTACTGTCGACTGTCGCCTCGGTCATACCATAGGAATTAACAATACGAGATTGGCCCTTCGTAAATTCAACCAACTCCCTGTGTTCGTTCATATACCACGAATCAGCGCCAACAATAATGAGCCTCATGAAACCTAATGATTCACCTGCATTACGGGCATATCTCATTAGTTTTCTTAAAACTGGTGGCGTAAATTCAGCCACTGTTACCCCATTGTCTCTCATTAAATGATAAAGCTCCTCACCAGTTTTACTGTCACCTGGAGAGAGAATTAAGTTATAAGGATTAAGCACCAATTTAGCTCCTGCAGCAAGTGTTCTTGTCCAATCTCCAGTAAAAACATCAAAGGAAAAACTGGCTGTTTGTAGCACAACATCCCTTTCTGTTATTTGATAAGCATCTTCCCAAGCATGACATTGATTTACAATATTTTTGTGTTCAATAAGTGCCGCCTTGCGTTTACCAGTGGAACCAGAGGTATAAATTCCATAAGCAACACTGGATTCTGTAATCTTAACCTCTGGTTTAGCTGTTGATTGCATTTTAATTGCTTCCGCTTCTTCGTCTAATTTAATTAGTCTTGCTCTTGTTTTCTCAAATTTTGGAGTGTGTTCATTTGAGGTAATTATCGCCGCAGGTGAAGAATCACCGACCATAAATTCAATTAAGTCTGGTGGGAAAGACGGTTCGATGGGGATATAAGCTGCTCCCGCTTTAAGAGTGGCGAGAACAGAAACAATCATTCCTAACGATCGATTTACAGATATACCAACAAAGGATTCTGGTTGAACGCCTTTTTCGATTAAGTAATTTGCCAACTGGTTAGCTGCTTGGTCAAGTTGACCATAAGTGATTTCTTGATCACGGTAAGCGGCGGCAACAGCTTCAGGATTTTTTCTTACTTGCGCTTCGAATAATTCGTGAACCACCCCTGTTGGATAATCTTTCTTTCTCTCATTGAGAAGAGAAATCGTGAGATATTGATCAACTGGTGTAAGTTGGGAAAATGAACTTTCTATTTCTCTATTTTGCATAAGATTTTTCTCCTTGCCAAATTACCAATCCTCTTTTGTTTGAGATTTTTTCTAATCTACCAGAACCCACTTCAACATTTTGACCGTCTTCTGCCAAAATTGGCTCAGGATCGTTAATCAGAAAGGTTTCAGATTCTGGATCATACGCATGAACTAGAACTAAATGTCCACCTTTGAGTTTTGGACTAACTTTTGATTTATCAAGCGATAATATAACAAATCTGTTGTTTTGTAAGGAAGTAATAATTTTTCCAAGATCCAGGTTGCCTTCGACATTTCCATCTAATCCGTAATTTTCAGCTAAATCTAATAAGGGTTGATGGAATACTCCTTGGATTTCACCAGTGGGTAGTTCTTTGAAGCCTCCTCTTTGTTTACATTCCATCGTTAATTGATAAAGAGAGGTGTTGGAAGTAAAACCGTAGGTATCACCTGTCATCTTCAAACAACAAATGCCGCAAACCTCTGGATGCCATTTTTCATATTCACTTCTATTTGGGGCACCGAATGCTATCCACGGCTCATTAAGATCGTCGTAGTTTTTTGGGATATATTCGACCCTAGACATAATCAAATTATACCAAAAACTATCCCGTATTTTCACAACTAGCGTAACACTTTAAAAATACTCTGACATCACTTCCATGGGCGTCTTAAATCCCAGTCTCTTTCTGGGTCGATTATTTAATTCCCATTCAACATCTCTTAGCTCTTCTTGGCTGATTTTACTAAAATCAGTGCCTTTAGGAAAGTAGTACCGAATCCACATATTGGCATTTTCATTACCACCGCCGTATTCTAACTACTAATGCTAACCGACCCCTGGGGCCAAGATGATGGGAGGGGTAGTTGTCATTTTTGATTTTCCTCTCCTGCCAGACCCCTGGGGTCAGATAGGTTCAGACCTACGGTTTTTGCCCTATTTTGATAATTTTTTCATCATTTTCTTGAAGAATTACCCTATAGTATGTCCTGGACACCGCACAACAAAGACTTGACAGGGCTGGTAATAAAGTTTATTGTATTGAAGTAATTATTCTTGTTATAGGTTTTTTAAAACTAACAAGTTAATTGTTTTTATGGCCAACGAAAACGAGCCCAAGAAAGTTACTCGAAGACAGTTTCTTAAAGGCGCTCTGG